>JBBECD010000191.1:0-9958 GCA_040881995.1 Planctomycetaceae bacterium
ACCTCTCCCCGCGGGAGTGGTTAAGAAAATCCCTCTCCCGCGGGGAGAGGTGGAAAATAGCGCAACTTCAAAAAACGGGAGCGATGCTCACTTCCCCCCGAGGCGATTGGCGGAGTACAGTTGAAGCGGGAATGATCTGTGTTTCTCGGCGAAATGCCAGCCCGAAGCGCAAGTTTTGAAGTTGCGTTATTTTTCAGATTCGCCGTCTTAAATCCTTCTCCCTCCGGGAGAAGGTGGCCGCAGGCTGGATGAGGGTGCCTTTCAAAAATAATCGACTATCGCAAGTCGAGAGTGACGAAAAAGACAAAAGGCACCCTCACCCTGCCCTCTCCCAGAGGGAGAGGGTGAAAGACAGCGCAACTTCAAAACTGGCGCTTCGGGCTAGTGAGAAAGGCCATTCTCACACAACACACCTCGAATCCAGCGGAACATTTTGATTTCATGACCGCGATGAGCAGCACACTCGAACGGACGATCATTTTATTGGGGACCGGAACCAGCGTCGGTGTGCCGGTGATCGGCTGCGACTGCGCGGTCTGCACGTCGGCGAACCCCCGAAATCACCGCATGCGGACGAGCGTCGCCGTGCGGTCGCCGGGCGGAACGTTTCTCATCGACACCTCGCCCGAACTCCGGCTGCAACTCGTCCGCGAACGCATCGCCGTGATCGCAGCCGTTTTGTATACGCACAGCCACGCCGACCACATCTTCGGACTGGACGATCTTCGCATCTGCGGGCAATACCTGCAGCAGGCGATTCCGCTGTACTGCGAGGCGAATGTCGAAGCGCACATTCGAGCCACGTTCGCCTACGCCTTCGTCCAGCCGTACCCGAACGATCATCCCGGAGCCATTCCGCATCTCGTCTTCGAGCCGATCGGCACCGCTCCATTCGACGTGCTCGGTCTGCGCGTGCGGCCGATTCGTCTGATGCACGGCAAGTTGCCGATTCTCGGTTTTCGGATAGGGGACGTCGCCTTCTGCACCGACGTCAGTGCGATTCCCGACGACAGTTGGCCGCTGCTCGAAGGGCTGGACGTGCTGGTGATCGACGCCCTCCGCGAGAAGCCGCACCCCACGCATTTCAGCGTCGGGCAGGCGCTCGACGTCGTCGCGCGCGTGAAGCCGAAGCGGACATACTTAACGCACGTGTCGCACACGCTCGAATACGAAGCGACAAACGCCCGTCTGCCGGCCAGCGTCGAACTTGCTTACGACGGGTTGAGCATTCCGTTTTAGAGGTGACGCTGAAGGACGAAGACGATGGCGAACGACGCTCACGAGATGCTGGTTTTTCTTCGCCTGGCGCTGATCAGTCAGCAAAAAGGGCAACTGTTGCCGCGCGACAAATTCCTGATCCTGTCCGCGGTCGCGGCGTTGAAAGCCGGTTATCCCGACGTCGCCGATGCCTGCCGCCGGCATGTGACGCAGAATCAACCCTCTCATTTGCTGGCCCGCTTTCGGAACTTGAGCGAAGCGATGGTCGACGCCGAGTTTCAGCCGTATCTGCGGACGTTGCGGAAGTTTTGCTCGTTCGAGCAGGCGGAGCATCTCCTGCAAAATACGGCCGACGCAGCGACGACGGTCTCTCTTGACACCGAGCGCGACGAATACGAATGTGCCGACATCGCCCGCGGCATTCTCGCCGATGCGGCGTGGCAATCGCCTGATTTGTGATCGCGGCGAGCGGCAGGATTGAATCCGCGCCGATTTTTATGATGCGTCACCCTTTTTTTCGCCCGAATTCGCGGTAGACTGTTAGAGACTAACACAACCGGTCGTGCTTGTTAAAAGGCCTTCAAAGTTCGCCGATAACGGTCACGCACAGAGGTTGTGTTAGGATCATTTAGAAAGAATGAGCGATCCCTCAGAGACATCACGGCGTCCGGAATGCGACATGCCCGAAGCGCATTGGTATATTAAAAACTGTCGATTGTTCGAACGGCTGTCGAGCGAGCAGATACTGCGGCTCGAACGCTGTTCGCGCATGCGTACGTTTCCCAAGCATTCCTCCGTGTATCTGCCGACCGATCCCGCCGACGGAGCCCTGCTGCTGACTCAAGGGCGCGTCAAACTCAGCCACCTCACCGAAGAGGGAAAAGAAGCGATACTCGCTTACATCGAACCGGGCGAACTGTTCGGCGAACTGGCTTTAATCGGCGATTCGACGCGCGAAGAAACCGCCGAGACGGTGCTCCCCAGCACGATCATCTTCATTCCCGCCGATGAACTCGAACGCTTGATGACGCAATCGGCCGACCTGGCGCTCGGGGTCTCGAAACTTTTCGGACTGCGACGACGACGGATCGAACGCCGATTGAAATCGCTGCTGTTCCGTTCGAATCGTCATCGGCTGGTGCATCTGTTATTGGAACTGACCGAGCAATACGGCAAGAATTCCCCCGAGGGAATTCTGATCGGCATTCGGCTGTCTCATCAGGATCTCGCCAACATCATCGGCTCGACCCGCGAAACGGTCACCATGCTGCTGGGGACGTTGCAGTCGGAGGGGTTGCTGCGCATCAGCCGGCAATGCATCGTTATCCGCAACCCGCAAAAATTATCGGAAGAGATTCACACGCCGTTTCATCTGCCTCAACCGACGGAAGCCCATAGCGAATTGCCGCGCCCCCGAGCCGCTCAGGCGTTGAGCCTGAAGCCGGAATGAAGCCGTTGCGTCATGTGCGCAACGGGAAGATCTCCCGATCTGTAATGAATCGCACAGAACGATATGAATTTAACAGCAAGAATGGTATCAGCAACATCGCACAAAACGACTTGTTTCCGACGGCTGTTACCGATTGAGCGCGAACGTTCGCGCGACGCGAGATTATGACGCCACCATTCAACAGCAACGATCAATGGAGCCAATGCCCGATCGGGTATTTGCAGCGCTACGCGCTCGTGGAGAAACGCCAGTTGTGGCTGCGCCTGGCAGGCCGTGCGGCGGCCGTGATCGCGTTGCTGGCGGTGACGGCGTCATCGGCGGTTTACAGTTATCGGTCGATTTCGCCGCCGAGCAGTTCATCGCTGACGGCGCCGGCCTGTCATGAGATCGTCCCCTTGCTCGAAGATTTTAAGGCGGGCAAACTCTCACCCGAAGACGCCTCGAAAGTCCGCCGGCATCTCGATGAGTGTTATCACTGCCGGCGGATGGTCTCACCTGATGCGATGAGTGCGGGGACTCCCCCGAGCCCTCACGCCTGCCCCATGCATGCCATGCCCCCCGGCGCCCCGGTGACGGCCCACTGACGGAGCGGTCGTTGAAGAAAGGATGAATTATGAAGGATGAAGGATGAGTCAGAAAAGAGATCCATTTGCATTTTTCCCTCTGGCTCATCCTTCCGCCTTCGTCCATTTCTTCAACGGCCCCCCAAAATTGACGTATCGAATACCGCGGCTATTTCGGCAGTTTCAGTCAACGTACGTGATGGGAGCATTCGTCAAACCTTGTCCAATGTGCCTGATCGTCTGAACGAATGGGAAAGACAGGAGATCTACATGGGGGTGCCTGTTGATATGAGCTTGATTTCCTTGTGCGAATGAAATGAACTGGTCGCTGCTTGCCGATGACATTTATACGACTAGGGAGAGTCGCTGGAGCAAGGTCGCTGTGTACTGCTTGAACGGATGCTAAGTGGCTATGAGTGGCGGGTTCGCGGGGGCGAAAAGTGTTGACGGCCGACGCCGGCGCCGATTGGCAGGCGTAACCGATCCTCCTCAGCGGGTCGAAGTCGATTTCGACCTGCTCACCGAACTGATGCCGAAACAGGCACCGGCAGAGTTCACTCCCCCGTCCCTTTCCGTCGTCTCGCTCGTTCCCGCCGAACGCTGGAAAATCGGACTCGTCGGATTCGTCGGCGTGTTGTTGATTCTCGGCCTGGCGGATCTCGCCGGACGAGTCATTCATAGCGATTTCCCCTGGAGCGCGGCGGGAAAACATCTCTTCTCGGCGAATGCAGGAACGCTTCCGCGGCTGTTGCAGACGCTGATGCTCTTCGCCGCGGCTCAACTCGCGTTAACCATTCGGTGGGCGCGCAAGCAATCGATTTACGACTTCGGCGGCAAATACCAATGCTGGAGCGCCGTGGCGGCGACCTGCGGCCTCCTCGGCCTGCTCATCGGCTGCGATGCGTCGTACTCGCTGGCGAATACGAATTTCCCGCTCGGACCGTGGAGGGCCGATTTCAGTTCTCCCTGGACATGGTATTCGCTGATCGCCGGCGGCTGGGGATTTCTCGCGGTTCTCATCTGGCACGAACTGAAACGCTGCCGCGAGAGTCTTGCATTATTTCTCCTGAGCGCGACGTTGTTGTGCGCATCGGTGGCGATTGTGCATTTCCGTCCCCCCGAACTGGCGGCCTCGCCGTCGCTGTGGGCGAGTTTGACGGCGGGAACCGCGCTCGGGGCGCCGTGGTCGTTGTTTCTCAGTCTTTGGTTTCATGCCCGCTATGTGATTTACGTTTCAGCCGACCCTCCGGAACAGAAGGAAAAAAGGATGTCGACTTCACGTTCTCCAGGACTCATATCCCGTCTCGCCGGTCTGTTGTGGCCGTTTCGGCGCAAGGCTTCATCGGCCAAGAATCTGTCGCTCGAAACCCAGATGACGATTCCCGAGACGCTGCCGCGTTCGTCGACGCCGATCGAAAAGAATCAGCGCGTCGGCACGCACGACGCCCGCATCGACGACGGTCACGATGAAGAAGACGCTCCGTCCAAGTCGACGCGCGGCCGGAAGAAACGCCGTCAGCAACCGGACGAAGCCCCGATCGATAAGGGAATGCTCAAAGGCTTGAGCAAGAAAGAGCGCAACCGCGTGCGGCAACAATGGCGCGAAGAGCTGCGTTCGCTCGGCGCGAATCAGGACGCCGCGTGATCGGCCGCCTTTGGTTTTTCAATGACGAATGTCGAAGCTCGAATGTCGAATCAATGACGAAGTCCGAATGACGAAATCCGAAAGGTGCCGTGCCGACAGACGCCCTTCGTCATTTGAGCATTCGTGCTTCGGACTTGATTCGACATTCGGATTTCGACATTCGGATTTCACAATAATGATGGGGCAGTGCGGCAAAATGTTGCCGCTCGACCCACCCTGCAAGAGTTTACAACAACGATCGCACCGCGACCGACAGTCGCCGCATTCCTTCGTCGATGCCGGATTCATCCTGTACGCCGAAACTCAGCCGCATGTATTGCCGCGGCCGGGCGGCGTGCGGGCCGGTGAAGCAAAAATCGCCGGGGACGTACATCACGCCTTCTTGCACGGCGCGGGGAAACAGCGGGCCGGAAAAACCGGTGTCGATCTGCGGCGGAGCCGCCAGCCAGACATACAGTCCGCCGTTCGGTTTGATCCACCGCGTCTCGGGGATGTCCGAAAAGTATTTCTCAGCCGCGGCGACCATCGCATCTCGTTTTTTGCGATACTGTTGACGCAGCCGAGAGACGTGATCGGCGTAACGGCCGCTTTCGATCACCGCGGCGAGCACCTGCTGCGTGAAATGCGACGAGCCGAAATCTTCGTTCCCCTTGCGGTCGCAAATCGGGCTGACGAGTTCCCGGGGGACCACACCGTATCCGACCCGGATCCCCGGCGAGAAACTCTTCGAAAACGTCTGCGCCAAGATCACGTACTCGCGGCTGTCGTCCATGCCCCAGATGCTCGGCAACTCCGGGCCGTCGTATCGCAGTTCGCGATAGGCGGCGTCTTCGAGAATTAAAATGCGATGGCCGCGCGACCAACGGCGGGCGGCGTCGAGCAACGCTTGCCGGCGTTCGAGAGAGAGCGTCGTTCCCGCGGGATTATCGTAATAGTCGACGGTGTAGATCAGTTTGACGCGCGACAGGTCGCCCGCTTGTTCGATCCTCGCGAGTTCCGCTTCGAGAGCATCGATATTCATGCCGTGTTCGTCGGATTCGATGGAAACGGCCCGCGCGCCGACGCCGGCCAGCGTGCCGAGAAACACGAAATACGTCGGAGCGGCGACGAGGCAGATATCGCCCGGATCGAACAGCACTTCGCAGACCAGCGATAACAGTTGCTGCGAACCGGTCGTCAAAATCAGGTTGTCCAGCGATTCGGAAAATTCGCGGAGGGGCCGCTGTTCCAGTTGCGAAAGGAGCGCGACGATCTGCCGGCGGAGGCGTTCGTTCCCTTGCGTCGTGCCGTATTGCAGGGCTTCGCGAGCGGACGTACCGCCAAGCAACTCATCGACCGCCGACTGAACCGTCTCGACGGGCAGCGTGACGGGGTCGACGAGACCGGCGGCGAGCGAGATGCAGTTGGGATTTTCAACGCCCTGCTGCATCAAAAAACTGATCGGCTGATCCGAAGACCACGTCCGCCGTTGACTGAATTTTGAGAGGACTGGTTTGAGGGCGCTCTCGTGAGACATTTCCGACGTTGGGGACATGTTGCGCTCAAATCGGGTTGAGTGTTGGTATGAGGTTGGAAGCGAGAGAGACGCTTTTCCCTCACGTTTTCATTATAGACATTCGCGAGCGATTTCGGTTCCTCAGGACGGCGGAAAAATATTCGAACGCCGTTGAACTTCGGCGAAGCGGAGCTTCGAAGACTTGCGTTCCCAAGCGGAGCTTGGGAACGAGGAGGCTCGCGAACGCATCACGCAAGCCGCATCACGCGGCGGGCGTGGTGGATGGCTTCGGCGAGAACGTCGATGTCTTCGAGCGTGTTGTAGATCGAGAAGCTTGCGCGGGCGGTGGCGACGAGTTGCAAAACTTCGTGTAACGGCATCGTGCAGTGATGTCCCGCGCGGATCGCGACCCCTTTCTGGTCGACCAGCGTCGCCAAATCGTGCGGATGGAGCCGATCGATCGTAAAGCTGATGATGCTTCCCCGTTCGTCGGCCGACGGACCGACGATGTGCAGTCCCGGAATTTCTTTCAATACTCCCCAGGCCCGGCGGGTGAGCGCCGCTTCCCACTCGTGAATCGGCTGCCACCCCAGTTGCTGCACGTAATCGATGGCGGCCCCCAGGCCGATCGCGGGGGCGATCGGCAGCGTCCCCGCTTCAAACTTCGAGGGGAGGTCGCCCCACGTCGAATAATTGCGATTGACTTCCGAAATCATGTTCCCGCCGCACAAGAACGGGTCCATCGATTCGAGCAAGTCCCGCCGGCCGTACAGCACGCCGATGCCCGAGGGGCCGTAAACCTTGTGACCGGAAAAGGCCAGAAAATCGACTCGCGGCGAGAGCACGTTCGTCGGCAGATGGGCGATGCTCTGCGCGGCGTCGACGAGCAAGCGGGCTCCGCACGACGCCGCGGCTTCGGCGATTCTGTCGACGTCGTTGATCGTCCCCAGCACGTTCGACATCGCGGTGACGGCGATCATTTTCGTCCGCGGGCCGATGAGGCTGATGAGTTCGTCCAGGTTGAGCCGGCCCTCTGCCGTGATGGGAATGTAGCGCAGCCGGGCGTTTTTCTCGCGGACGATCTGCTGCCAGGGAACCAGGTTGGCGTGATGCTCCATCTCGGTGACGAGAACTTCGTCCCCCTCGCGGAGAAACTTGCGTCCCCAGCCGTTGGCGACGAGATTGATGCCCATCGTCGTGCCGGAGGTGAAGATGATTTCTTCCGGCTCGTTGGCACTGATGAATTTCTGGATTTTAACCCGCGACGCTTCGAGTTCTTCGGTCACCCGGTCGCCTAGCTGATGCACGCCGCGATGCACGTTCGAGTAATAACTCTCGTAGCAATCGCGAACGGCGTCGATCACGGCCTGCGGCTTTTGCGACGTGGCGGCGTTGTCGAGATAGACCAACGGCCGACCGTTCGGCAGCGTTTTCCCCAGGATCGGGAAATCGCGGCGGACGGATTCCGCGGTCCAGGCTGGTCGAAATGTCGCAGTCATCGAATGGAATTCTAATGAAACGCGGCGTCCTGCGGATCGCCGGCGATTAGGGGCTCTCGTGGGGTTCGTGAACGGAGCGAAGAGGCTGTTCGGTTCCGGCGGTCTCTTCGGGATGTTGTTCGTAGATCATCGTTTTCAACAGGCGAAATCCGAGCAGACCGCATTTCTGCCGGCTGGCGGTGAGCGGAACTTTAAGGAGATCGAGCATGTCGTGAGCCTGGAAATGTTCGAGCTCGTCGACCGACTTCCCCTCCACATGTTCGCAGAGAATCGATGCGGCGGCCTGGCTGATGGCGCACCCTTTGCCTTCAAAATAAGCGTTCTCGACTTTTCCCGCGGGATTGATCTGAAGCTGAAGCGTAACGACGTCGCCGCAAAGCGGGTTCTTCCCCGACTTCGAGCAACTCGGATGGTCGATCGCCCCTTTGTGATACGGGCATTCGAAATGGTCCAGAATATGATCGTTGTAAAGATCATCAAGTTGAGTAGACACCGTCACAAACTCCGTAATCCCCAATGGATGTTATTTACCGTACGCAGATCTCGGGAATTTACCCTTGCACATCCGCTCGCAAAGCGATTGATGCGCCGCTGGATTATTATATCACGGTTAAGGCATTTTACGCTGTCGTATATCTTTTAATAGCTGTAAATCGATTGAGATCGTCGCAGCGCAGGCACTCCCCTGCCCCGGACATACCATTATTTTAGGCCGAAATGCACGAAATTCCAAGCGACCGGCGGCATGAGCGGCGGGGTTTATCCCCGCCGTTCTTTGTCGCACGGCGGGGGTAAACCCCGCCGCTCATTTTGGGATGAACTGCTGGCCCTTTGGGCCGGAAAACTCACCTGTCGATCGAAAATTGCTCTGACACTACGCGTGTCGACCGATGCATCTAACCCATTACCTTGAAAAATCTTACAAAATCTCCAGCGTCGGCAGTCGCGGGGTTTGCAAGAGCTGGCGGGCGATCTGCATCGCCGTTTGCTCGCACATCGCCCGCAAATAAGGCCGGGCAGGATTGTCTTCTTTGAATAGTGCCGAAATCTTTCCGGCGTCTCCCTGAATACGAATCTGCGCCTCCATCGGAATTTCGCCCAGGAACGGCACGCCGAGTTCTGCGGCTTTGTTTCGTGCTCCCCCTCGGCCGAAAATCTCGCCCGACATATTCTCGACCATGCCGAGCACGGGAATCTTCACCTGCCGATACATGCTGATCGCCTTGACGGCGTCCAGCAAAGCCACCTGTTGCGGCGAGCAGACGACGACCGCCCCGGCGAGTCCCAGCAGTTGCGACAATGTGAGCGACACATCGCCGGTTCCGGGAGGGAGATCGATAATCAGGTAATCGAGTTCGCCCCAATCGGTATCTTTGAGAAATTGCGTGATCGCGCGATGCAACAGCGGACCGCGCCACACGACCGCTTTATCGGGCTCGATGAAGAACCCCATCGAGATGCATTTGACGCCGTCGGCGACCATCGGCACGATGCGGTTGATCGTTTCTCCGCCGGGACCGGTTTCTTCCATGATGCTCGGCTTGCCGGTGATGCCGAGCAGATGAGGGATGCTCGGACCGTAGACGTCGGCGTCCATCAGCCCGACGCGGGCGCCATATTCCTGCAGACCATACGCGAGACAAGCGGCGACGGTGCTTTTGCCGACGCCTCCTTTGCCGCTGCCGACGGCGATCACATTTTTCGCCCGCAGTCCGATCGCGCCGCCGGTGTCCAAGCCTTTAACGACGTGCGAGTAGCTGACCGAGACCTTGCCGATCTGCGGAAATTTATTCTGTAATGCCTGCGCTACCGCCGCGGTGATTCGCTCTCGGTCGGGATACGCCGGAGTTGGCAGTTCAATCTCGACGGCGACGGAACCATCGGCCGCAAATTTCGCCGATTTCACCATCCGCAGCTCGCCAAGCGAGCGGCGAATTTCGGGGTCGGTCACCTGACCGACGGCTTGCGAGATCTCAGTCTCTGATACGGATCCGGAATTCATGGACGATTCTCTTGTTCTCTGTTTCCAAGTTGGGGTACAGGCTAGCCTGCCCCGTTTTTTGTCTGCCCGAGCGGCGGGGGGGGGGG
>JBBECD010000191.1:9968-16346 GCA_040881995.1 Planctomycetaceae bacterium
ATCCCCGCCGTTCTCTGCCAGACGGCGGGGATAAACCCCGCCGCTCATTGGGGATGATCGCCTGCAGGCGGCGGCAGATGCTCATCAACTGTTCGCCGTGATGGCACTCCGCCAGATAGACTGTGGCCCCCATCTCGTAAAAAATCCATTCCAGCGAGTGCGTCGACGGCGCGCCGATCACGATCACCGCACAACGCTCCAGATGCGGCAGCATTTTCCCCAGAAAATGCAGGCACTCGGCGACGCCGAAGTTCACATCCACCACGATCAATGTTCCGGCGGCGATCTCGCTCGGTCGTAACCCGGTCCAGTTGCGGCACGGGTTCACCGAAATGTCCTCCGCCCCCCCGAACGATTTCACCGGCTGCTGGGCGTGAATCTCCCTTTGCAATTCCGGCGTCCATCGAGATTTCCGCTCGATGACAATGATTTCAGGCATCGGATTCAGGCTCCTGTGAGGCATTGCTGATACGCTCACATTGTAGTCCGGTGCGGGTGCATTCACAACCGGCGTACGATTGCTTGGGAGACTCGATGATTGGCGACTGGTGATGGGGCGATAGGGCGATAGGGAGATAGGGAGATAGGGAGTAAACCTCGTTATCCTCCATCTCCCCATCTCCCTATCGCCCCATCATTTTCCTTCACTCCTTCCGCCGCAGTACCAACATCGTGATGTCGTCATCGGCGGGGAGATTGCCGCTGAAATCGGCATGCGACTGCTTGATCGCATCGACGATCTCCTGGGCCGAGAGGCCGTGGGCATGTTTCAGGGCGTCCGTCAATCGGGCGGCGCCATAGTAGTCGCCGGCGGGGTTTTTCCGCTCGATCACCCCGTCGGTTGCCAGCAACACGACGTCGCCCGGCGCCAAATCGAACGATGGTCCCATCACACATCGCTTTTCACCCGAAAAGCCGAGCGGCAGACCGGTGGATCTCAATTTGAAGCACTCCCGCTCGGCCGCCTTGTACATCATGGCCGGGCCGTGGCCGGCGTTGGCGTATGTCAGGCGGTGCTGATGCACATCGAGTTCCGCCATCAGCATCGTGATGAACCGTCCCTCGCGGAGATCGCTCGAAATCGCATCCGAAAGCCAATTGAGCGTCTGGTCGGGCGCGACCCCGGTGTTCGCCAGCACCCGCCACATCGCCCGTGCCGAAGCCATGATCAAACTCGCACCGACGCCATGTCCGCTGACGTCGGCAATCACCCCGCGTAGCCGGCCCTCTTCGAACCACAAGAGATCGAAATAATCGCCCCCCACCGCCTCGGCCGGTTCCCACCACGAGGCGATTTCGTAATGCTCGATCTGCGGCAACTCGTGCGGCAAAAAGCCGAGTTGAATCTTGCGGCCCATCTCGAGCGACAACTGCAATTCCTGCGTGATGCGGGCCTGTTTCCACAAGCCGGCTCGTTCTAACGCATACGCCGCGTGCAGTGCATACGCCCGTACGATCTGTTCGTCGAAAACGTCAAACGCTCCGCCGGGTTTGTTTAACAGTTGCAATACGCCGCAGAGCCGGCCGTCGTGAGCCGAGACAACCGGGGCGGCGAGAATATTGCGGGTACGGAATCCGGTTTGCCGATCGACGTCGGGGTTCCAGCGAGGGTCTTCGTGCGGATTCGCAATATTGGCCAGCCGTTGCTCGCGGGCCACCCATCCCGAAACTCCCCGACCGAGCGGCAAACGAATCTCGCGCAGTTCAAGCTGTGTCACCACGCGGGTGTATAACTCTTGAGACTCGGCGTCGTATAAAAAGAGCGTCGCCCGTTCGCAGTCGAGAGCCGCACACACGCCATTAGTCACGAGTTTGAGGATTTCGTCTTCATCCCAGAGCGCGGCGAGTTGGCAGGTGGTTTCGAGCAGGCCCATCAAGCCGACAATCCGTTCGGGGAGCGGCGGCTCTCCGAAGAACGGAGCGGGCAAATCGATCTGGGTATCAGGAGGCGAAGGAGAACGATTCATCAAATCATCCTGAAGAGGGAGATTGGCCGTTCACGACAGGTGCCGATCGATCCACTCCGGCTGAACGAATCGGGTCAGTAACCATCGCTGCTGTTGTTCGATTTGTTCGACGACGGCCGGCGTCATGACGACCGATGCCGGCGTCCCAGCCGACTCGGCGTCGCTATTATGAGCAGCAGGCCGCTCATTGATTCGTTCGGTCCAGCCGAACCATTCGAGACGAATCGGCCATTTTTCCCGATCGGCGATCTGATTGATCCGCTCCTGAAGTCGCCTCGCCCAGACAAGACCGTACAAATCGCGGAACGAAAACCAGAGCCGATTGAAGCCTTCGAGGCGCTGACGGACTTCCAGCGGATTGTAAACGTCCGGCCGATTCGTGGCGAGACGACTCTCGACGTCGGCCTCCGCGAAGACGTTCGCCGTAACACGGCTCGAAGACATTACTTCGGAATGAAGTTGCATTATAACGACAATCGCGGCGAGCGAATTCGCCAGCGTCGCCGCGGTGCGAAACGTCTCGGAGTGCGCTTGTAACGTATTTCCCCAAATCGAGATCGGGACCATGACGCCGGCAATCGCGCTGAAAATCAGTAAAACGGCGAAGGTCCAGCGGGTTCCGAGATAATTTCCGAATCCCATCACCGCGACCAGCCCGAGACCGAACACGGTGGGCTCTTCGAGCGACAGCCGCGTGCCCTGCCAGGCCCGTGGGAGATTCAACCACGCCGGCCAGCAGAGCACCAGAATTAAAGGCAATAAGACGAAGAGCAGCCAGACGATATGTCCCGGCCGCCGTGCGCCGAGAACCGCGATGGGAACCGACACCGTCACCACGGTTGTTGTGTACCAGAGCTGATCGGCAATTCCTGCCGAAACCATCGAAAACGGAGCGGTGCATAGCCATGTCCCCGTCCAGCAGGCCCAGGCGAACAGCCAAATCCACCACGCCCCGGTCAAACTCGTGAGACGTAAGCGAGACTTCAGCTTCCAGCCGGCGTAAAGCTGGACGAGCAAACCTGCCATCACCAGAAGGCTGACAATCGACTGCACTGCCGTGATCCTTTTTTCCCGCTGATTGGCGGAAGTGACCCCGGCCACTTCCGCATGAAACCCGAA
The DNA here is from genome assembly GCA_040881995.1 of Planctomycetaceae bacterium. Lineage (GTDB taxonomy): Bacteria > Planctomycetota > Planctomycetia > Planctomycetales > Planctomycetaceae > JAQCEJ01. Next base: position 13,055 of record JBBECD010000191.1, read on the forward strand.
GACGTAGTATACCCGAGCCTGCAGCGTGAGCCAGCGGATGGAGAATCTTTGGGTCTGGTCAACCCAAGAATACGTCGCGTGGCACCCTTCGAGAGGCCGTTCGGGCCTATCTTGGCTGGCATTTGTGTCACACGTCTTATATTCCGAATTGGCATAATGTTACGTGCGGATGATTCGATCCGTTCGACTGCTAAAGTCGGCAAAACTGGCGTTGAAACTAAACAAATGAACGCTATAAAATGCCCGCAAAATCGGATTCGCCGGAGTATTGTTCCGACTTAAAACAGCTCATGATAACTTTCTTAAATTACCTAGACGATCATCTCGACGAATGACGAAAAAACGACCAGTGTTACTCACTTTGTCACCGTGAGAAACGGACTCCCGCGAGTCGGCTACGGGTATTCGACACGCACCACACCTGGAGTTCCTCACGTGCTTCACGAATCACAAGATTATTAGGAGATGCCCAGAATGAGGTTCTTGACTGTATCAGCAGCTCTTCTGGTCTGTTGTATCAGCGCTAATTCCGCTGACGCCGGCCTGTTGAGCATGTTAAAATCCAATAACGACTGCGGTGCGCCTGCTGACTGTTGTCAGCCGGTCACTTGCTGTCAACCGAAACCGACCTGTTGCAAACCGGCTCGCACTTGCTGCGAACCGCGTGAAACCTGCTGCCGCGAACGACGCGTCCGCCGGAATCGTCGGGCCTGCTGCGAACCGCAAGCCAGCTGCTGCCAGCCCAAGGCCGCCTGCTGCAAGCCGGCTCGCCGCTGCTGCGACAAGAAGCCCTGCTGTGCGCCGAAGGCTGCTTGCTGTGCTCCCAAAGCCCACTGCTGCAAACCGGCTCGCCGTTGCTGCCCGAAGCCGTGCTGCGAACCGAAGGCTGCTTGCTGTGCGCCCAAGGCCCACTGCTGCAAGCCGGCTCGCCGTTGCTGCCCGAAGCCGTGCTGCGAACCCAAAGCTGCTTGCTGTGCGCCCAAAGCTCACTGCTGCAAACCGGCTCGCAAGTGCTGCCACAAGCCCTGCTGTGCACCGAAGGCGAACTGCTGTGCTCCCAAAGCTCACTGCTGCAAACCGGCTCGCAAGTGCTGCCACAAGCCGGCCTGCTGTGCGCCCAAGGCGAGCTGCTGTGCTCCCAAGGCTCACTGCTGCAAGCCTGCCCGCAAGTGCTGCCACAAGCCCTGCTGTGCGCCCAAGGCAAGCTGCTGTGCTCCCAAGGCCTGCTGCTGCAAACCGGCTCGCCGGTGCTGCGAAAAGCCCTGCTGCCAGCCCAAAGCTTGCTGCTGTGCTCCCAAGGCGAACTGCTGCAAGCCGGCCCCGACTTGCTGCAAGTCCACGAAGTGCTGCGAAGCCGCTCCTTGCAACGATTGCTGCCAGCCGAAGTGCTGCAAAGAACGCTGCCGCAAGGTTCGTTGCTGCCGGGAACGACGCGATCGCTGCGGTCGACGGGCTGCTCGTCGCTGCTGCAATTCCTGCGACACCAGCAACAGTTGCGCTGGCTAATCACAGACTTGAAAACGATGTTAACCACAAGGGTTATGACTGTTTGAACCTGTTCCCTGTCTCATTCTTGGCAACTTGACACTGTGAGTTCCCCATCGGGGAGAGCCTTCCCGGGCTCTCCCCGACGAACTCTCTCGAAAATAAAGTGCCAAAAAAATACGACAGTCATAACCCTTTTTTTTGATCTTCCCGACTGCGAACGAATTCAAAACGTTCCTCTACAAAATGGCGACGCGTTCCCTCTGGAACCCGTCGCCATTTTTTCGTTTGCAGGGACGCGAATTCTCTCTTTTTCGCCCCGTCTCGACCCGGCCACCGCGAAATTCTTGTTCTATACTTGCGTGTCCCTGAAGAAGACGGACGTCTATCCGCCCCGGCGTTTAACTCCGGCCGGAAGACCCCACGCGACTCCTTCCCGGCTTCAACCCACCGAACGATCACGAGACCGACCATGCGCGAGAATTCTCCGTCCTCATCGGGCGTCATCGACGACGGCCCTCTCACGAACACCGCCGAAACCGCCGCCACGACGTGTGCCCGTTGCCGGGCCGCGGTGGACTGGAACGAAACCGACTGGTGCTTGCAGTGCGGCTACTTTCCCAAGTACGACGGGGAAATCGACCCGTCAGAATCGCCCGTCGTGCAGCCGGCCCTCGCCTGGGAACAGAACGCGACCTTCCGCATTGCTCCCTGGGCGATCGTCCTTGCCGCCGGGTTTTTCGGGCTCATCGGTCTTAGCGGTTACATCGGCTATTTCTATTCCGGTGATTCTCATTTCCGCGCCCTGTGGTCGCTGTCTCAAATCGGCGCGGGGCTGGTCGCCGTGACCATCGCCCATATCTCCGCCTTTATGTACGCTTCTTTGGTCAACGGCGAAAAAGTCGGGGTGATGGACTGGCTGATGAAACCGGTTTATATCTGGTTTTCGACCTTCAACGTGCTGCCGAAAAAAGCATGGTCGGTTTGGCTCGCAGGCTGGGGATCGACCGCGATCGTCGCCGCGATGGCGCTGGTCGGCGGCATTCGCTACTCGGCCGTCTTCGACGACTGGGGTTTCGTTCCACACGCCCAGGTGAATCTGGTTCAGGAAATCGTCGAACGCGCCAAGGAAACCGAGGGGGGATCCGACAACCTCGAAGACGCCATCAACGATTTCGCGGGAGGTGAAGGCGAATCCGCCGAAGAGGATAACCGAAACTGGGTCGAGGTCGAGTGCTTGATTATCGGTTATACGCCGATGAGCGACACCGATTTCAACACGTTGCTGCTGGCGACGCGGGTGCAGGGCAATCTCACGTTCGTCGGCACGATTCCCGCCGAAAAGATTCCCGTCGACGTCCGCCAGAAACTGCTGGTCCGCATGAGGCAGCTCGATACCTTTCGACCCATCGTCAAAGTGCCGCAAGCCGCCCTGTGGGTGAAACCCCAACTGATGTGCCGGGTGAAAGACGTCGACTGGTCGGAAGGCAAACCGGCCTTGATGGATCCGAAGTTCGACATCCTGCTCAAAGAACTCCCCGCCCGGCGTTGATCCCGTTGACAACGAAGAAGACGGAATTTTCTTAGGTTAGCCGCGACGCATCGCGGAGCGCTTGCTGCTTGGTGCGGGGATCTCATGCCGCGTTCACCGTCAGCGCGACGGCGCGTGAAAAGATACATCGCCAATCAGGAGGAGCATCATCGAAAGCGCTCGTTCAAAGACGAGTTGATCTCGATGCTGCGAAAAGCGGTTATCGATTATGATCCGCAGTATCTCGATTGAGGGCGACAGGCTGCGACCCCGCCG
>JBBECD010000192.1:0-16110 GCA_040881995.1 Planctomycetaceae bacterium
GATGAGTAGTTGTTCGGCATCGGTTCCTAATCCATAGCCACGAATCTGCGCCAGATCGACGCTGAAATACGCCGTGATATTCTGCGCGGTGAATTCCGTGCGATGGAACGGCACGTTGCCGTAGCCCTGCGAAGCATCGACTCCCGCAGCTTTCGGGCTCGGCAACACGCGGTCAAATTTGACGCCACCACTGTCGGCTCTATTCGCTCCTGTCGCTTCAATAAACGCAGAGAGGGACCGGGGATGTCTCAAGCGACCGGCGATCTTTTCCAGAAAGACGCCGTGAATCAATGAATTTGGGTCGTATTTGAAGCAGACAGCCGCAAGCTTTCGCAGATTAACAACTCCTGGAACATCATCCAAGTCTTTATCGCCAGTTCCCTCAGCGTCACCGGATTGAGCCTTTTCCTTAGCGGTCTTCTTCCGAGTTTCGGAAACTGGTTCCATTCCGAGGTCCGTTCTCAAGATATTAGTAAACCACTTGCCATCAGACATTAAAGATCGTTGCGTATCTTTCGCTTTTTGCACGATATATGGCGAATTTAAGCGATGAAACTCGAGCAGACTATTCGTTTGGCTTTCCTTGCCGGGCAACCCTGTTACTTTGACATTGATATATGGCAAACCTTTCAATTCGGCGGCGATATCGTCCGTCGCCTCATCCCAGCAGACCGCTTCCAATCTATTCGCCATCGACTGGGCCGATTCGACGAGCAGCGTGGGAACTCCGTTGGGATAGTCCTTCTTCTCTTGCTCTGTGCTCGGCGGTGCCATGTATTGTGCCGGCCCGAGATCAGGGAACCCGGTCGGCTGAATCCGCGATCCGGCCACAGGCTTAAGTTTTGCTTCAATCAGAATTCGTGGGGACTCGTCGAGCTTTTTCCAGTCGATAGGCATAGGTCACTCCTCAGATTCAGGGGGATAGAGAACAGTATTGGCGATTCGCACGAGATCACGGTCCGACAGCGGAAACAACATCGACGCGAGTAATCGTTCCGGCGGAATCGTGGATTGTACATTGAGCGATTGACCGGCTTGCCGGCGATTTCGATACCCCGTGACAAGCAGCCCGCTTGATTTCAATCGCCGCGCCGCCTCGTCCACGCAATCGGCGACCGCCGTGTCGCGACCGGAGGCAAGGTGATGAAACACGGTGGGATCGGGCACAACTGTCGCGCCACCTACATCTGCCATGCGCCACATGATTCGCAAGATGGTCCGATTTTTCTCAGGGATGCGATGCGACACCGGCTGCGGTCGATAAGACTTTCGCTGAACCAACAGACGCGGAATGCCAAATTCTATGGGGATAGGAGTTCGAGGTCTCTCTGATTTCTGCAACTTCAAGTTGGACCAATTAAGGCCGATGAACGCCCATAACAAGTCGCTCAGCTTTTCGTCATCGGTGTTACCCTCAAGGAAAGCGATAACATCATCCAGACTCGCAGTAATGGGAGACCGTAAGGAAACGTCGTCGAGGCCTTGACGAAACGCCTCCATTTGGCGGCGTAGAAATATAGCTGCAAGATTATCAGCCGAAGGACGCGCGGACCAAACAGATGATGAGGTTTTCAGATCGCTGCTTCGCGTCCAATCAACTCGTTTCGTTCCTTCAACCGGTTCTAAAAAGTGGCGAATTGGTCCGACCAGAAGTATTTGCTTCTTACGGACGGAACGAATTCCGGCAAGGCTTGCAGCAAGACGGACTTCTGCACTCTCGGCTTCGGTTTGTAAGAGCCAATCAGCGTTGAGTCGCTGAAGCGGCCGAATTCGCCAGCCGAATTGTTTATCCTTGAAATAGCCAAGCCCCTGCGTCGCTATGACGCGTTCAGTCCGACCAACCGACCGCAATACGTCGACCAAGTATTTTGCATTGTTCTTGTTTTCGCTGCGACTCGTGAAATCGAACATTGAACGATCGATTTGTCGCAATCCGCTTTTGAATCTCGCCGGAACTCTGTCTTTCTTTCCGTCGGTTTCAACACAAGCGGCGCGCAAGCTGTCAATCCATCTAACGAGCATGGGGTCATTAAGTAGGTTTGCTTTGGGTCGCGGCTCAACCTTGAATCGACCGATGGGGGTCGCAAGGAATGCCTTGCCGTTTCTTCTGAGGAACCCGTAACGGGCAAACGATTCAATGCCACGATTGATGCCGAGCGTACAGATCGCCAGTCCAAATTCGATACTATTTCTTGCTTGCGAACGCCCGATTTGTGCACGTCCTTCTGCAAAAAGATGCTTGACTTCAGACAACGAAGTCCCTTGACTCCAGAGGGGAAGCCATAGTTCGCCGGAATTAGGGGGTTCCTTACCAATGTTGCGAGAATCTTTCTCACAAAAACTGCCGCTTCCAACGACAACCGAATCGACTGTGAAAGGAAACGCGGCCTTCAGCGATCCGCCGACGCCCAACCGCCGGGCAACGGAACCGGCGAAGAGCAGCACACCTTCGATCATCAGTACGAATTCCCACGGATTGACACGCGAATCCGCCTCGAACCGACCCTGCGTGCCGTTCGGTCCGCCGATGCCGCCGGGGTTGAATTGGCCGATGGCCGATTTTCCTAATGAGACGATCGTATCGGCGAACAGAGCGGAACTCAGATAGTCTCGTGAACTCTGAGTCGGAGCGTCGCCGGCAGCGAATCCGATCACATCGTTCAAGCGTTGAAAGAAGTTGTTGGTGAAATCCAGCCGACCGTCGTTCCCGCCGGTGCCCAACAGCGGGAAAAAGCTGGTACTGTCTTCTCGCAGAACGAAACAACTGTCGAGCCAGCCGCCGACTTCGTCGTTGAGTTCGTTTCGGCAAGCGGTCAACAACTGAAGTTTATCGTCGTCTTTCGGTTTCTGTTCCGGAACGATCGCCCGGACCGTGCGAATCGTGTCGCGATAATGCTGCAGACGAGGCGTAGTTGAAGTTGCGATAGCTTCCAAGGGTTCCGAACCGCCGGCGTAAAATCCGCTGCCACCATTCCACGGTGCGACAATCGGCGTCGGCCGATAATCTTCCAGGAAAAACTTCATTAGGCTGTCGCGGTCGAATTTGCTTTGCAGCACCGCTTTGCCACCGGACCACGACAGGCGGGCGGCGGGGTCGCCGTGCTCGCGGTCTTCGGCCACCAGCCGGAAGACGCCGAGTGCTTTCAGATAATTCATCAATGGTTCCGGCGTGCAGCCGGGGAGTTCGATATCAGACATCGTCGTCACCTTCCATGCTCGTTCCTTTGCTGGCTCGGCAATCGGCGGCGCGTATTAAGCCTTCCAAAAAACTAAGCCGGAATGGTCCCAACTCATCTCTCAGGTCGAGCGCGTGCGACGTCCAACTCATTGGTCCGCCGAGTTTCATAGCGTCCAATGACAATTCGACGGAATTGGCGTGGATGTCCCCGCCTAAATCGGAAGTCGGCAATTGGTCCCCCTTCCAGATGCCGGAGGCGAATTCATCCCCTCGGTCCGGAACAGGTCGCTCGTCGGGCATGGCGCGAATCGATAATCTCACTTTGCCATGATGACTGGCGATCAAATAGAGGGCCAACCAGCGCCCAAGCTCCGATAAGTGAGTCCAATCTTTGGGCAATCGGTTATTATTCCAAAGCGCCAGTACGCCGAGTGCGGAAGCCAATTCGTGTCGGAAGCGCTTGACGAGCGTTGACCGATTGTCTGACATCACGCGCCGATATTTCTGCCAAAACTCCTGCGGGGCTTTCGCAATGTCGGGACAGTTGATCCAACGGGCCGGTCGCCGGGACTTTGCTCGAAGTTCTTTGGGAAGTTTCAGATTCTCAGTTCGCTTGTTTGGATCGTCGATCTCGGAACGCAACCCCGATTGGAAAATGTCATGCGCCTTGCCCCAATCATGCCAGCGGGCTGTGACACGCAAGACGTCTCGCTCGAATTCTGAGACCATTTCAACTGGTAAATCGTTCAGAATTTCATTCAGTGAGTCCACGACTTCTTGAGTATGTTCTGCAAGTGTTCGCCATTCGGATTGCTGAGCCCATTCGTCGGAGTCGTAGAATCCGTCCGGGCGTTCCCACCAGGATTTTGATACGGTGTCCGGCGGTGGGATCACAACATCCGCTGCAAGATGCGGAACATCCGGCTTCCAGCCGAGCAGCTTGTCATATCCGCCTTGATCCGCTGTGATCCAGAACTGTTGTCCGGGAACGACGGAATTCTTATCCCGTTTGGTGATCATCATCCATTTGCCATCGAGATAGTCGAATCGATATGCTTCTTTCTCTTCTTGCAGGAAGTCCTCTCGGAAACTTTTTAGGGGGACATGACAAAGTTCCTCTCGACGGGCAGCCTGCCGCCGAGATTCCACGGCATCCCAATCATTGCTTGGTGCCTCTTGACGCCAGAAAACCTGCACATCCACGCTGTCGTCGTCACTGCGGACGAACCGAGAGATGTCGATATCGTTGCCGGAGAGATCGGGAGCCGTGTCGAAGAGGTCGAGTAAATCACGGCGACGGAGAACGTGTTTGTGCTCAAAGGGGAGTTTAATGCCATTGACACGTTTGAAGTCGCCCAATGCTTTCGGCGAGACATCGGCCTGATCGAGCTTCGCCAGTTGCTCGCGAGAAAATGCCAAGTCCGAAGGTTCATACGGCGGAGCCTGTTTTTCATCCAGATCGATCCACCACACACGAGCCGGATTAGATGATGTGCCATCGTCCCCGGCGCGATTGCAACGGCCGATCCGTTGGACCATGCTCGCCCAGGGACATAATTCTGTAATGAGTGTTCGAGCAGAAATGTCTACGCCAGCTTCGACGACCTGCGTGGCAACGATGATACGATTTTTGCTCTCGTCCCCTTTCTTCAAAAGCTCGTTGCGTTCAGATCGCTCCCTGGGACGAAAACGAGAATGGACGAGCAACAGTTTGCAGGCATCAGGTTTCTTGCATAGTTTGGACAATTCTCCATAGACCGCCTTTGCTCGGTCAACCGTGTTGACGATGACGAGCGTTTGTGTGCCGTCTTCGTGTTTGTCCCAAGCAGCCTTTGCCACATCTTTCATGTCTTTGGATGATGCGACCTCAAATCTCGCCAGTGTTTTAGCAGCCGTCATCCGCTTATATAAAGGTCGTTTCGGATCGTAGTCCTGATCGGACAACTCCATCGGCACAGTGTCGAATTTGCCGCGGAAGTCGATGGTGTTCAACCAATCCGGTTCCAGGGTGGCTGACATCCACAATGATGGGCATGAACCATACGTCGGAAAATTCGTTCGAAGGCCGGCGAGTTGTGCCGAAGTACTTACGCCATTCGCCATCAATTGCGGTTCGTCGAAAACCCACAGACAGTCGTTGTTTAGCAATCCAAAGTCAATCGGCCAATGAAAACGACTCGCTGCGTATCCCCGATTCAGAGCCCGTGACAACAACATGTCCTGTGTGCCGATGAGAACAGCAGGTTGATGCGGATCGAGAAACCATTTTTCTGAGTCAACGCCCCCCATCAAGACATGAACCGGGATGTTGAGCTGGAGCGCAGCGACCCACTCTCGAGTTTCCCTCTCCGTTTGTTCTACCAGAACTCGCATGGGAAGGCAGTAAATCAGTCGACGCGGCGTGTGATCACGATTCCGCAAGCGCCACAGCCAGCCTAGAATCGCTGTAGCGGTCTTACCGGCACCGGTCGGAGCGTTTAATAATAACGGGAGTTCGTCACTGGTGGCAAATCGCTCCTGATACGGATACGGCTCACGGCCACTGGTTGCTTTTTGAAAGAATGCTTTGAAAGACATGCTGGCTGACAAGGTCTCACTCCTCGATTGCCGGGGGAGATCGGGTTTTCATGACTGAAATTGAAATCACTCGAAACAATTGATCATATCTTGGATCGATCAAAATTCAACTCTGTGAGCAAAACTCATTCAACGATCCGTTCGCGGCAGGGCTTTATTCTTCCGCAGGCCCATGACCGACCAGAGAATCTTCTCTTCAGTATCATGCGGGCAAACCATTCTCGCGGCTTCGAGAAATGCATCCCGAAGCGTCGGCGTGCAGACCATGCGATCGACGGAACAGCCGTGTTCGCGTTGGAACATCAGCCAGGTATCGCGGAGCGGATCGGTGGTCATTGTTCGGCTCCTGCTTTATGAGATTGAAAATACGATCACATAAACATTTTGAGATTAGGCATCTGCGCCATAAACTCCAAGCATTTTTCTATCCGTCGCGATATTGTCCCCGGATTAACTCCGAACGCCTGGGCAATTTGATCCATAGATTCGTGATTGAAATAGCGACGTTCGATTATCTCCCTTTTGTCTGGAGGAAGTTCCGCAAGCGCAGTTTGGATAGAATCCTGGAGGCCGATAGAGTCGACCTCAGCGATGTCTTTCTTGACAATCGATTTTTGATTGTGCCGCTGACCTGTTCCGCGATGACGGAAGTGTTCTTTGTTGGTTGAAGAGGTTGCAATTACTTCCGATGTCGCATCAAAGACTGATTTCGAAAACTGAGCAGATTTTCGATTACATCGAAAATGATCCGAAAGCGATTGTTGAACTGCACTCCAAATGATATTTTTAGGATGAAGTCCAATGCTCGAAATCGAGGCGGTCTTGCATACCCGGTGAAACGTCGCCTCGATAATGTCCGCCCGGTCCTCTGCACACCTGACTTGGCGTTTCAAGAGCCATCCACTTAGACGGGGAGTCCATAGCTTGACAAAGTCGCACCAGGAATCTTCACCACTTCTCCCTCCGCTTGATGACCCGATCATGAGGAACCCTTTGATTTTGTTTTTCCTTCGTATAGGTAGATACGCCAGAATGGCGAGATAATTGCGCTAATTCCTCAATATCTTGGTTTCTTCAAACTTCTTCCCATAAAGATAATGAACATACTTGAAATCTCTCGATAATATGTCTACCATACGGTTGTTAATTTTTCAAGCCCTGAACGCCTCGGCCCATCGTCATGTCAGGTGCGGACGTGGATGGTCCGTGGCGACATTCGCCAATTACGGCGGGGAAAATGCCGAGCGCATCGCCGGGCTTGCCCCATTGAAGAATTATCTTCATCGGCAGAAGTCGTTTGACTTCAAGATTTTCCGTCCTGAAAACGGACGGCCCCATTGACGAGTCGTGACCATATTCTGCAGACCCAGTTATTGAATTAATAACTGAGGGCGATGAGGGTATGCGATGCCGACGGTGTATTCTCTACTTCGATGTGATGTTGCAAATCGCATGTTCTCAACCAAATCAGCTTGGCCAACAAGCGGTGTGACTCAGCATGTTGGCGATACAGGAACATGCCGTCGGGCTGCAACTGCGTATGCCGGCCGGCCACGGTGACTTTGAAGGCGTCGTGTTTCGCGAGCGAGCGCCATTGCATCGTCAGGATTTCGAGATCATCGCGACCGTCACCGCTCTCCCAGGTTTGAAGGAGAAACTCCGTCATAAAAGTTCGTGCAAGACATGCCGTGCCAAATAAAGCGTCACCAAAACAAAAAACCCTCGCACCGTCCGATAGGACGATGCGAGGGAACTAACCAAGAAGTCGAGTTCGCTTGCGAATGGATGACCGATTAGGCCGGGTTCACATTCTCGGCACAGGGGCCTTTCGGGCCTCGGCCTTCGGTGTAAGTGACTCGCTGGCCTTCGTGCAACTGTTCAAAGCTGACGCCTTGCAGGGCCTTTGAGTGAAAAAACAGGTCCGTGCCACCAGTCGTGCTGATGAAACCAAACCCTCTGTCCGTCAATTTTTTAATCGTACCTTCGGCCATTTCGCAATTCCTACTGTGTGAGTGAGGACACCGGTTGGCGACAGTGTGTCGCAACTCGTCGTCCTCTGTGTGACGAGAGTATACAACCAGCGGCGTCGGAAAGCAAGGCATGGCTCAAATTCGCTGAGTCGACATTGTGAATTGCCGCCGGGGCGAGAGTGTTTTGTTCATGTGGAGCAGGGCCAGCCGGCGAGGAATGAGCAATAGGGGAAATCGCTGGACAGCTACTACCGCCAACGCGACAATTGGGCCAAACGGATTCACCCGTTGGTCTGCATCGAATGGAGATCGCTATGACGAACGAAAATGGAAATCAAAAGCCGCAGTCGCGTCAGCCCGCTTGCCCCGTCTGCGGCGGGCAGTTGATCGAAATTCGAGCCAAGCTCCAATGCTCACGCTGCCACACGATCTGCGAGACGTGTTGTGAAGGCGGCCGGGGCTGAACGATACCGGCAAAACAGCTTCGCATACGAACGGACGTCACACCCATGATCTTTCGACTATCGCAAAAGCTCGCAACAAAAATCAAAGTTCCGCTCAAAGAGATCGTGCCGCTCCACGACAATCCCTTTTTGGACTGGTCGGCACATCTGTTCGTGGCGAATCGCGCTCAATACATTCTCATCTGCAATACGAAGTCGATGTATTCAACGGTGATGCCCGGAAAAGGAATCAGCAATGAAAAGCCGTTCGCCGCCAGTGCGTTGGCGAGTATCGAAAGTCTCCTGAATGACAACGGCTACGAAGCCGTTTTCGAGCAACACATCGCACCGAATGCGAACACAGCCCGTTTCGCCAAGCCGTTGAATCGCTCGGTCATCGGGTCGATGAATCAGTTGGTGTATGTTCCGGTGTCCCATCTGGAGGACGACCGGTTCGATCTTCGTCAAATTGAAGTGAGCCTCAACGACACGCTCTTGTCAGCGATAAAAGTCGACAAAGCGTCCGGCTACGGCAGACCGCATGAGACGTTCAAGCGGATGGTGGAGGAGTACAAATCAAAAATCTGCTGTCAAATTACACAGTGTAGGTAAGCCCGGACTAAGCACATGATTCACACGATCCTCGACGCCATCGAATTGATCTGGGTGAGCCGCAGAGCCCTTATTGGTTGGCATCTCAAGTGATGGAGGGGCGGCTGTGGCGGGCCAGTGAGCATGATGTCCGAGCGGCGCTCGAAGCGGACATCAGCGAGTTCGGTGAACGGTCGCCGTTTGTGAAAGTGACCGACGACGAGTGGGCGTTACGGAAATGGAAAAAACGATGAGAAAAAAACAGCCGGCGACACTCGTCGAGTGGTTCGATGAAATATTAGAGGCGATTGCCGATGCTCGGGAGGCGGCGCCATTTGGTGAACTGACCGGCACTCCGATCACCGACGCCAATCTGTTCCACCTCGCTCCGCTGGTCTGCATGAAGTTCCGCGGCTTGAATCACCGGGACGAGAAACTGCGCGAAAAGGTGACGAAAGGGGCATTGGCGAATTATGTGGCAAATTCTGATCCTGACGGACCGAAATTGAGGCCGCTGCTGGCGTTCGCCCTCTGCTACATTGCGGCCCATTACGTCCTCGATCTGATCGACGAACAGCAAGCTGACAAAATTCTGATCTATTGTGACGAGCAATGGGATTGAACGTCGCAATCGTTCCCCCTCTGTCACAAAAAACTCTGCAAGCAGCGGCACGCCGGCGAACCGCGAACAATCCCTCGGTGTCTCTCCGGCAACCGGGATCACTCATTTCAGGGACCGACCACCCACTGCCCGCTCGGTTCCGGCAATCGAGCGGGCTTTTTTGTTCGTCCCATGGCGCGAATATGTACGCCGATGAAAGATGCGTACAGCGACTTTGTGCGTTCGAAGTTGGACCAATAGACGTAGGCGCGTTGAACTCCCATGCTCTTAACCATCACCACCACACACGACCCAGCCACCGACCTCGGTTACCTGCTGCACAAGCATCCGGAGCGGGTGCAGAGTTTTGACCTCAGTTTCGGCAAGGCTCACGTGTTTTATCCCGAGGCCGGAGCGAATCGCACGTCGGCTTGTCTGCTGCTCGACGTCGATCCGGTGGGAATGGTGCGGGGGAAAGGGCGGGATCAGAGTTTTCTACTCGGGCATTACGTCAACGACCGGCCTTATGTCGCCTCGTCGTTTATGAGCGTGGCGATTTCGCAGGTGTTCGGCACGGCGCTGGGGGGACGGTGCAACGATCGACCCGAGTTGGTGATGACGCCGATCCCGCTGTCGGCTCGCATCGACGTCCTTCCCGTGCGGGGCGGCGAAGATTTTTTGCACCGAATTTTCGAGCCGCTCGGCTACACCGTGGAAGCGATTCAGCATCCGCTGGACGACAATTTCCCTGAGTGGGGCGAGAGTCCGTATTACTCGGTGACGATCAGCGGCACGAAGACGCTGTCGGAATTGCTGACGCATTTGTACGTCCTCATTCCGGTTTTCGACAACGAGAAGCATTACTTCGTCGGCGACGACGAACTGGAGAAGTTGCTCTCGAAAGGAGCCGGTTGGCTCGCCGGGCATCCGGAGAAGGAGCAGATCACTCGCCGTTATCTGAAATTTCGCTCCAGCTTGTACCGCCAGGCACTCGCTCAACTCGTCGAGCAGGAAGAAGGCGAATCGGTCGACGATGAGCGGGTGAAAGAGGGACGGGAAGACGAACTGGAAAAACCGCTCAGCTTGAACGATCAACGCCACGGTGCCGTCCTGGCGGCTCTGCGGGGCTGCGGTGCCCGCACGGTTCTCGATCTCGGTTGCGGCGAGGGGAAACTGCTGCGGGAATTGCTCAAGGACAAACAATTCGAGCGGATCGTCGGCATGGACGTGTCGATGCAATCGCTCCAGCGAGCCGTCCAGCGACTCGGTTACGACCGATTGCCGCCCAAGCAAAAAGAACGGATCGAACTCATCCACGGTTCGTTGATCTATCGAGACCAACGATTCGCCGGCTTCGATGCAGCCGCCGTCGTTGAAGTCATCGAACACCTCGACCCGCCCCGGCTGTCGGCGTTGGAGCGAGTCCTGTTCGAATTCGCCCGCCCGATGACCATCGTGATGACGACTCCGAACAGGGAGTACAACACGATGTGGGAAACACTCCCCGCCGGCCAGTTCCGCCACGCCGACCACCGGTTCGAATGGACTCGGCAAGAGTTTCAAGAATGGGCGAACCGGGTCGCCGAGCGGTATAGTTATACGGTACGATTCCTGCCGGTAGGGCCGGTGGATGAAAGCGTCGGTTCGCCGACGCAGATGGGGGTTTTCGAGCGTGCCTAAACGAGTCCATTACCACTCAAACCTGATCTTCTCCGTCGGTACGCAGATCGTGTGCTTGCGGGACATCGTCGGCGAGAACGGGCGCACGTTGCATCCTCGGGGATCGGTCGGTGTGGTTGTCAAAGCGCCGAGAGATCTCGATCATTCGTATCGGGTTCGGTTTCTGGACGGGGTCGAAGAAACGCTGAAGCCGAGCGAATTGACGCCGCTGGCCAAGTTCAAGGAAGGGGAAATCGGCCACAGCGAGATCACTGCCGGTCGCAGCAATTTGTTCGAGCGGGTGATCTATCGCTGCGTCATCGGTTCGCAGGCGTATGGACTGGCCGGCGACGAATCGGACATCGACCGGCGTGGGTTTTATCTCCCTCCCGCCGAGTTGCACTGGTCGCTATACGGCGTCCCCGAGCAACTGGAATGCGAAGAGACGCAAGAGGCGTATTGGGAGATTCAAAAGTTTCTCGTGCTGGCATTAAAGGCGAACCCGAACGTGCTGGAATGTCTCTATACTCCGCTGGTCGAGACGACGACGCCGCTCGCCGACGAACTGCTGGCGATGCGGTCGATTTTTCTCTCGAAGCTGGTGTACCAGACGTACAACGGCTATGTGATGTCGCAGTTCAAGAAGATGCAATCCGATATCCGCAATCAGGGTCAGGTGAAATGGAAACACGTCATGCACCTGATCCGCCTGTTGATTTCGGGCATCAGCGTGCTCAAAGAGGGCTTCGTCCCCGTGCGAGTCGATGATCACCGAGACCAACTGCTGGCCATCAAACGAGGCGAGGTGCCGTGGGATGAGACCGAGAAATGGCGAAAAAGTCTGCACCAAGAATTCGACAAGGCGCTGACGGAAACGAAATTGCCAGACCGCCCGGATTACGAAAAGGCGAATGATTTTCTCATCAAGGCTCGAAGGGCGGCAATCGAATGATGAAGGATGAGGGATGAAGGATGAAGGATGAGTCAGAATGGACGATAACATGACTTTGAAAACGGCACGAACGATGTAATGCTCTTGTTCCAAACGAAACGCAAATGCTATGTCCTCATTCATCCTTCCGCCTTCATTCTTCAGCCTTTCTACCCACCCTTATCCGCTGCTGTTCGCCACGATCAGCGGGGCGCATCTGTATGGTTTTCCTTCGCCCGATTCCGATTTCGACCTGCGAGGCGTGCATCTCTTGCCGCTGGATGAAATCGTCGGCTTGAAGACCGGTCCTGAGACGATTGAAAAATCGGGCATTCATGACGGCCTCGAAATTGATCTCGTCACGCACGACGTCAAGAAGTTTTTCGGGTTGATGCTTAACAAGAACGGCTATGTGATGGAGCAGGTGCTCTCGCCGCTGGTCATCCTCACGACGCCCGAGCACGAAGAACTGAAGGCAATCGCCGCTGACTGTCTGACGAAGCATCACGCCCACCATTACCTCGGCTTCGCCGCCACGCAGTGGAAGTTGTTCCAGAAGGAGGTACCGCCGAAGGTCAAGCCGTTGTTGTACGTGTACCGGGTCTTGCTGACCGGCATCCACCTGATGCGGACGGGCGAAGTCGAAGCGAACCTCGTCCGGCTCAACGAAAGTTTCAAGTTGCCCTACATCTCCGAACTGATCGAACGGAAAACCAGCGGCACCGAAAAAGGAACGCTCGAACACGCCGACTTGGTGATTCACGAACGAGAATACGAACGCCTGCGGGGCGAGTTGGAGCAGGCGTATCAGGCAAGTGTGTTGCCGGAAACGCCAAACGGTGCGGCGGCGTTGAATGAATTGTTGGTGAAATTGCGGTTAAAGAATCGATGACATGCACATCCAAATCCCCAAACTCTCACTCGTCGTCCTCATCGGCCCCAGCGGTTCGGGCAAGTCGACCTTCGCCCGCAAGCATTTTCTGCCGACCGAGGTGCTTTCGTCCGATGCTTGCCGGGCGATGGTGAGCGATTATGAGAACGATCAGACCGTCACGAATCATGCCTTCGATCTGTTGCACACCATTGCTGCCAAGCGACTGGCGTTGGGGCGGCTGGTGGTGGTCGATGCGACGAACGTCCAACCTGAAGCTCGGCGACCGTTGGTGCAGTTGGCCCGGCAGTTTCACTGTCTGCCGGTCGCCATCGTGCTGCATGTCGACGAAGACATCTGCCACGAACGAAATCGAGGACGAGACGACCGCACGTTCGGTCCGCATGTCGTCCGGCAACAGCGGTCACAGCTTCGCCGGTCATTGCGGGGACTCAAACGGGAAGGCTTTCGACACGTCTTCATCATGAAGAGCGTGAACGAGATCGAAGCAGCGACGGTTGAACGAGTCCCGTTGTGGAACGACAAGCGAAACGAGCACGGCCCATTCGACATCATCGGCGATATCCACGGCTGCTGCGATGAGCTTGAAATTTTGCTCGACCAGTTGGGGTATGTGCGAGCTGCCGTCGGTGGCGACCCGCTGTGGGGAGATGTTCTGTTTCACCACCCGGAGGGGCGAAAAGCTGTTTTCGTCGGCGACCTGGTCGATCGTGGGCCTCGTGTGCTCGACACGCTGCGGATCGTCCGCAATATGGTGCATCACGGCAGCGGCTTGTGCGTCCCCGGCAATCACGACATGAAGCTGTTGCGAAAGTTGCTCGGCAAGAATGTGCAGATTACCCACGGACTGGCGGAGACGCTGGGCGAGATTGAAGCGCTTGCCGATGATGTGCGTGAGCCATTCTGTAAGTCGCTGGCTGACTGGCTTGATGGACTGGTGAGCCATTACGTGCTCGACGACGGCAAGCTGGTCGTTGCTCACGCCGGGATGAAGGAAGAAATGCAGGGTCGAGGCTCGGGGAAGGTCCGGGAGTTCGCTCTCTACGGCGAAACCACCGGCGAAACCGACGAGTTCGGTCTCCCCGTGCGCTTCAACTGGGCGGCCGAGTACCGGGGCACGGCGAATGTTGTGTACGGTCACACGCCCGTTCCCGAACCCGAATGGCTGAACCGCACCGTCAACGTCGACACTGGCTGCGTCTTCGGCGGCAAGCTGACGGCGTTGCGTTATCCCGAGGGAGAATTCGTCTCGGTGCCGGCGAAGCAGACGTACTGCGAACCGGCTCGACCATTTCTTCCTGCTGATCTGAGGGTGCCGTTGTTGTCGGCGCAGCAATTCCACGATGACATTCTCGACGCCGAAGATGTCATCGGCAAGCGGATCGTCTCGACTCGGCTTCAGCAGAACGTCACGATTCGGGAAGAGAACGCCACGGCGGCTTTGGAAGTGATGAGCCGCTTCGCCGCCAATCCGAAATGGTTGATCTACCTGCCGCCCACGATGTCGCCGTGCGAAACCTCGAATGAACCGGGCTTGCTGGAGCATCCGGTCGTGGCGTTTTCGTACTTCCGCAGCCAGGGTGTGCCGAGAGTCGTGTGCGAAGAGAAGCACATGGGTTCGAGAGCGGTCGTGGTCGTCTGCCAGAGTGAAGACGCCGCCCGGAAACGATTCGGCATCACCGACGGCGGGACGGGAATCATCTACACCCGCACCGGCCGACGTTTTTTTAACGATGCGGAATTGGAAATCCGACTTCTCGACCGGTTGCGAACCGCGATGACGATGTCGGGATTCTGGGAGCGGTTCAACACGACGTGGGCCTGTTTCGACTGCGAATTGATGCCCTGGTCGGCGAAGGCTCAGGAATTGCTGCGTTCGCAATACGCCGCCGTGGGTGCAGCCGGCGGAGCATCATTGCCGCAGGTAACGAGTGTTCTTGAGAAAGCCGCCGCACGACTGAACGGCAATGAAGGCGAGAAAACCTCCCCCCTGCTCGATCGCTTTCAAGATCGTCGTCAGAATGTCGATTCCTTCGTCACGGCGTACCGGCAGTATTGCTGGCCGGTCGAATCTCTTGATGATCTCAAGCTGGCACCGTTCCATTTACTGGCAACCGAGGGGAAGGTCCACATCCACCAGAATCACATCTGGCACATGGAGACGCTCGCTGAGATCTGCCGTGAAGATGCTCAAGTTCTGCTCGCCACCGAATTCAAGGTCGTCGACGTCACCGATCTCGACAGTCAGACATCGGGAATCGAATGGTGGCAGAACTTGACGAGCCAAGGTGGCGAAGGAATGGTCGTCAAGCCGTTGGATTGGGTGGTGCGTGGCAAGAAAGGATTGATTCAGCCGGCGATCAAATGCCGGGGCCGAGAGTACCTGCGGATTATCTACGGCCCCGATTACACCGCCGATCAGCATCTTCCGCGTCTGCGCAGTCGCAGTCTGGGGAGGAAGCAGTCGCTCGCCTTGCGGGAATTCGCCCTCGGCGTGGAAGCAATGGAACGCTTCGTCCGCAAGGAACCGCTCCGGCGAGTCCACGAATGCGTCTTCGGCGTGCTGGCATTGGAGAGCGAGCCGGTTGATCCGAGGTTGTGATTGAAAGACCGATGAGGTCATAGCGGCACATACGCCGAATGAGTATCGTCTCGCTGATAACGTGACCGGACATTGTCCTAGCCCAACTTCCCCAGCGATCGTGACAATTCCTTCCGCTGGGCGCAAAAAAAATTCCCGCCCCTGAAGAAGGGCGGGAAAAATGAAATCCCGGCGATTACCTACTTTCGCGCTTTTGGCACTATCATCGGCCCTGCGAGCTTAACGGTCGTGTTCGGAATGGGAACGTGTGTTTCCTCACAGGTAAGGTCACCGGAAAGGAGCAGATGCGCCAGTCTTCCAAAGAAGCCGCCTTCATCTGCTATTTCCTTCCTTTCAAAACTCGGTTGGGTTGTCCTTCGGGCGAGAATGCTCGCGGTGGACGCCGTCCCAGAGAGTTTTGAAAGAAACAATATAGAAAGTGGTGAGAGCAAAAAGTGACGACTCTTGTATAAGTCTTGATTCTGCTTACGTCGGCAAGTGGAACTTGCCGTTGCAAGGGAAGAATCAAAGTGGCCAAGCATTCGCCCATTAGTACTGGTTAGCTGAGACAATTACTTGCCTTACACAGCCAGCCTATCAACCTGGTCGTCTTCCAGGGGGCTTCAGGACCGAAGTCCAACGAAACCTGATCTTGGGAGAGGCTTCGCGCTTATATGCTTTCAGCGC
>JBBECD010000193.1:0-15903 GCA_040881995.1 Planctomycetaceae bacterium
CTACCACAAACCAACCCGCAACGGAATACCTCATTCACTGCCGCGTGGGGTATAGTAATGGAAGCCGAGTTGAGGAAGGGGATCAATGCCGCGTGTGAAAACGACAGGGGTGTCGCCGATGATTTCCAATGACGGACTCGTTTGCCGTCCCTCGCTTGCGCATCGGGCGAGTACGAGGTCATGAATAATCCGGGTTAATGGCTGTGATCCCTTCGGGATCGAAAATCCCATGCCGATGCTTCGGTGTCGCCATTTCAACCTGTCATTCGAAGAATGACAATGACGGAAACACTACATCGTCACGCAGGTTTGTGAAGACGACGAATCGCACTGAGACTGTTCGCCGTTCAGCAGAGCCCGAATCCGGAAATGGCAGGCGGTACAGCCGCCGCCGGCGCCGGTGTGGTCCATAATCTGCTTGAGGGAGTGGGGTTTCCCCACTTCGGCGGCCTGGAGGATTTCCTCTTCGGTCACTCGCAGGCAGTGACAGACGATGCGTCCGGTGGAAGACAGCACGACAGACATAGTGGCATGATCTCACAAAAAGCGACGGCGGGTAACGTCCGGGGTCAACAAGGCATGAAAACAAGGCAACGTTACTGAGACTCAATCTCATCGCTTTCCATTATTATCGGCGGACGGGCGGGTGTCAATCGAGTTTCTGGGGAATTTTTCGGAGAATTCCGAGGGAAATTGCAAATTGACTGGTGAAACCGCAAGTGGTTTCACCGAATTCCGGTCTTCTCCCGCCGGAGTTTTTCGAAGTCCCAGATGCTTACCGATCGCGGTTCTGATTAAAATCATTCACGTCCCAGACCGTCACTTGGAAAGCGCGGGAAATGGCGATGGCCCGTCCGTCCGGTGAATAAACGATGCGATCTTCCGAGGTCGCAAACGAGCGATTAGCGATAACTGCCTCTTCCTTGCCGGTTTCTACATTCCAAACGAACGCATCACCCGAAGTACCGGCGAGGTATTTCCCACTTGGGGAAAACGCAACGTCGGCCACAAAGTCTTTCTCGAGCTTGGCGACCTGTTTCACACCCGTTTGCGCGTCCATGATATAGGCGACGTCGCTTTCTGCGATTGTCTTCGCTTTGAGGTTACCCGCGGCGGCAAACCGAGTTCCGTCTGGCGAGAGGTCAATCGACCAGAGGAACATGTCGGCCACCTCAAAGCTCTTGAATTCCTGCCAGGAGTCGGTCGCCCAGAATTTTACGGTGCCATTCGCGTGTCCCGTTACGAGGTATTTTCCGTCGTCGCTGAACTGAATCGAATACGGCGACGACGGATCGCGGAGAACGGCAATTTGATCTCCCGATTTTGGATCCCAGATTCGCGTTGTGTGGTCGGCACTGCCAGATGCAACCCATTGACCATTTGGTGACCAGCCCACGGTCCGAACTCTCGCCGTGTGGCGTTGAATCGTCAGCCGTAGGGTTTTCGAATCGACATCCCAGACTTTTACTTCGCCCGGTATCTCCTTATCCAATGATAACCCGACTGTCGCGATGGCTTTGCCGTCCGGCGAGAGCGCCATATCCGCAATCGCGCCGAACTCGTCGTCGAATCTCGCCAGTTCCTTTCCCTCGGCGATACTCCAAATACTCAACTGGCCGCGCGGCACTCTATCGTCCCTCTTTTCATTGGGGTCGATTCTTCGAATTGGTTCCTTCGAACCCGCAACAACCAACTGAGTTGCATCCGCATTAAACGCAATCGCGCTGATTCGGCCTCCGACGTTGAATCGCTTGATGAGCGGCGGCCGAATCAAATCCGCAGGAGGTTTTTCGAGTTGGAATTCTAGCGGAGCGGGGTTGCGGTTAGCGGCGATTTCAAAATCAATCGTCGATCCCTTGTGCCTCCGCCCGTCCTGATCGGAAAGATTAACCGTGGCCTTTACATAACCCGGCAGGACGTAGCAATCAAATTCGCCGCGTTCGTTGGTGTGTGCGCCCTGGAATAGGATCACTTCACGACGCAACGGATCGCTATACACATTCACGGAAACATTGACATCGGCGAGCGGTTCACCCGACCCGGCGAATTGAACGCGCCCCGTCACATGCCGGCCGACCTGGAGTTCGACGTCTCGTTCGGAAGTTTCACCAGCCTTCACTTCGATGGCGTCGGGACGCGCGGTCACAAACTGCCGATGCTCTTCTCCGGGGTTGTGGTTAACGCTAAGTTGATGTTCGCCGGGAACGAGTCCGTCCATTCGGTAATGGCCGTGCTCGTCGGTCACAGTGGAACTCCACGTATTGAGAAAGACAAAAGGGGCACCTTCGCCCTCCGGTTTCGCGGGTAACGCTTTTTGCGCTTCACGTCGGTCTTGCCTCGAACTTGCGGAAACGCCGATGCCGGCCATTCCTTCACCTGTCTCATTATTTGTGACCTTCCCGGCAACATACCCGCCCCGAATGAGTGTAATGTCTCCTGCGTTGCGACGGTTGTCGGGCTTGAACTGAACCAGCAATTCGACCCAATCCGGGTGCATCAACTTAATCGAGACCTCCGTCTTGGGCGGGATGCGAAGTGTGAAGCGCCCTTCGTCATCGGCCTTCACTGCGGGGAACGCAGGCTCTTCGTTGGGCGTAAACTCATGTACCGCCGCGATATAGTTTTCGGGATGATGTAACCGAGTGAGTTGGACACGCACGCCCACGATCGGGTTACCATCCGGATTGACGACGCGGCCTGAAATCGTTTGATCGAACGGTAACAGATGCATTTGAAACGGCGACGGACTGTAAGGAACGATCACTCCATCTTTAATTCGCTTACGGATCGTGTTGATCATCGCCCAGCCGATGCCTTGTTTTTCATCACCCGTGACTATCACGAAACTGTCACCGGCAAAACGCGGAATATCCCACCAAACGGCGGGGACATCGAAGTTCCCGTTCTCATCGGTCATGAACGAAGGCAAGCGACGGCCGTCCGCCCGAAACACGCGAACCTCAATTCCAGCAACGGGTTTACTCTCTTGGGAAATCACGGTCCCTTGAATCGTTTCGCCCTTCTCGGCGTTAACCGTTGGGGCATGATTCGCCGATGGCATGGGCGGTGGGGATGAGTCGCTCGTGGTATCCTCCGCAGCGGCAATCGCCTTCGATGTCGCGGGAACCGGCTGCATCACGGCAATAATCGATATGATAAAAGCACTCGCTGCTAAGAGTGTCATCGCGCGACCACGGCTTAAAATTGTGTGATCTCTCCGCTCATCAAACAACGCCCGCAACCGGCGCTCCAATCGCCCCGGCCTTGCCATTTCAATCGCGAGCGACAAACCGCGCGGGAGATGGTATCGCTTCGCAACGTCCAACAAATGCTCGGCGTAGTCGCTGGCTCGTTCTCCCGTGTTGATCACGGCGTCGTCGCAGGCTTGTTCTCGTTCGTGACGCAGACGATTGAGCGCCAGCCATGCCAGCGGATGAAACCAGTACACAGCGCAGGCAAGACGAGCAATCAGTTGATACGCGATGTCGCCGCGCTGGATGTGTAAGAGTTCGTGCAGCAGCACGCTTTGCTTGAGCGAATCGCTCCATTCGTGCGCCGGTGACGGAATCAACACGACGGGTTTGAACAATCCCCACGTCAACGGCACGATGGAGTCGGTTCCTTCGCGAAGTTCGATGTTCTTCCGCAAACCGAGCCGTTGACAGAGCGACGTCAGCAAGGCTTGCCATTGTGCGTCCTGCACGATGCTCGATGAACGAACCATCCGCCGGGCTCGGCACCAGCCGATGAACACCACCGCCAGTGAGAGGACGCAGCCGAGGCTCCACAGCCCGACCGTCCCGATCGCCCCGGTCATGGTGAACGACGATGATGCGACTGGCTCCTTCGTTCTTTCTCCCGCGGCGATTGTCGGTACGTTCTGATCATCAGTCGCCGGTGGCGCGGCAACGATGGCGTCGACGCGATTATCACGCTCAGGAACGTCCGCGGCGAATTCGACCGCCGCAGGTGTCGGCGTCGATTCGTTTTGCTCACTCACCGGCAACACCGCCAGTTGCCACGCGGGCAGGGCCCATGACAGCACCGGCAAGAGCAACAAGCCGAGCATCGTCAGGCTCCACAAACGATGCTTCAGCGCCGCCGACGAGCGGCGGAGCAGCAGCGTTATCAGCCCTGTGGCGAGCAATAACACCGTCGCCTTGATTGTCGTGTCGTACAGAATCGCTGCCACCGAATCAACGTGGAAAAAATAAGACATGTCATTTTCCTTGTGAACGGGCCTGACGGATGAGGTCGGACATACGCTTGAGGTCGGCGGGAGAAATGTCGTCAGCCGTGACGTCGAGAATGGCGGCGACGGCGTCGGAGGCGGAGCCGTCGAAGAAGACGTCGAGCAGCCGTTTGAGGGCCGACCGGCTGGCGGAATCGCGGGACTGCGTCGGCTGGTAGAGATACCGCCGGCCCTCTTCGCGATGCTTGAGCAGTTTTTTCGCTTCGAGATGGCGGATCATCGTGCGGACGGCGGAGTAGCTCGGCGGGTCGGCGAGTTCGGCCCGCACGTCGCTGACGGAGCATTCCCCCTTGCGGAGAATGACGTCCATAATCTGCCGTTCGCGGCGCGCCAGTTCGTTAATCTCCGCTTTGCGTCCCATCGGCTGAATCCTCGCGTGCACATGAATGGCAATTTATTAACGACTGGCATAATATTGCCACACGCGGAAATTGTCAAGCGTGAAATGGTGAGCGGGAGGAAAAACAAGACGAAGAATTTTAAACGCAGAGGTCGCAACGATGGCGGAGAGATTTCCGTTTTAAAATTCTCAGCGTCCTCTGCATTTCAATCTCTGAATTCCATTTGCGTTTTTTGAGGTTATTCGCCTTCTCCGTGAACGTCGGCCGTCACCGGCGATTCGGAGGCGTAGGTGAGCTGAAAATGATTCAGTTGTTCGAGGATTTCCTGCACGCGGCGGAACGCTTCGGACTTCGGAATGTCGGCGGCCGACTGCAATTCTTCGGGGAGACGTCCGAGCAGACTGATTTGAATGTGTTCGGCGAGCCATTGGGCGCGGCCCGCGGCGAAGGCGGCGTGCAGGCCGCGGAAGCGGGCTTCGAGATATCCGAACCCGCTCGAGGCCGTGCTGCTGATCGCCGTCTCGCCGACCGCGGCGGTGACCGCTCCGCCGCCGACTTCGGTCGCGACGTGAAAGATCGACTGCATGGCGGAGTGCCCGAGAAACTGAGCCGCGGCGTCTCCCGCCGGTCCGAACCCCGAGACGAACAGGGCGATGCTTAGCGCCGGCCGCGCGACCGCCGCCGTTTCGTCCAACCGCTTGAAGAACAGATAGAAATCGGGACTTTCATCGCGGAACGATTTGAGTTCGGCGGCGATGCGGTCGTGGAGTTACTGCTGGAGGTCGACGGTCTCGTGCTGCTTCCGCAAATAGTTGACGACGTCGCTGCGATTCGTGCCGGTGAGAAGCGCTTCGAGCCGCGGCCGCAACAACGGATGTCCCAGTTCGCAGATCCAGTTCAATTGCTTGAAGATTTTGTCGACGGTTTCGAGGATGATCGACCATTCCTGTTGGCGGTAAAAGTCCATCGGCGGGGGCGCTTTTCCCGCCAGTTTCTCGCGGGCGAAGCGATACGGCCAACTCAAGCCGGTGCCGACGGAGTTATAAAATCCGTGGACTTTCGCCGACCAGCCGGTCCGTTGTTCCATCCACCAAGTGCGGATTTCGGCGATCAGTGCGCTGTTCGGAACGATCGGCCAATTGTCGATCTCGGCGAGTTTATGAGCGGTGAGCAATTGCGACGCCGAGGCGAATTCATCGCTTTGTGCGTTGAGTTCTCGCAAGTAGGACGGCAATCCCCGATCGACGTCGATCACCTGATTGAGCGACCCGCGCAGCGTGCGGAGCTTGATGTCGCCGAAATGCAAGCGCGAGATGTCTTCCAATAAACTGTGCGATCGATCGTTCTGTCGCGGGGCGGCCGTGGCTGATTCCTCCGGCGACCAGTGGCGTTCGAAGAACGGCAGACGATTGTTTTCCGCCGCTTGGCGGTCGTTGGGGGCGATGTAAATGTACTCGGGGACGATGCCGGTCTCGCGGCAAAACGTGTTCAGCCAGATCGGCCAGTATTGCTCATCGTCGGGCAAAAGGCATTGATTGAACACGACGACGATCGCCTTGTCTTCATCGGCGGCTTTGCGGAAGAACTGCTTGACCGCGGAATCGTTGTACTTCTGCTGCGTCAAGACGGCGATCAGCACGTCGGCACAGCGGCGGATCATATCGGCCCGCCGCCAGTTAACCGGGGCGTCGCTGTCGATGTCGGGCGTATCGAGTACCAGCAGGTTGGAGGGAGCCGCCGAACTCGTCCGCCAGAAGAGCCGGTCTTGCGGCGTCTCTTCGAGCGCCGCTTCGGACTTCGACCACGATTCGAGCACGAAGCCCTGAAAAATCGCCGAGAGATTGTGCTTTGTTTCAAACCCCGGCGGAACGAGACAGACGGGGTGCTTCGTGCCCGAGGCGAGGGGACTCGTTGCGGACGCCCGTTCGCCGGCGAGGTGGTTGAAGATCACGCTCTTGCCGATGTTCGTGCCGCCGACGACGGCGGTGACGAGAAAGGCGTCGTCGTCGAGTTGCGGCAGAAGTTTCTGGAGCAGCAGTTCGTACCATTCGCGCCCGGACAGGGGACCGCAGCCCAAGTCCTTCACCGTCTTCTCGAGTTGCCGAAGCGAATCGTGAAGGTCTCGCGCGATCCGGGCACATTGCAAAAATGCTGACGACATATTGGGAGAGTCAAGGTCCAGAGACAAGAGTCAAGAGCCAGAAGAAATACAACCTGGAGCGGATTTTTCTGTCGACGATGCGGCCGTTTCGGCGACCGCATTCCGATACAACTCATGTTGCACGATATATTCTTCCACCGCGCGCGGCACAAGAAACCGGAGCGACCGTCCCGATGACACGCGGTTTCTCAGGTCGGTCGCGGAGATCGCAATCCCCGGCATCGTCACGAATTGAACGCGGGATGAGATCGTTTCACCCAGCGATTTGCACGCGGCTGCTTTGTCGACGGACGACGGCTCTCCCCGATTGACGGCGACGATGGCGGCGAGTTCCGCGATTCGCTCGGGTTCGCGCCAAGTCGGAAAATCGTTCAGCGAATCGGCACCGATCAGGAGGTAAAGTTCGTCGTCGGGACGATTGGCGGCGATCGCCGCGAGCGTCTCGACGGTGAACGACAACCCGGTTCGCTTGAGTTCGATGTCGCTGATTTTGAACTGCGGCATCCCGGCGAGGGCGAGTTCGAGCATTTCGACGCGCTGTTTGCCGGGTGTGATGGGGGTTTCACGTTTATGCGGCGGAACCGCGGCGGGAACGAACCAGACTTCGTCGAGTTGGCATTGCTCGCGACATTGTTCCGCGAGCACGAGATGTCCGAAGTGCACCGGATCAAAGGTTCCGCCAAAAATCCCCAACCGCATCGCGCCCTACTTTGTCTGTCGAAAGTTTGCTATAGAATAATGGCGGGACACCGGTCCCGCAGTTTCGTCTATCGTACTTTATCGTCAGTGCAAGGGGTAGTCAGTTTTCATCACCTCTCCCTCCGGGAGAGGTCGGCCGTAAGGCCGGGTGAGGGTGCCTTTCGAAAAAGGGATGAGGGATGAGTCGGAAACAGATTTCCACGTTTAGCCGCGATGCAAAGGCTTTGCGCAGCGGAGCGTTTTTGTTTTTTTAGCCCCCGGCGAGTCGCCGGAGGTGTGAAGCGCGGTGGATTCCCCCGGTCATTGACCGGGGGCTAAAAGTCGAAGCGGAGCTTCGAAGACTTGCGTTCCCAAGCGGAGCTTGGGAACGAGGAAATGCCAAGAACCCTCGCTTGCGCTTCGGGCTCATAGAAGAGGATCGTATCGTTGACCAACCCGCCGCAGCGTACCCTGTTCGATCCCGCCCCCTGGCGGACGGAAACTCCGCGCTGGGAACAGGCGGCAGGGAGCGATCGGCTGGTGGCTCGCGTGACGTTCAACTCGGCGCTCGATCGCTCGTTCGATTATCTCATCCCCGATCCGTTTCGCGGATTGCTGCAACCGGGGCAGCGGGTCGAAGTGCCGTTCGGCTTCAAGAACAAAACGACGATCGGTTACTGCGTCGATGTGTTGTCGCTCGACGACGTCCTCAAGGAAAACACAAAAAGCCGCGCGCTCAAAACAGTCGGGGCGATTCTCGATCGTGAGCCGTTGCTCTCGCCGCGGATGATGTCGCTGACCCAATGGATCGCCGCGCGATATTTCTGCTCGTGGGGCCAGGTACTCGATACCGTCATTCCGGCGAGCGTCAAACGGCAAGCGGGGACGCGCGAAATTCTCGGGTTCACGATTACCACCGAGGGTGAAGATGCGCTGCTCAACATCAAGCTGACGGCGAAGCAGCGGGCCGTGCTGAACACCGTGCGGCTCGCAGAGAAACCCATCGCAACGGGTGAACTCGCCGAACTGGCGAAGTGTGGCACGGGCGTGATTCAAACGCTAAGAAACAAAGGCTGGATAGCCGCGCAGCGGACGATGAAAGAGACGACGTTCGAAATGCCAAACGTGGCGCGCGAAGCCGATCTGACGCTCAACGCTGAGCAAAAGGCAGCGGTCGACACGATCCTGCAATCCCTCCGCAAGCCGGAGCACAAGACGTTTCTGTTGCACGGCGTGACGGGGAGCGGCAAGACCGAAGTCTACATTCAGGCGATTCGTGAGGTCGTCAGTTACGGTCGGCAGGCGATTGTGCTGGTCCCGGAAATCAGTCTCACGCCGCAGACGATTCGCCGGTTTCGCAGCCGGTTCGATTCGGTGGCAGTGCTGCACAGCCATCTCACCGACGTCGATCGGCATTGGCAATGGCAGCAGATCGCCCGCGGCGGCGTGCAGGTGATCGTCGGCGCCCGCAGCGCGGTCTTCGCGCCGACGCCGCATTTGGGGTTAATTGTGATCGACGAAGAACACGAAACGTCGTTCAAGCAGGAATCGGCTCCGCGGTATCACGCCCGCGAAGTGGCGCGGAAGCGGGCCGAACTGGAGAATATCCCGCTGATCCTCGGCTCGGCGACGCCGACGCTCGAATCGTGGCATCGCGTGCATCAGCAGCAGGACGCGCTGATCCGGCTGATGCACCGCGTCGAACGCCGGCCGTTGCCGCCGGTGTCGATTGTCGATGTCCGGCAGGACATGTATTGCAGCAAAGGAGACGCGATCGGCCGGGCGCTGACGACGGCGATCAACGACACGCTCGACGACAAAGGCCAAGTGATTCTCTTTTTGAATCTCCGCGGGCATTCGCCCACGCTGTGGTGCAAAAGCTGCGGGCAGACTGTGCAGTGTCCGCATTGCGATATTTCGCTCACGTGGCATCGCGAAGGGCATCGCATGTTGTGTCACTTCTGCGAATATGAATGTCCGCCGCCGACGCGGTGCCCGAAGTGCGGCAAGCTCGATATCCGCTATCTCGGCATCGGCACGCAACGGCTCGAACAGGAAGTCCGTACGAAATTCCCCGCGGCAAAGTGCATGAGGATGGACAGCGACTCGATGAAAAAACGGGGCAGCCACGATCTGGCCCTCGAAGCGTTTCGCAAAGGAGAGGTGCAGATTCTGCTCGGCACGCAGATGATCGCCAAAGGGCTCGATTTTCCGCAGGTCACGCTGGTGGGAGTGATCTCCGCCGATACGACGCTGCATCAGCCCGACTTTCGCGCGACCGAGCGGACGTTTCAATTGATCGCTCAAGTCGCCGGACGCACGGGCCGCGGATCGCGCGGCGGCCGCGTGCTGGTGCAGACGAACTCGCCGACCGAGCCTTGCATCGTGCAGGCGGCGCATCACGATTATCTCGGTTTTGCCAGCATGGAACTGGAACACCGCCGTGCGCGGTCGGCTCCGCCGTTCGTGCATTTCGTCCGTATGATCCTCAAAGGCAAGATCGAAGAAATCGTTAAATCTGCGGGGACGGAGATCGTGCGGATTTTGCGAGCGATCGCCGAGAAGCACAGCTTGCCGATTCGTTTTCTCGGGCCGGCTCCTGCTCCGGTGCTGAAGTTGCAGGGATTGCTTCGATATCACCTGCTGCTCGCCTCGGCGGAGATCGCTCCGTTGCAACAGCTCTGGCGAGAAAGTCAACGTGAAATTCCCGAATGGGACGACGTCGACTGGATCGTGGACGTCGACCCGATGAGTATGCGATGATGAGGGATGAGTCAGAATCACGGTTTAGCCGCGACGCGGAGGGTTTCCGTAGCGGAGCGATAGCTGCGGGAAAAGCCGTCCCGACTCGTTCTTTTTCGCGTTTTCGTGATCCACGGAATGGCCCGATCCGTTGATCGGGGTGTGCCCGTTTTCTAGCGGTATCGGGAGCGGTATGGTTCCCTCGACATAAAGAACGGACGAGAACGATTTGACGTTCGATTTTCCTCAGCCGTATAATACGCTGGACGATAGTTCCCGCGAGGATCACCGAAATATCGACACCGGAGTACGAAATACGTGAGAGAAGTGAAAACATGATGTCATCCGTCTCCGATTCTCAAGGCCGTTCGTTCCCTGCTCGCTGCCTGACGCTGATGTACTGCACGTTGATCGTTTTCAGCCTCCTCGGCGAAGGGAGTCCTTTCCTGCGCATCATCGGTGGGGAGAACTCGCCTGGCGGTGAACTGCTGGCCCAGGACGAGCAACCGGCGGCGAACGACGCCGACAAGGCGGGCGAACCGGCGAACGATGAGTTTGCCGCCGCCGAGCCTGACGCCCGCGTTCCCGGTCGGTTTCTCACGCTGACCAGCCCGGTGGATGATCTGCTGCTGGGGAAAGTGAAAAACACGATTCTCACGCTGCAGAATCAAGCGGTCAAAGATCGTCAGGAAGCGGTGCTGATTCTCGAAATCACGCCCGGAACAAGCCCGTACCATCAGGCCTATGCGATGGCCAAACTGTTGACGTCGCAGATGACGTCCAACATCCGCACGGTGGCGTGGGTGCCCGACACCGTCACCGGTTATAACGTGCTGCTCGCGCTCGCCTGCAAAGAAATTGTGATGCATCCCTACGCCGAACTGGGCGACGTCGGCCGCGGTCAGCCGCTCGACGCCGACGAACAGCAATCGATACTCTCGCTGGTCGAGAACCGTCACAATCAGAAGGTGAATCGCGCCCTCGTGCAGGGCATGTTCGATCAGCAGGCCTCGGTGCTGCGGATCAAACTGCAAACCGGCACCGAACAAGCCCCCGCCTTCGAGTCGCGCTCGGTCACCCCCGAAGAACTCGACCGTCTCCGCGAAAGCCGGGCCGAAATTCACGACGTCGAGACCATCAAAGACGCGGGCGTGATCGGCCTGTTCCGCGGCGAGCGGGCCCGGCAACTGGACGTGCTGGTCATGCATCTGGCGAATTCCCGCGCCGAAGTCGCCGACATTTATCAGCTCAACCGCGAGGCGATGCGCGAAGACCCGACGAGCGGTGAAATCCCGAACGTCCGGCTGATTCGCATCGACGGCATGATCGAACCGATTCTGCACGAGTTCATCGACCGGCAGATTCAGCGATCGCTCAACAGCGGCGTCAATCTGCTGATTTTCGAGATCGATTCCCCCGGCGGATACATGCACTCGAGCATCGAACTGGCGCGCACCATCTCCGAGCTCGACGCCAAAAAAGTGAAAACCGTGGCGTACGTGCCGAAAGAGGCGATCAGCGGCGCGGCGATTATCGCGCTCGGCTGCGATGAGATTTACATGCATCCCCGCGCCAAATTCGGCGACGCCGGGGCGATTCACGACACCGATCAGGATGGGCAATTCGAACTCGTTCCCGAAAAACTACTAAGCGTGCTGCTCGTCAATCTGAACGAACTCGCCAAAGTCAAAAACCGCCCGCCGGGACTCGCAGAAGCGATGTCGAATAAGGAGCTGAAAGTCTTCAAGGCGCGTCACGCGAAAACCGGGCGGGTCAGCTATAAAACCGAGGCGGAAATCGCCGAATCGGGGGGCGAATGGATCGCCGGTCCCGAAGTTCCCGAAGCGGGACGCGGGCACTTCCTGACGGTCAACGGCGAACGGGCTCACGAACTGCAACTTGCCGAACCCCCCGTCGCCGACATGGACGAGTTAAAACAGCGTCTGGGCGTTCCGGCGGACGTCACGTTGCGTGCCGCCGAGCGAACGTGGGTCGATACACTGGTATTCGTGCTCAATACGCGGGCGGCGACGGCGATGTTATTTATCGCCGGGGCGATGTGCATCTATTTCGAGTTGTACACGCTGACGGGATTTTTCGGAATTATGTCGGCGGTGTTCTTCAGCATGTTTTTCTGGAGCCGATTTCTCGGCGGGACGGCGGGCTGGCTGGAAGTGGTCTTTTTCCTGCTGGGGGTGACGTTGCTCTCGATCGAAATCTTTTTGATTCCCGGCTTCGGCGTGTTCGGCGTTTCCGGGGGATTGCTGCTGATCGTCTCGGTCATCATGGCCAGCCAGACGTTTGGTGACATCGGTCCCTCCAGCGACGTCGATCGGCTGGTCGGTTTTATGGGGACGCTCAGTTCATCGTTGATCGCCGTCGTCATCCTGGCGTCGGTGTTGAATCATTTCATGCCCCGGCTGCCCTTCTTCCGGCGCATATTCTTAACGCCTCCCGGGGGGGATACGGAAATGTTCGATGGTCCCCGTCTGGATCCCGGTCTGTTGCCCTCCGGTCCCAACCTCGACCTGATGGGTCAGCGGGGCCGCGCGGTGTCGATGCTCAGGCCGTCGGGAAAGGCGGAAATCGGCGGCCGATATCTCGACGTCGTCAGCCAGGGAGATTTCATCCCGCCGGAAAGCCCGGTCGAAGTGGTGCACGTCAGCGGAAATCGCATCGTGGTACGGGGGGTGTGAGCGGGGTGCGGGGACCGGGATTCGGGGTGCGGACCAGATGGTTAGCCGCGACGCGCCGCGGAGCGATTGCGAGGTATTTTGGCTGATTTTTTCAATGGACCGTTCGTCAAGCGGATTTCGTCGTTCATCATATTCGATCACTGGCGAAAGAAACTCCCGAACCGTCCCGGCGAAACGGTCGTTTATCGTTGAATATTTCAAAAACATTGTTACATTATTGAATCTTACGAGAGTATGTTGTGACACCGGAACGTGGCGCATGCATGAAGCGGTTCGCACGGGGCGAACTCCGAGCCACGGGGAAATTTTGGGACCGAACTTCAGAAACCCTATTGGGGACGATGCGGTTCTGTTCTTGCAAACGCTGAGAAAGTCTGGACTTAGGACGATACCATGTCGATTACGAAAGAACAGAAAACGGACGTCATTAAGGAATTCCGCCAGTCAGATGCCGACACCGGCTCTGCCCAGGTACAGGTCGCCGTTCTCAGCCGACGCATATCCAATCTCACCGAGCATCTCAAGAGTCATCAGAAAGACCACGCCAGCCGGCGGGGGTTGTTGATGCTGGTGAGCCGACGTCGCCGACTTCTCAATTATTTAAGTCGTCAGGAACCCGATACTTATCGGGATCTCCTAAGCCGCCTGTCGCTGCGCAAATAAGCGTATATCGTCATTTTGCGGCAGAGCGACGTCATTTTGGATGCTGTCGGAAACGTTGGATTGACCTCGGTTGGTCGTCATGATGCGATGCCATCCACAAGAACGCTTCGCTTCATCCAACATTTATCCGACAAGTTCTGAGGCCCACACAGGTTAGGAAATGCCAGTGAAAGTTACAGTAGAACGTGAAATTGGGGGACGTACATTCAGTTTGACGACCGGCGAACTCGCCAAGCAAGCTAGTGGTGCCGTCCTGGTACAGCATGGTGAAACCGTGGTCTTCGTGGCCGCACAGGCCGGCCCTCCGCGTCCGGGAATCGATTTTTTCCCGCTGACGGTCGATTATCGCGAGCGCGCCGCCGCCGCCGGTAAATTCCCGGGAGGATTCCTCAAACGCGAATCGCGTCCCACCACCCGGGAAATTCTGACCGCCCGTCTGACCGACCGTCCCATCCGCCCGTTGTTCCCCGAGGGCTACGTCGGCGAAATCCAAATTCAGTCGAATGTCATGTCGTGCGATCTCGAAAACGATCCCGACGTCCTGTCGATCATCGGTGCCAGCGCCGCCTTGTGCGTCGCCCCGGTCCCGTTTAACGGCCCCATCGGCGCCGTTCGCGTGGGCTTGATCGACGACCAGTTCATCCTGTTCCCCACGCACAAGCAAATGGAAACGACGCTGCTCGACCTCGTCGTCGCCGGCAATAAAGCCTCCGTGCTGATGATCGAAGGCTTCGGCCAGCAGATCCCCGAAGATCAGATGGGCGACGCCATCATGTTCGCTCACCGGGAAATCGTCAAAATCTGCGAACTGCAGGAAGAGTTGGCACAAAAAGCCGGAATCATGAAAACGCCGCATGAGGCTCCCCCGGCGAATCCCTTCCGTTCGGTCTTGAAAGAAAAGGCCTACAACAAGCTGCGCGATGCCAAGACAGTCGGCAAAAAGCACGAACGGCGCGACGCCGTGAGCGCGTTGAAAGATCTACTGAAAATCGAATTTTTCCCGGAAGGCGCCGAGACGACCGCCGACGGATGGACGCAATCTCAATTCGGCGACGCATTTCACGATCTCGAAGCCCGCGTCGTCCGCGATCTGATTCTCGAAGGCAAACGCCTCGATGGCCGGGCTCCCGGCGATCTGCGAGAGGTGTCCTGCCAAGTCTCCCTGCTGCCCCGCGTGCACGGCTCGGCCTTGTTCACCCGCGGCGAGACGCAGTCGCTGGCGACCGTCGTGCTCGGCACGGTCCGCGACCAGCAGCGCATCGACGGGTTGTGGGAAGAACACGGCCAGCGGTTCATGCTGCATTATTATTTCCCGTCGTTCTCCGTCGGCGAAGTCAAACCGATCCGCGGTCCGGGCCGGCGCGAAATCGGCCACGGCTGTCTGGCGGAACGCTCGGTCGAACCGGTTCTCCCGGCTTCCGACAAGTTCCCCTACACCATGCGCGTTCTTTCCGACATCCTCGAATCGAACGGCAGCAGCTCGATGGCTTCGGTCTGCAGCGCGACGCTCTCGTTGATGGATGCCGGCGTCAAATTGAAGCAGCCGGTCGCCGGGATCTCCATCGGTCTCGTCAAAGAGCCCGATAAGTTCACTCTGCTGACCGACATCATGGGGGACGAAGACCACTTCGGCGATATGGATTTCAAAATCGCCGGCACGCAGAACGGCGTCACCGGAATTCAGCTCGACCTGAAAATCGACGGCATCAACGAAGAGATCATTCGGGCCACGCTCGAACAAGCCCGGCACGC
The DNA here is from genome assembly GCA_040881995.1 of Planctomycetaceae bacterium. Classification (GTDB taxonomy): domain Bacteria; phylum Planctomycetota; class Planctomycetia; order Planctomycetales; family Planctomycetaceae; genus JAQCEJ01. Next base: position 15,286 of record JBBECD010000193.1, read on the forward strand.
CCGGCGCGAACTTCTCAAAACGATGTTGTCGGCCATTCGCCGGCCCCGCGACGAAATCTCTCCCTTCGCGCCCCGACTATTGCAGATCAAGATCGATCCCGAAAAGATCGGCTTGCTCATCGGTCCCGGCGGCAAGACCATCCGCGCCATCCAGGAAGAAACCGGCGCCAGCATCGACATCGAAGATGACGGCACCGTCACAGTCTCCGGCAAATCCGCGGCTCACGCCGAGGACGCCTACGCCCGCATCGAAGCGATGACGCAGGAGATCGTGGTCGGCAAGATTTATAACGGCACGGTCAGTTCGATTAAAGATTTCGGCGCTTTCATCGAGATCGCTCCTGGTAAAGACGGTCTGTGCCACATCAGCGAACTTGCCGAAGGCTTTGTGAAATCGGTCGCCGACATCTGCAAGGTGGGGGATCGCATTCAGGTGAAGGTGATCGCCATCGACGATCAAAACCGCGTGAAGCTTTCGCGGCGGGCCGTTCTCGCCGAGTCGGCAGCCCCGGCGAATGCAGAAGGTGCCGCTGCAACGGAAGATTGATCGGGGATTGTGCCCTTCTCCCTCCGGCTGCACTTTACGAGATCAGCCGGTGAGAGAGGTCAGTAATTTCA
>JBBECD010000194.1:0-15886 GCA_040881995.1 Planctomycetaceae bacterium
GATGAGGGATGAGGGATGAGGGATGAGGGATGAGGGATGAGGGATGAGTCAGAATGGACCCGTGGGGTGGCTGGGGTCGAGTCTTCGAACCTCCAGTCTTCTACTCCATCGCCTATATCGCGTGCCGAATTGACTTACGAGTTCGCCGATTGTTTCTCGGGCTGCGTCGAGTGCCGTCTGTTTCGTTCTTGCAGCAATGGAACCACCTGGCTGAGGACGCGGCGCATGTCCTGAATAATGCCGTTCTCGAGTTCTTCGGTTGAAATTCCCTCGCAGGCTTCGACGCAGGCGGAGACGCGGCGGGCGATTTCCTGGTTTTCGGGCGTATTCTGAGAGGCGATCAAACCGTCGGCAGAGAGCACGAATTGCGGCGTTGTCATGTTGATAATCTCACCCGGTCGGAATCTGGAAGCGGTGAACATTTCGCCTGGCGCGTAATGCGAGTTGACTTTACTGATCCTAACACAACCTCTGTGCGCAGCGATTTTCCGCTGAATTTGAAGCATTTTTAACAAGCACAACCGGTTGTGTTAGAGTCCTTATATCAGCAGACTTACGATTTATTCATCGGCAATTGCGTTGCAAGTTGTTCAGAGTGATCGATCGCAATATCCCGGTAAAAGCAACAATTGTATTGAAAACGCCGGTTCCCAGCCGTCAAAGTCGACTAATCCGGAATAATTTATAATTGAAGCTCGTTTTTTCGTCCGCCGACGAGCCTGTGCGGCTGAAAAATGAGTTGCAGATATCGCGCATTTTTACGGCCGATCAGGCGTCGCCCAACGGTCCCAGACGCTCGGTCAACAGGCACGCCGCCGCATAGGCGCAGGCCGATGCAGAGATCGTTTCGCCGAACGCGCGTGTGAGTGAAACCACTTCGGCCCCCTGAAGATCGCCATGCGATCGCGCGACCCGCTCCGCCAGAAACTCGCCGCTGCCCGAGACGAGAACCGAATGCGGCGGCTCGTTGCTACGTGCGACAACGGATTTCACAGCATGCACGATCTGATCGAATTGATGCTGCGCGAACTGCCGGCACATCTCGTCGATCTCATCGTCGCCGACTTCGGTGCGATCGCAACAGATCATGCGGGCCAGCCGTTCGCCGGCTTCGCTGCGCGTCGCCGGTCGTCCATTCGCGGTGTCGCCGTCATCGACATCTTCGGCGATATCATTTTTCCAGAGAAAGACGTCGAGCGTCGTGGCGAAGAGTTCCGCGGCGAGGCCGATCCGTTTGTCGCCGAGTTGCACACATTGGCGGATGGCGCACAGGGGAGTCCGTCGCACGCCGGTGTAGACAAGTTCGCCCGACGTCAGCCGTTCGCGATCGGTCCGTCCGAGCGAATTCGGCAAGCCGTCGTGCAGCGGAATAACGTCGGTCGTCGTCGATCCGACGTCGATCAGCAAACCGGTCCCCTCGGGAACAAATCGACCGGCGTATGTCGCGAGCACATGCCAGTTCGCCGCCGCGACCAACTGCGGAGTGTCGCGGGCCTCGTCCGGCGTAACGAACTCGCCGGCGGTCTGCCAGACTAAAATCGGCTTTCCGCGCGCGACCGTTTCCACCGCGCCGAGAATACGATCGACACCTGCCGCTTTCGTGCGGAAACAATCGGCCAACTCGCCCGTCATCGTGACGGCGAAGGCATCGACTTCGTCGGCCGGCAGCATGTTCGCGAGAGCCAGCGGCAAGTCGCGAGGTTGTTTCCACAACGGAAACGGCCGGCTCAACGAGCGCCCGCGCGCGTCGCTCAACTTGAGATTCGCCCCGCCGATGTCTATACCGACAATGTTCATGTAGGTGATGCCGCCTCAGAATTCCACTCCGGTGAGAACCGAATCGTTTCGCCAATGTTCCAGCGAATCCGCCCGGTTCGATGATCGCGATCGAGCATTCGTTCCGCAAGATTGGCGGGAGTGAGTTGCCGATAACCGAGATAACTCGTCGTCAGCCGCGGATTGATTTCAACGACGATTGGATCGTGCGGCGACTGATCGGGGAGTATCAAATCAAACCCGACGTAACCGCGGAGTCCTGGTATCAAACGACAAACGTCGCGAATCATCGTATGAATCGCCTGTTGAACATTCGCCGCGAGTGCCGGTTCGACCGGGATTTCTCCGCCGCCGTAAGCGAACTTGTTCTCGACGCCGATGAACTGCCGCCCGATGGGAAAGACCTCGACATCTCCCGTAGAATCGATCATCGCCGAACACGATAACGGCGTTCCGGCGATAAACGGCTGCAACAGATAACCCGCATTTTTGTTGAAGTCGATATCTTCCATGCGCTCAAACAACTCCATCTCCTGTGACCCCGCGCCATCTCGCGGCTTGAGGACGAAACGATGAATATTCGTCGGCAACGGATTGTGTCCGCGCGACAACAGCGACGTTTCAACCGTTGGAATGCGATGCGAACTCAGCAATCGAAACGTCTCCCATTTGTCGCCGCACAAACGGATCGCCGACGATGATGGACCGAGCAATCGGCAGCCGTGGCGTTCGAAAAACTCCGCCCGTTCGGCGAGCACGCCGGCTGATTCCGGTGCGATCAGCAGCACGTCGGTGATCTCGCCGATCAGCTCATGCCACGCCCGCCGTTCTTCATTCGGAGAGGAAACACCAATCACACTCGCCCCGGCGAGTTGATGTTCTCCCCGCCGGCGATCCCATGTCGTCCAGATCTCCGCATCGGCCACGCGGCAGAAATCGGCGAGAACCGCCGAAAGCATGGCACGCCCTTCTCGCACGAGCGACGCCGGAGGATGCGGGTCCGCACACCCGCCTCCGCAGATCGACTCTGAAATTAGAATACGTCTCATAGGCACGTTCCACCGTGTGTGCAACGGGATTTCGGTATATAATCGGAAGCGAATGCTTTCAGCCATCCTGCGCTGATGAACTGTGACGAAACTCGGGTTTGAACTCAAGTCATCGAACAGCACCAACGATTCAAGGCCAAATATCGCCACGGAACATGAGGGAGAAATCTATGTGTCGGTTGACCGTCGTTTTGCTCGGCCTGTGCTGCGTCTCCACCGCATTCGCCGCTCCTCCCGATTTGATTCTGCATCACGGCAAAGTCGTCACCGTCGATAACGAATTCTCGATCGCCGAGGCGTTCGCCGTGACGGGGGATCGCATCATCGCCGTCGGTTCGAACGACGAGATTCTCAAACTCGCCGGAGCCGGCAAGACGCTCATCGATGCCGGGGGAAAATGTGTGATTCCCGGGTTGATCGACTCGCACGTGCATCCCGCCGGGGCGGCGTTGTACGAATTCGATCATCCGATTCCGGAGATGGAAACCGTCGCCGACGTGCTGCAGCACATCGCGCAGCGTGCGACGCAAGTGCAGGCAGGGGACTGGATCATTCTCAGCCAGGTCTTCATCACCCGGCTGCGCGATCAGCGGTATCCCACGCGGAAGGAACTCGATCAGGCCGCCCCGAAAAATCCGGTGATGTTTCGTACCGGGCCCGACTGTGCCCTCAATTCGCTGGCTCTCGAACTCAGCGGCATCGATAAGGATTTCAAAATCCCCGAGAGGGAAAGCGGCCTCGTCGAGCGCGACGAAACCGGCGAGCCGACCGGCATTCTCCGCAACGCCTCGCGCTTCGTCAAAACGAAGTCGAGCGAGAAATCTCCCTCCGAGGACGAACGCCGCGAACGCTTGCGATTGCTGCTCGCCGATTATAATTCCGTCGGACTCACGAGCATCGCGGACCGCGGGGCCGGAGACGGTTCCATCACGCTCTACAAAGAACTCTTCGATCGCGGCGAGCTGACCTGCCGGGTCTTCATGTCGTACACGGTCAACGGCCAGGCCCCGATCGAAGAGGTCGAGAAGCAGATTCAAAAAGCCGCCGATCATCCGTTGCATAAGGAAGACCGCTGGCTGTGGGTCCGCGGCATCAAGGCGTTTCTCGACGGCGGGATGCTCACCGGCAGCGCATACATGCGGCAGCCGTGGGGCGTGAGCGAGATTTATTCGATCCGCGACCCCGACTATCAGGGCATTCGGTTTATTCCGCCGGAGAACCTCGAACGGATGGCCCGCTATGCACTCGAACGCAATCTGCAATTCACCGCCCATTCCGTCGGCGACGGCGCGGTGCACGCCCTCATCGACGCCTACGCGGCGATCAACGAGACGCTTCCCGTGCGCGAACTGCGGCCCTGCATCACGCATTGCAATTTCATGTCGGCCGAAGCGATTGAGCAGATGAAACAAATCGGCATCGTCGCCGACTTGCAGCCCGCGTGGCTGTGGCTCGACGGCACCACGCTCGAGCGCCATTTCGGCAGCGACCGGCTGACGTACTTCCAGCCGTACAAATCGGCCTTCGATTCCGGCGTGATCGTGGGGGGCGGGTCGGACCACATGCAAAAAATCGGCAGCCTGCGTTCGGTAAACCCGTACAACCCGTTTCTGGCGATGTGGATTGCGATCACCCGCGAGCCTCTCCGGTTCGATCACAAGCTGCGACCCGAGCAGTGCATTTCCCGCGAACAGGCATTGCGGTTGTATACAATCAATAACGCCTACTTGACGTTCGAGGAACAGCATAAGGGTTCAATCGAAGTCGGCAAGCTCGCGGATTTTGTCATTCTCAACGACGACTTGCTCACATGCCCCGAAGACAAGATCCGCGAGATTATGGTGCAGGCGACATTCGTGGGTGGAAAAGAAGTGTATGCCGCGCAGAACCGAAAACACCGGTGAATTCTAAGAAAGGACGGCAACGATGAGACGGTACTCTCTGTTGGTCTTGGCAACGATAACGGTGTGTTTCGTCGCCTGCCGCACTTCGGCGGATTCGGACTCTGCAAAGGACAACAAAGGCAAATCGATTCGCCCCATCGACAAGGTAGGTGACGAATTACGCGTCGACCTTGAGCGGGTCAAATACGAAAACGAGACGCAGACATTGTTCGTGCGGCTGCGTTTCTCCAATAGAACGACCAAAAGCCTTTACGTCGTTGCCGAAGAGTTTTGCTTCAAACATCTCTACCCCGGTGACCCTCCTGACACGATCAAAATAAGAGAAACCGATGATGTGCTAGAAGTCGATTTATCGCTTCTTCATCTCACTCCCTCCGGGATGGATTTTTTGAGAGGCGAACAGGGAGTTCTAGGACATGTGCCGCAGCAGTTCGAAATCAAATCAAACGGTTTTTTCTATTTCACCTACGCATTCCATTTCCCAGTATTTCCGGACACGATTTTTAGCGAAGAGCGGATGATTGAAGCCCCCCACGGCAGAAAACGCGTGAAGATCAAAGTCGGTTATAGTCGCGAAGAGTACGATGATTTTTTGCGCAAAGAACTCGCTGCCGACGAAACCATCGAAACCTGGCAAGACAAATTGCAGGAACAATGGCAAAAGATCATCGAAGTCCAAAGCGATCCGATTGACTTTGGAAAAGCGAAGATTACCGAACCGGAATAGTTGCCATGAGAAGTAAATTCGTTCTAATCCCGGCAGCGCTCCTCGTTATGACAAGTGGCGTTATTGCGCTGACGTATTGCTATCAGCAGGCCAGAGAAGGCGCGCGGTGGGGGCAATGCAGAGCGAATCTTAAGCAGATCGGTCTCGCTCTCCACATTTATCGCGATGTGAATGGCACCTTTCCACCAGCATACATTACCAATGAAGACGGCAAGCCGATGCACAGTTGGCGCGTGCTCATTCTGCCGTATTTTGGTGATTCAAGAATCTATGATCGTTACGATTTTTCCGAACCGTGGGACAGTCCGCACAATCGCGAGTTGGCTCAAAGCCCCGACGCCCGGTTGTTCTCGCGTATTTTTCGCTGCCCTTCGGAAACCGAGAGCGAGCATTCGACCATCACTCATTTCGTCGCCGTTGTTGGCGAGAATACGTTTTGGCCTGGCAGCGACGTCCGTGAGATGAGCGACGATGACATCAAGAAATATGCAGACCAGATGATGGTCGTCGAAATGGCGGGAAGCGACATCCATTGGATGGAACCGCGAGATTTAACGTTGGAACAGGCAGTCAATGGATTTAATCATCCCGGTCGAGGAGTTTCGAGCAGGCATGCGCAAAAAATTGATTATTTGAGCCTCGGCGGGCGATCGCTTGGCCTGAGCAAGGAAATCGACCGGAAGACGCTCGTCGAACTGTTGGAATTCTAACGCCATTGTGCTTCGGGCCGACATTCCGTAGTCTTTCGAGAAATCAGGTTCCGGTCTACAATCCTTAAATTCAGGCGCGACATTGACCGTCAATAGCTCATTGACTTGGAGAATACGATGGACAACTGGAAACGCAACCGCCGACTGGCGACGCTTTGCCTCGGAATGCTGCTGTTCTCGACAGCCGCTTCTTTCGCTCAAGAAAAGAAGCTGGATCCGGTCGAGGTGCTGACCACCAAAGAAGGAATCCGCTTCGGAATCTGGCCGGCGAAGCCGAAAGAGCCGGCGCCGGTGCTGATCGTCCTCGCGAATTCGATTGAAGGGACGTTGGGAGACGAATATTTTCGCATGGCGGGTAATTCTCTTTCGCAGAAAGGCTACTTCTGCGTGACGATCGACCTCCCGTGTCACGGACAGGAGCAACGTCCCGACGAACCCGCAGGGCTGGACGGCTGGCGTCACCGGCTTGAAAATGACGACAATTTCGTGGCCGAAACGAACAAGAAACTGAGTGCGGTTCTCGATCATCTGATCGATGCCGGCTGGGCGGACAAGGACCGCATCGCCGCCATCGGAACGTCGCGCGGCGGTTTTATGGCAACACATTTTGCCGCAGCGGAGCCGCGCGTGCGATGCGTCGCCGCCATCGCACCAGTCGCCGATCTGACGGACTTACGTGAGTTCGTGGACGTGAAAAACAAGGATCTGGTCGATCAGCTCGCATTGGAGCATCTGGCCGAAAAACTCGCCGGCCGCGGCGTGTGGATGATCATTGGCGACCGCGACGACCGCGTTAACACCGACCGCACCGTCGCACTGGCCCGCCGCCTGACGTCGAAGTCGCTTGAACTGGGAAAACCCGCGCTCGTCGATCTGTATGTAATCAGCGAACCGCAGGGACACACCACCCCCCGCTGGGCTTGGTCCTGCGAACAAGCCGCCGATTGGATTGAGCGGCACCTGACGGCAGAAGCCTCATCCGCACCCAGCCAGAAATAGCGTCGATGCGAACGAGACGCCCGACGCGCAAGAAACTCGAAACCGGGCGGCTCGGCGTCACTTCGCTTCGCGCCCTTCATTCCGCCACCAGCGCATTTCCAGCGAACCTTGCACGCGGCGGGAACCGTCGTCCGACGTGGCGGCGATGTCGAGTTTCTTGTCGCCGTTGAGATCGGCGGCGATGATTTTACAGTTCCCCGGCACATCGACCCCGGAGTATAATAATGACGGATAACCCCAACTCATGTCGAAATACCACACGCATCAACAACTCATATGCAACGTGGGCATACCGACAGCCGGATTTATCGGCGGCATAGCTGGATATGTATATGCCTCGCGAAGGAAACGATCGATTGATGATTCAACTGGCGAAGCACGAGTCTAATGAATCGCTTGATGCAAACTCTTAGTGTGCCGAAACGAAGCTTGTAATTCGTTCCTGCACCTCATCGGAGACGAGAAGATAAAGTGAAGGTCTTGATTCACGCTGCCGAAGAAGATGGCTTTTGGGCGGAAATCCCGGCGTTTCCGGGTTGCATTTCAGAAGGCGAAACCCTAGACGAGGCAATGGCCAACATACGTGAAGCCGCCGAGGGTTGGCTGGAAGTCGCCGACTGGCTGGGGAAGAACAGCGATCCAAACTCCCAACGTGTGGAAATCGAGCTGTGAAGACGTCATGGCTACCATTCCTTATCATCTTAGTCGTCATCGGCGGAGCACTGTTTGTTGTTCGCATGATTTACGTCGCCGATAAATCCGAACGGGATTTACACGCGCTCATTTGCACGATCGATGTTGTCGAAGCCTACGTCAACGAATACGGCCGCTGGCCCGACTCGTGGGATGATTTAGAGAACGTCAAGGGATCTAAGAGAAGCTCGATCTATGAATGGCCTCGCCATCGTACCGAAATTGAAAGACGGATCGACGTTGATTTTGGCTTGGATCTCGACGACATTGACTTCACAGTTGACTCGCTGGAATTTCCAATTCGCTGCCGCGATGTCTATTACATCGAACACGATCACCGTTTTCAGTTCTTGATCGAAGCGGTCGAAAAACATCGGCAAAAGTAACGTCATTGATGGTCACTTCTCCCCGCGCCCTTCATTCCGCCACCAGCGCATTTCCAGCGAACCTTGCACCCGGCGAGAACCGTCGTCCGACGTGGCGGCGATGTCGAGCTTCTCGTCGCCGTTGAGATCGGCGGCGATGATTTGATTCGCAGCGTGGAAATCATCTTTCAGCAGATGCATCGTCCATTCGCCCGCGGCGTCGCCGGTGTTCTCGAACCAGACAACGCTGTCCCCGACCGACCATGAGGTGGCGATGATATCGCGGTCGCCGTCGTCATCGAGATCGGCGGCGTTGGCTTCGAAAGCATACGGCAGCGGACCGACCCGATGCCGCGTCCATACAATCTGATCGCCGTCGGCACGCTGTTCGTACCAGACGATCTCGTGCCGCTCGATATCCGGTTCGACGTCGACGCGCATGCCGTGGGCCATTACCACGTCGAGATCGCCGTCGCCGTCGAGATCGACGGGATTGCCGTGCACGGCGGCGGAATGCTCGTAGTCAATGATGTGTTTGATCCACGGTTTCGCCGGGAGTTCACCGGAATTCTCGTACCACACAACCTGTGAAATCTGGGCGTTAATGGAGTCGCCGTCGCGTCGCACCGCCGTCGCCAGCAGGTCGATTTTGCCGTCGCCGTTGATATCCGCCCCCCTCATCGTCCTCGCCTCGGGCATGTTCTCGTCGAAGACCCGGCGAGTCCACGCTTCGTTCGGTTCGGCGTTGCCGGGGTTTTCGTACCACGTCACGAGATTGCTGGAGAACCCGGCGGTTGCGGCATCGAGGTCGCCGTCGCCGTCGAAATCACCGAGCGCGACATCATATGCCGCCGGACATTCGAGAGTGATGACGTACCGCTGCCATTTGTGCTCCGCGGGTTTCTCGTGATTGGCGAACCAGACGACCTGCCCTTTCTGATTGTTGACGATCGCCACGTCGGGGAGCCCGTCGCCGTTGATATCGCCGATCGCATGCCGTTCGAACCAGCCCGGTTCACCATCGTGAATCACCCGCCGGGTGAATTCACCGTCGCCGTTGTTGTCGAACCAGTGCAGCGTCGACGTGCTTTTGTTCTGAATGTCGGGGTTCGTCAAATCGAGATCGCCGTCGCCGTCGATATCGACCGCCGCCAGTCCGAACGTGTAGCCGTACTTATCGGCGATGAGATGTTCGGAGAATGTGATCGGCATCGCAGTTCGTTCTGCGGCATGGACGACGTTTCCACGCGGAGCGATCGGCGTTGCCGTCTCTGTTCGACGGTTTTCGATTCCGGAATAGAAATTCCAGAACAATCCGCAAAACAGCAGAGACAACGGGAGCGTGACAGTGCGATAACGTTTCATCGGAGGGGCATTCTCTTCGGTTCGTGATGGATGTGGTGAAGCATTTACGACAGCAGTTTTTTCACGACGTGGCCGTGCACGTCGGTCAGGCGGTGGTCGCGGCCGCCGTGGCGGAAGGTGAGCCGCTCGTGGTCGAGACCCAGTTGATGCAAAATCGTGGCATGGACGTCGTGGATCGCCACGGCGTTGGCGACGACGTAATTGCCGTGTTCGTCGGTCTCGCCGTAAGCAGCGCCTCCTTTGAAGCCGCCTCCCGCCATGAAAATCGAATACGCGCTGACGTGATGGTCGCGGCCGCAGTTTTCGGTTACTTTGGGGTTATGGGGCGTGCGTCCCATTTCGCCGGCCCACAGCACGATCGTTTCATCGAGTAAGCCGCGCTGCTTGAGGTCGATGATCAGCGCCGCGACCGACTGATCGGTGATGCGAGAATTTTTCTCGTGATTGGTTTTGAGATTTCCGTGTTGATCCCACGGCGAATTATTGCCGTCGAAGCTCGGGCAGGTGATTTCGACGAACCGCACCCCCGCTTCAATCAGCCTGCGTGCCCGCAGTGCCTGCGTGGCGTAAAACCGCTGATGCTCGTCGGACGAATCGAGACCATAGAGCCGCTGCATCGCTTCCGTCTCCTGGCTGACGTCGGCGAGATCGGGAACCATGCTCTGCATCAGAAACGCTGTCTCGTAGTTGGCGATCGCCCCTTCGATTTCTTGCGCATCGGAACTTTCCGCGGCAAACGCGGCATCCTGTTCGGCGAGAAGTTTCAGTTGGCGGCGCTGCACGGCGGCGGTGTCGATCGGGGCGATGTTGTCGACGGGGAGTCCCTTGGCCCGCATCATCGTCGCTTGGTGCGTGGCGGGGAGGTACGAGCTGCCGAAGTTTTCCACTCCGCCGTTGGGAACCCAGTCGTTGTTGAGCAGCACATAGCCCGGCAGATTTTGGTTTTCGGTCCCGAGTCCGTACGAAACCCAGGTCCCCATGCTCGGCCCCTGACCGAGAATCCGTCCCGTGTGCAGCAGCAGATTCTGTGCTCCGTGCAGCGGGAGTTCGCCGACCATCGAGCGGACGACGCATAAGTCGTCGGCGACTTGTGCCAGGTGTGGAAAGAGATCGCTGACCCATAGGCCGCTTTCGCCGCGCCGGCGAAAATCCCAGGGGCTGCCGAACCAGACGCGATTCGGGTTCGATTGCGATCGCTTCGAGACGGCCGCATCGCCGATCGCCCGCCCTTCGTGCACTTTGAGCATCGGTTTGGGGTCGAACGTATCGACGTGGCTCGGCCCGCCATCCATAAAGCAAAAGATGACGTTCTTCGCGCGCGGCCTGAAATGAGGGGCCGTCGTCGAGGCCGCCGTTTGCGAGAACAGTCCGTTGAGCGCGAGCCAGCCGAATCCCACCGACGATTTCTGCAAGAACCCGCGGCGCGAAAGTTCGGTCGAAACGCGGCCGGGACATTGGCAACAAGATTGTAAACGATACGACATGTGTGAACTCACCAGAGGATGTCCGTTCGGCTTAGCGGTAATAGATAAATTCCTTCGCGTTGAACACGGCGTGCGCCATCCGCGTCCACGCCGCTTCGTCGGTCATGATCTCGGCATGGCCCTCGGTCGCCAAATCGCGCAGCGCCGCGCTCCAGCGTTGCAGCTCCCCATCGCTCGGTTCGCGACCGAAGGCGCGAATAAACATCGTCATGAGGCAATCTTCGGGGGATGCGTGTGCTTGCGAAATTAGTTGTTTGGCCCAGAACGCCGACATCGCGATCACGAACGGATCGTTTAACATCGTCAGCGCCTGCGAGGGGACGTTCGTGACGTCGCGTTTTCCCGTCGGCAGCTTGAGGTCGGGAAGATTGAATCCGACGAGAAACTTCGGCGGTTCCATAATCGACAGGTACAAATACAACGAACGCCGTCCGTGACCGTCGAGCGGTCCGGACAGCAGCCGCTTGTTCGTCGTCGCTTCCGCCGTGCGCGGAGGATCGATCGGCCGGCCGTAGAGCGCAGGGTCGAGTCGGCCCGAGACGGCGAGCAGCGAATCGCGAATCGCCTCGGCTTCAAGACGCCGCGTCGGATAATGATGCCACAGCCGATTCGACGGATCGCGTTGACGCCCGGCATCGGTGACGCTTCCCGTTTGACGAAACGTCTCGCTGAGCACGATTCGCCGAATCAACGTTTTCGTCGACCAGCCCTCGCGCACGAATTCGCGCGCGAGGTAATCGAGCAGCTCGGGATGCGACGGTTTGTCGCCCAAATGGCCGAAATCGTCGGGCGTGGAGACAAGTCCCGTCCCGAACAGCCAATACCAGAGGCGATTCACATACACCCGCGCCGTCAGCGGATGATCGGCCTCGACGAGAAACTCCGCCAGTTCCAGCCGCCCGCTGCCGTGGCTCGCCGCGACGGAATGGCGGCCGTCGAACATCCGCAAAAAATCGGGCGTAACCATTTCGCCGATCACGTCGACGTCGCCGCGAATGTTGATCGGGTAACTCACCTCGTGCAATTCGCGTTCATCCATTCCGGTGACGGTGCGCGGAAACGGAATTGACTGCTCGACGCGACGGTAGTCGTCGAGCAGCGACGCGAGGCGACTATCGGCGGACGCTCGATTCGGCAACAGTTTTTTCGACAACAGCCAATTGAGAATCAATTCATCGCCCGGTCGAAGTTCTTCATGGCACCAGCGCTGGATGGCACCGATGAGCCAAGCCTTCAATCGCGCGGCGGCATCGGCTGACGACGCCGGCGCCTCTCCTTCAAATAACGAGGCGAATTGATCCAACGTCCCTTGAGGCAGGCCCCCTTTATCGTGCGTAACGATCCCCGTGATGCTCAGCCAGCTTCGCTTGTCGTAACCGGGATCGTTGTGCGGCAAACCGTCGGACAGCCCGATGCGCGGGGGAAAATTGGGATTGAGAGCCGTCGTCGCAAACTCGACGGTGACGTTCGGCACGCCGTTGATCAGCGTTTCGTCGGAAAACGATTGCCAGGCGGGAACGGGCGATTTGAAGAATCCGATTTTTTCGCTTTTGAAGCCGTTCCCTTGAACGTACAGATAACCGCCGTATTCGCCCCCCGCGAGTTGCAGACTCATGAATTGACCCGGAACGTCATGCAGCGCGGGGGACCGCAGCGCTCCGGGCAATTTGCTCGACAAAGCGTTCGTGTGATAGCCGCGCGGCAGAACACGCGCGATCACGTCTTCTCCTTCGAGTGAAACGAGCGGCGTCCCTTCGTCGACGTAGCCGTGCGTCATGCCGTCTCCTTCCATCACCCAGCCGGCAGGAATCTGCGGCTGCTGGAAATCCGCAAGAATCTGATATTCCGCATTGGCGGCAATCCGCTTGTCGCGGGTTTCGGTCCATTCGGCGGCGAGCGCGTTCCAGACGGCGGCGACGTCCACGTCGGCGTCCGCCATCAGCAATTTCGCCAGCGGATACGCCACGTCGTCAATTTTCAGTTCGGCGGCTTCCTTGTCATCCATCGTGGCCCTAAGCGCCTCGGCGGACAAAAAATCGCTCTTCATCGACTCGGAAAGCCACACCGTCGCCATTTCGCGGCGGATCTCGACGCGCAGTTCTTTGAGCCTCGCGATGGCGGCGTCGTTTTTGCCGGGGGCGTCGATCACGCGCGACGTCCACCGCGGAGTCATGAAGACGGCGGCTAGCTGGTAATAATCTCGCTGCGACACTGCTTCGAGCTTGTGATCGTGACAGCGGGCGCACGCGACCGTCGTCGCCAGAAACGCTTTCGAAAAAGCATCGATCTTGTTGTCGACCATTTGTTGATGGATGCCGTTGAACATCAGGCTGCCCCCTTCGCGGTGTTCGCCCAGATGATAAAACATCGGCGCGATGGCGTTTTCGTTCAGCCCGAGTTCGGAATTGATCCGCGGTTCGGCAATGAGATCCCCCGCCACTTGCTCGCGCACGAACTGATCGTACGGAAGATCGCCGTTAAACGCGCGGATGAGATAATCGCGATACTCGTACGCCCCGTTGGCCGGGTTGTCGCTTTCGTAGCCGTAGGTGTCGGTATAACGGACGACGTCCATCCAATGCCGGGCAAAGCGTTCGCCGAAGTGAGGCGATGCCAGCAGGTCGTCGGCGAGTTGCTCGTATGCCGATTGCGGATCCTGCTGCCAGCGCTGCAGAAACTTTTCTCGAAGCTCCGGCGTCGGCGGCAAACCAGTCAACACGAACGCCAGCCGGCGCAACAACACCTGCGGCTCGGCGGGAGACGCGGGCGAGAGTTCTGCGGAATCGAGCGATGCACGCACGAAACGGTCGACCGGTTCGCGCGACCAGAGGGGATCGGCAACGACCGGAGGGGTGACTTCGGCGAGCGGTTGCAGACTCCACCAGCCGAGCCGTTCGTTGAACGCCTCTTCCCATTGCTTGTCGGCAGCGCTGATGGTCACCTCGCCGATTCGCGGATCGATCGCCCCGCGGGTGATCCATTCTTTCAGCAGAGCGATTTCATTCGCCGCGAGCGGAGTTTCCGGGGGCATCTTCAATTCGGTGTCGACATAGCTGATGGCTTTCATCAGCAAACTCTCGTCCGGTTTCCCCGGGACAATGGCGACGCCGCGGGTTCCCCCCTTTTGCCAGCCGTTTTTTGAATCGAGCCGCAGTTCCCCTTCCTGGGTGTCGGCCCCGTGACACTCCTGACATTTCGCCACGAGCAGGGGACGGACTTGTTTTTCGAAGAATTCGACATTCGCAGGATCGTCGGCGAGAAGAGGAGGCGAGATGATCAGCCCGACGAGTACGCACAGGAATCGCATCGACAAGGTCTTCCGCGCTTCGCGATCCGCATCAAAGTCAGCTTTATTCGTGTGACGCAACATTTTCACCCACGTAGTTAACACGATTTGCAATCCATCAAACCCGGTTTATTTATGATATCCGATGATGCCCCTGATGAACAATGTCTGTCCCTCGGTTCGGCGATTTTGTGGATCTTGATTTTCGCTGTGCCCCGCTTGTTTCATTCCTGCCAATGCCTTTTCGTTCGTGGTTCGTTTCGGTTAGACTGATGTCGGCCCCGTGCAGCCGTGCCATTTCGCCGGCATCAATTTATCGTGGAAGAACGACTCTCATTGCTGGAACCGCCTCATGGATGCTCTCACTATAACCGCCGATCTTGTTCGCTTTGAATCGACCAGTTCGCTCACGAACGTGCCGATTATCGATTATTGCGAGGCGCTGCTCAAACGCCGCGGGTTCGAGATCGAACGGCTCGATTACACCGACGAAAAAGGAATTCGCAAGTCGAACGTCGTCGGCAAAAAAGGAACCGGCACCGGCGGGATGGCGTATTTCGGGCATACCGACGTCGTCCCCGCCGACCCGTGGTTCTTTACCGGACATGGACCGTTTCAGCCGACCGAGAAGGACGGCAAACTGTTCGGCCGCGGCAGTTGCGATATGAAAGGTTCGGTCGCCTGCGCCATCGCCGCCGCCGACCGCTTTTCGAAGGGCGAACTCAAAAAGCCGATTTACATCACACTGACCGCCGACGAAGAAGTCGGCTATCACGGCGCCAAAGAAGTCGCCAACCGCTCGGAACTGTTTAAGGAAATGATCGCAGGCAACGCCAACGGCATCATCGGCGAGCCGACCGAACTCGAAGTCGTTTATGCTCACAAGGGGACGTACGGCATCGTCGTATCGTCAAAAGGCAAAGCGGCGCATTCGAGCACGAAAGAAGGGCTGAACGCGAATCTGGCGATGATTCCCTTTCTCGCCGAAATGAAAACGATTCACGACGAAACGAAAAGCGATCCCGCGTGGTTAAACGAAGAATTCGATCCGCCGTGGATCAGTTGGAACATCGGCATCAACGATTACACCTACGCGGTGAACATCACGCCGCCGCAGAGCATCTGCACGGTTTACTTCCGGCCGATGCCCGGACAGGATCCCGACAAACTGCTGGCTCGCGCCGAAGAGGCCGCGAAACGCTGCGGCGTCGAATTCAAGACCCGATCGCGCGGCAAGCCGCTGTACGTCGATCCCAAGTCCCCCTTCGTGCAGGAAGTGCTGAAAGTCAGCGGAAAAGAAACGGCACGTACGGTGGCCTACGGCACCGACGGGGCGATGCTGACCGATCTCAAAAACATGCTGGTCCTCGGCCCGGGGAGCATTCGTCAGGCCCATACGCACGATGAGTTCATCGCGCTCGAACAGCTCGAAAAGGGGACCGACCTATACGCGAAGCTGATGCGGCACTGGTGCTGTTATACCTCACGCGGCAATGAGTGAGACGTTTTCGAACTCTTGGAAATTGTG
>JBBECD010000195.1:0-15865 GCA_040881995.1 Planctomycetaceae bacterium
TGGGATTCAGTCCCGACGAAATGGCCAAGATCTTCCGCAACGACGTGCAAGACGGACAATGCGACCCAGACGACATTCCCGCGCCACCCGATGCTGCCATCACGCAACCCGGCGATCTGTGGTTACTCGGCAAACACCGCTTATTGTGCGGCGACAGCGCCAACCCTGCTGACGTCGATCGTTTGCTTGACGGGGCTGTGATTCATCTGGTCAACACCGACCCGCCGTACAACGTGAAGGTCGAGCCTCGGAGCAACAACGCCATCGCCGCCGGCAACAGCAGTTTCGCGAAGCCGAAGACGCATCATCAAAAGTTCGATCTCGAACGGCATCCGGAGAAGGCGAAGCCGACGGGCACGAAGCTCCGTGCCAAAGACCGTCCCCTCGCCAACGACTTTGTGACCGATGAAGCCTTCGATGATCTCTTGGACGGCTGGTTCGGCAACCTCGCGCGGGTGCTGCTCCCCGGCCGTGGCTTCTATATTTGGGGCGGCTACGCGAACCTCGGCAATTATCCGCCGTTTTTGAAAAGGCATGGCTTGTACTTCTCGCAAGGCATCGTCTGGGACAAACAGCACCCGGTTTTAACGCGCAAAGATTTCATGGGCGCGTTCGAGATCGCGTTCTACGGTTGGCGGGAAGGCGCAGCCCACGTCTATCTCGGCCCAAACAACGCCACCGACCTGTGGCACGTGAAGAAGGTGAATCCGCAGAGCATGATTCACCTCACCGAGAAGCCGGTCGAGCTTGCCGTGCGGGCCATGCAGTATTCATCACGCGCCGGAGAGAACGTGCTCGATCTGTTCGGCGGCAGCGGCTCGACATTGATCGCCGCCGAGCAGACGGGCCGCAATGCGTTCTTGATGGAATTGGACTGCTTGTACGCCGACGTCATCGTCCAGCGCTTCGAACAATTCACGGGCCAGAAAGCCGAGCGGGTTTCGGCGAGCGAGGTGGCGGCATGATTTATCTGGCCAGCCCCTACTCGCATCCGGATCTGGCCGTCCGCGAATCGCGTTACCGCCTCGCCTGCCACGCGGTGGCGATCTTGTTGCACGCCGGGCTCACCTGCTATTCGCCGATCTTGCACAGCCATCCGCTGGCGCGATACGGCTTCCCGACCGACTGGTCGTTCTGGGAGCAGCACGACCGCAAACATCTGGCCCGGTGCGACGAATTGGTCGTGCTCACGATCCGCGGGTGGGACGAATCGGTCGGGGTCGCGGCCGAGGTGGCGCTCGCCGAGGAGTTGGGGAAACCGGTGCGGTATGCCCACTTTTCGGGGCTGGTGCCGTCGGTTCCTACGCCGTCGTCGCCCACGTTGGCCCACGTCGCGTCGGGGGCGGAATCTTGAACGTTTCCCCCACCCACGACAAAACGCCCCGACGTTACGCAACGTGGGGCGTTGTGGCGCGAAATCGGAGTTGGTCCTTTTTACGTTCAATCGTTGACGGGGACGGTCATGATGCGGAACGAACCGTTGGGCATCGCGTGATCCGACAGCAGTGCGAACGGGACGCCCTCGGTTTCGATGCGCCTGAGTTCCGCTTCGTCGACCACGAGGTATTTCTCGTCGCACCTGATGGCTCGGCCGACGCCGCTGGCATCGACATATTGCAGCGCCTCGCCGGCGTTTGGAAATTCCGTCGCGTGAATTTGGACCGTCTTAATCATCGTGTCTCCCCTGGTTGTTGGTTTCGCCTTCCCCGTTCGGGACAACCAAGAGTTACCTCGACCGGCGGACGACATCAAGCGAGTTCGCCGGCAATCCCACCTCGATTCCCGAATTCAATGCTGGCGGAAATTTCGGCCGAACGGGATCGGCACACCGGGAAGCAAGGAACCACCCACGAAAAAACGCCCCGACGTGTCGCAACGTGGGGCGTTGTGGCGCGGAATCGGGCCGTTACGGCTCGGCGTCCGGGCGGTAGGTCGTTCGGCAGCGTGAGCATTGGACCATCTCGTCGGAGACCCAGACCAGGTTATCGACGTCGCGCTCGCCGCAGTTCGGGCAGCCGGCATCCGGCGGGACGTTATCGGGCACCGGCGGATCGAGCTCGTCCGCCAGCGCCAGCAGCGTTTGCAACAGGTCTTCGGCGTCGATTCGTTTCGAGCGCCGGCCTTCTTCGAGCGCCGTTTCGAAGCGAAGCGCGATGTGGCGAAAGGCAGCGGCGATTATCTGTTCGGTCGTCATGGTTTCTACTCCTTCGTCTTCTTGGCAACGCTCTTCGTGCTCGCCAGCGCGAACTTGCCCCGTTCGGTTTTGATAAACCGGGCGTCCGTTCCCTTCACTTGAATCTCCCGCAGGATGGCGGCGTACAGCGTGTTGGCCGGCGTCTTGCCGCCGGGGCTCGTCCAATATTTCTTGGCAGCCATCGCGTCGATCATCTCGGCGGCGGTCATCGGTTCTTTCGATTCGCCGAGAACCCGGACGGCGGAATCCAACGCGCTCGGTTTGCGTTCGGTCTTCTCGTTCTTCGGAGCCGCGGGCTTCGCCATGGCAGTGGCGGTTTTGCCGTTCGTCTTCGGGGCCTTTGTCGTTTTCGTCGTTTTCTTGGTCGCGGTTTTCGTCGTCATGTTCGTGTTCCTTTTCGAATGTGTCGATGGAAAGGCTGCCATCATCAGGCCCGGCCTACCACGGCCGGGCGACGGGGAACGGTTCCCCGTTTCGGCTTAGTCAACGCATCCGCAGGCGGCATCCGCCAAACCCGCGCACAAGAAATCAACGAGGCCTTTCGCCTCGTCGGTTTCGGGCTCGACGTCCCAGCCCCGGTCGAAATTGGCGACCACTACCCGATCCGACAGCCGCCGCAACCAGAGCTTGGCGATGCGGCTGTCCCCCAGTTCGTTTTCGGGGTCGATCGCGTGGTCGGCGAACACCAGCGCTTGAAACCGGTGGCCGTCGATTTCGCCGTCGACCCAGATTCCGCATCCGGCCTCCTGGCGGCGAATGGTGGTGATCCGCAGGTCGTCTCCCAGGTCGTCGTCTCGATTCGTCATCTTCGTGTTCCTTCTGTCTGCGTTCTCGTTCGTCCCCCCGGCCGACATCGACCGGGAACGATGACACCAGTTACCTCAGGTCCGGCATGACATCCACTCCGTTTTGCCCACATTCCAAAGGATTCTGAAAGGTTTCCGACATGCCCACGGACGGGAACAATTCGCCGCTGAATCCCACCGCGCTGGCCGTGCGCGACGCCGCCCGCCTGCTGGCCAAGGTCGGCGCTTTCGCCGTCACCGAAACGATGCTGCATGACGATATTGCAGCCGGAGCCCCCGCGAACGCTGACGGGACGCTCAACCTCGTGCACTACGCCGCCTGGCTGCTGAAACAGATGGGCCGGAATTCGGGAGAACCGCATGGCGACTGACCCGCGAAAACTTCGCCCCAGCGAATGTTGCCGGCTGCTCAACTCGACGGCGCTGGGCGAAGTCATCAACGAACGCCAGTTGCATCGCCACCGCACCCGCGCTGGTCTACGGATCGGCAATGCCCGACATGTCGACCTGCTGCGGTACACCGCGTGGCTGGTCGAAACGCGGCATGCCCCGAAGCCAGAACCCGATGGCGACCCCTACGAAAAACTGAAGGACCGTGCCCGGGCTCGTAACGTGGCGCTGGCGATCGCGGGACGCGATATCGGAGCCTTACCCGTGGTCGGGAATCCCGACCGAAAAACGCAGGCGGCATTCGACTTTCGGTTGTTCTGCGATTCGTACTTCCCGCTGACGTTCCATCTGCCGTGGTCGCCGGATCATTTGAAGGTGATCGCCAAGATCGAGCAGGCCGTGCTCCGCGGCGGGCTGTTCGCTATGGCCATGCCCCGCGGTTCGGGCAAAACCACGATCTGCGAATGCGCCTGCATCTGGGCGGTGCTGTACGGCCACCGCGAATTCGTCTGCCTGATCGGCAGCGACGAAGGTCACGCGATGGATATGCTGGACTCGATCAAAACCGAACTCGACGCCAACGACCTGCTGCTGGAAGATTTCCCGGAGGTCGTGTTCCCCATTCAGTGTCTGGACGGGATCGCCAATCGCTGCAGCGGCCAGTTGTATCAAGGCGAGCGGACGCATATCGGCTGGACGGCGCGTGAAATCGTGCTGCCGACGATGCCGGAGAGCACCGCCAGCGGGGCGATCATCAAGGTCGCCGGCATCACGGGCAGAATCCGCGGCATGAAACACAAACGGGCCGACGGCCACACGGTCCGGCCGTCGCTGGTGGTGCTCGACGATCCGCAGACCGACGAATCGGCGCGGTCGCTGTCGCAATGCGCCACGCGGGAAAGTATTTTGGCCGGTGCTGTGCTGGGATTGGCTGGTCCCGGTCAAAAAATCTCCGGCATCATTCCCTGCACGGTGATTCGTCCCGCCGACATGGCGGATAACATTCTGTCGCGCGACCAGCACCCGGAATGGAACGGCGAACGGACTAAGATGGTGTACTCGTTCCCCCGTGACGAGAAACTGTGGAAGCAGTACGCTGAACTCCGCGCCGAGAGTTTCCGGCAGGGGAACGCCGGCGAAGAGGCGACGGAGTTTTATCGCGCCAACCAAAAAACGATGGATGACGGGGCCGTGATCGCCTGGGCGGAACGGTTCAATCACGACGAGCTCTCGGCGATCCAGCACGCCATGAACCTGAAACTGCAGAACGAGGCGGCGTTCTTCGCCGAATACCAGAACGATCCCATCGATCTGATCGCCGCTTCGGATGCACCGCGATTCGCCGGGCTGGAAACCAAGTTGACCAAATTGCCCCGTGGCGTCGTTCCCGTGTGGGCCTCGTGGATCACCTGCGGCATCGACGTGCAGAAGCATCTGCTGTATTATGTGGTCGCCGCCTGGAGCGACAAGTTCAGCGGCTCGGTCATCGACTACGGCGCCTGGCCCGGGCAGTCCCGGCCGTACTTCTCGCTCCACGAAGCCCATCCCACGCTGCAGTCGGCGTCCGGTTCATCGCAGGTCGAGGGAGCGGTCTTTTGGGGGCTGCAAACATTGACGGATCATCTGCTGCATAAGAAATGGCAGCGCGAGGGAGGGGGCGAACTGACCATCGGCAAGGCGATCATTGACGCCAACTGGAGTGAGTCGACCGATACCGTTTATGAATTCTGCCGCCGCACCTCGTTCTCCGGGATCGTGCTTCCCGCACACGGCAAGGGACTGCGGGCGGGCGACAAACCGATGATTCACTACGAAAAGAAACCCGGCGAGCAGTTGGGATTTCACTGGTATCTGACCTTCGGCAGCCGCCAACGGGCGATCCGGCACTGTATCCACGACGTCAACTTCTGGAAGACGTTCTTGGCGCAGCGCGCCGCGGCGCTTGCGGGTGAAGCGGGTTCGCTGTCGATGTTCGGCGATCGTGCCGACCAACACCGCATGTTCGCCGATCATCTCGCCGGCGAGTCGTGCGAGCGGACATTCGGGCGTGGCCGCGAGGTGTGGGAGTGGCGGGCTCGGCCTAATGCTGAAAATCATTGGCTCGATTGTCTGGTGTTGGCGGGGGGGGCGGGTTCGTTGGTGGGGGCGAGCCTTGAATCTCACAGCAAACCATGCATCGACACCCGCCGCGTCGTCACGATCCCGAAACACATGCAGAGATGCGTTCGCTATTGATGGCGGGTAGAGAACCGGAATACATGGCTGACGGTCGGCCGACGATACGGAAGGAGATGAAGAGCGATACGACGTCTTGCCGTTCTTCTGGATACCCGACGCCGGGGCCAAACAGCGCGAGCGCCGCGATCATGTGCCGTATACGCAGTGGATTCGCCAAGGGCACATCGAGGCCACAGATGGGGAAGTCATCGACTACGAGGTGATCCGCAAGAAGATCAACGAATTGGGACAGCAGTACGACATCCGCGAGATCGCCCTCGACCGCTGGAATGCCACCCAGTCGGCAACGCAGCTCATGGGTGACGGATTTCAGATGGCGGCCTTCGGCCAGGGCTATGCCAGCATGAACGCGCCGACGAAGAAACTCGATGAGCTGATTCGCGCCGGCCGGCTCGCGTACGGCGCTCATCCGGTGCTGCGCTGGATGGCGGGCAATGTCAGCCTCGAGCAGGACGCCGCCGACAACTGGAAGCCGTCGAAGAAGAAAAGCATCGAGCGCATCGATGGCATCGTGGCGCTGATAATGGCGTTGGATCACGCGACCACGCAGGAGTCGAATGAGAGCGTCTATGACCGGGAGCGGCGAGGGTTTGTGGTGAATTGAATTTAAGAGTACTTGCGGGCAAAAGCGTGCGCAAACAGAACCATTGTCTCGACGCGCTGTACAACGCATGCGCCGCGGGATCGCTAGCCGGCGTGCGGTTGATCGGTTCGAGTATTCAAGTCATCTCCGACGAGAAGGGAATGGAACCGTCGGACGGTTTTCCAGCGGTAGCCGGGGCGCTCGCGGGGGGACGTTCGATTTTAGAAAAATTCGCGGTAAGACAATCGTGCTGATTGGCTCCAGAGTGAACATCTCGCCCGAGCATCTGCGGCGGTGTTTGGGGTGATCGTTTTGTGTACAATCCCACTTTGGATAATGGGCAGTCAAAAGTCTCTCCTCCAACCCATTCTGAGGGAAACGCCACTATGAGAACCGGCCTAATCGCCGTCATTTGCAGTTTGATGTGTCAGCCGGCTGTCGCGAGTGAAAAACTCACCATCCACCAAGTCGGTGAATACGCGGCAGTCCCATGGGCCGGAGAGGGGACGCGCAGCGATCGCGTCAATGCTCTCAACCTCAGCGTCGCTTCGATCAATCTCAACGGTGAACTCACCGAAACGTTTCTTGCGCAATGGGCCGAGCATGCTCGAATCGGTGCGAAGCAGGAGAAGGAATTTTTGCCGCGGCTCTACTTCTGGGACGGAAATGATCGGTTCGAAGGACCGCTGCGCGACATTGACGTCTATTGGCAGCGGCTCGATACATTTCTCGCCCGGATGCCGCTTGAAGATTTCCACGGAGTCGTGCTCGCCGAGGAAAACGTCTCCGGGGGCGGGCGGGCCGAAGTGCTGGCGGAGCTTTATCGGCGGATCAAGGCGAAGTATGACGTCGCCGTCTACCAATGGTGGAGTCCGAGCGGCGTGGTGCCGACGTGGAATATTCCTGCCGACGGATGGATCATTGACGAGTACTTCGTCGCCGGGCCGCGGTTTCGCCGCATCGTGCAGCGGTATCTCGTCACCGGCGCGCCACTGGTCGTCATGCCCTACGCTGCGTGGAGCACCGGCGAACCAACATGGTCGCCCGCAAGATGGCAAAGCCTCGAAGACCAACTACAGATCTGCCGCGAATACAACCTGCCGACGGCGTTCTTCTGGGTTTACAACACCGGCTGCCACTTCGGTCTCAACACCGACAACTTCATGGACGACATCAACTCGCGGATTCTCGCATGGACGAAAGAAGTTCAGGCGCTCCCGGCCGATTACGGCGGCTTGCCGAGTGCCGACGTCGGCATTGGTGACGGTTTGGAGATCGCGCCGTTCGAAGACGGCCATTTGGACTTCAAGGATTCGTTCGACACCAGCCAATTCATCGAAGATGCCGATATCGATGGATTCCGTCATCTGCTGTGGGACGAGTCCCGCACGCTGGCGCTGCGGAGCTGGAACGGCGAAGCCCCGAGATCATTGCTGACGTATCGCTTCGCCGGCGATTTCACCGCGCACGAGATCGATGTCTCGGTGGCGCTGAAATCGCTCGCCGCCGGCAGCCGGGTGACGCTCGGTCTCTCCGCCGACGGCGGCAAGACGTGGCCGCTTGCAGTCAGCAGTGAAGGCACGCAGACGAAAAGTCTTTCCGTGACGGCCGGTGATTATCCGTCGTTTTCCAACTGTCGCGAGTTTCGCATCCGAGTGACGATGGAAGGCAAGCAGACCGACGGCTCGGTCGTTGCCCAAATTGATGACATCCGCGTCACAGCGAAATTGACCCTCCCGGCCAAGCCGGCGGTCACGCTGAAACCGGCGGCGGATGACCCGAAACGATTCACCTATCACGATGATTTCCAAACCCAGAAATTCCGCTACTCGGCGCGCGTCACGCAGCTCGACACGCTCGAATGGACGCGCGGTGCGATTGCGGTGAGGATGCAACCTGGCGGATCGCAGCCCGAACTGGTCTGGAAGGTGACATCGCCGCAACCGCTGTCGCGCATCGGAGTGACCGTCAACGGCAAGGCGAACAGAGCCTCGCTGGGGACGAATCATTATCTCGACGTTTCTGTCGATGGAAAGAGCTGGATGCATGCCGTCAGCACCGAGAGCCTCGACGTCAACAGCAGCGGCTGGGCCGACCACGGCCTGACGACCGATACCGCCGACGATCGAAAGTTCGCGGGGGTGAAGACGTTCTACGTCCGGCTGCGTATGCATGCCGGGGCTTATCAAGAAGTGCATCCGTATCAGTCGGGGATCGTCAACGAATTACGCATCGAGGCGACGGGAAAATAAGAATCCACACACCAGCTATGAAACCCGCCCACATCTCGCGCGAAAACATCAACTCGCACCAACTCACGCTCGGCATGCTCGTCACGCTGCATCTCTGGTCCGATCTTATCGAGATGGCTAAGCGGGCGGGGCTTGATGATCTCATTTTCCGCAGTGATGGTACCAATGACGATTCGGATTAATCCTCAGGAAGGAAGCAGATCGCTCGTGCATTATTTATGCGGATCGAAGAAGGGCGTGGAGCGTCGCCTGGTTGCGAAGTTCGGTTCGGAGCAACAGTTGTTGGCCTACGTCGGCTGGGCGACATTGAAAAGCAATGTCGAGCAGCGAGGAAAGTTCGAGCAAGGCAGCGCGTTGGCGAGTTACGACGCTTGGGAGAAATCGCCCGAACCATTAACCGACGAAGATGCAAATACAGTCGTTCACAATCCGACGCCGAGCATGCTTTGAACGCGGACGGGGGAAGTCTCGAAGAAGAAATGCATCGACGGCATCGTAGCGCTCATCATGGGCTTGGATCGGGCGACAACGCAGCAGGCTTAAAGATTCGGCTGAATGCAGATTTCCCCCTCGGTCCGGACGTTATTGACGGCAGTCGAGACTCCGCGGAGATTCCATGCCGGCACGGTCGCAGGCGTCAGCAGCGCTTGGACTTGATCCGGCTGGTCGAGACGTGGGTCGAGCCAATCGTCATACCGCTCGGGATCGAGGATGACCGGCATCCGCTCGTGCAGATGCTGGAGCGACTCATCGGCGGCCGTCGTGAGGATCGTACAAGATTCGACCACGTTTTGATCCGGGCCGATCCAGCGTTCCCACAATCCTGCGAAAGCAAACAGTGGTTGATCAGCGCGCATGATGAGATACGGCTGCTTTGTCTTTTTATCGATCGCTTCCCATTCGTAAAACCCCGTCGAGGGGATGAGGCAGCGCCGATGCCGAAAGGGATTGCGGAACGAAGGTTTCTCGGCAGCCGTTTCCGAGCGGGCATTGATCATCGACGCCGCGCGTGTACGGTCTTTTGACCACGAGGGGATCAGTCCCCAGACGACCTGCGACCATTCGCGATGAGCCTCCGTCGCCGACGCCCGCACGATGGGGATGAGTTGCGTCGGGGCGATGTTGTAGCGGGGCGACCAGTCGGGGCGGTACAAAAGCTGAAACGCCTGGGCAATCTCATCGGGCGTCGCTGTGAGGTTAAATCGTCCGCACATGGGGTTATTTCAGGGGACGGAGGCGTCAACCAGTAAGGGTTTATCATATTCCAGACCGGTCAGACAAGCAACGGAAATGCATCCATGAAGAGAGTCTTGACGCGAATCGATGGTGCCGCCGACAACGGGAAGTCCTCGAAGAAGAAAAGCATCGAACGCATCAATGGCAACGCAGCACTGATCATGAGCTTAAATTGGGCGACGACGCAGGAGAGTCAAGAGAGCATTTACGACAAGCGGATGTCGGGGTTTACGATTATTTGAGGCGTTGTCCGCCACATCAGTCGACTCAAACTTGGGCGTTCATGTCGTGTTCGCGCACACATCCTTACGCTGTCCCGGACGAATCTCACGTCGGAAAATCGACCGGTAATCGGGCAACTGGTCTCTTGTTTTACTATCTGACATTCGGGTAGCATCCCGGCGGAGGTAAACGAATGTCACTGCTGGTTACGCAAATTTACTCTTATGATGGGGCCATAAACTACCTGATTCCCTTGTATTCGGCGGTTTCAGCGGGGTTTCCGTCACCTGCGGATGATTATGTCGAGACGCAACTCGACTTGAACACCCACCTGATTTCCCATCCCGCCGCGACATTTTTCGTTCGGGTCGTGGGGG
This sequence comes from Planctomycetaceae bacterium, assembly GCA_040881995.1. GTDB lineage: Bacteria > Planctomycetota > Planctomycetia > Planctomycetales > Planctomycetaceae > JAQCEJ01. Next base: position 10,299 of record JBBECD010000195.1, read on the forward strand.
AATCCATGATCGATGCGGGGATCGAGAGCGGTGATCTGCTGGTTGTCGATAAATCGCTGGATGCGAAAGACGGGGATATCGTCATCGCCAGCATCGAAGGGCAGTTTCTCGTCAAACGTTTTCGCCGGACGGGACGGAAGTTCCAATTGATAGCGGAGAGCAACGGACAAGTCCCCATAATCCTTGAGCCCGACACGGACGTTGAGATCTGGGGCGTTGTCGCCCATGTGATCCACAGCCCCAGGAATCAGCGACATGGACGTCGTAGGACTCGTTGACTGCAATAGCTTCTACGCATCGGCCGAGCGGGTTTTCCGCCCTGATTTGAAAAACCGTCCGATTATCGTCCTGTCGAACAACGATGGGTGCGTGGTGGCCCGGAGTGCGGAAGCCAAAGCTCTCGGGATTCAGATGGGCATCCCGGCTTTTCAGATTAAACAAGAAATCTCACGTCACAAGATTGCCGTTTTTTCCTCGAACTACACACTTTACGCGGATATGAGCCGTCGCGTCATGGAAACCCTTCGGGAATTCACGCCCGAATTGGAGATTTATTCCATCGACGAATGCTTCCTGAAAATTATCCCCGATGACCAGCAGGATCTGATGGGCTGCGGGCACAGAATCCGCAATACGGTCCGAAAATATACGGGAATTCCCGTCTCTGTCGGCTTTGGTCCGACCAAGGCACTGGCGAAACTGGCGAATAAGATTTCCAAGAAATCAAGCGGTGTGATGGACCTCACAAGCCGCTCCTCTCAAGACGAAGCCTTAGCGCTAACCGACATCGCGGAGATCTGGGGAGTCGGCCGATCGAGCGTGAGCAAGCTACGTCAATGCGGGATCACAACGGCCAAAGAACTGAGGGATGCCGCCGATCCGTTGATCCTCAAGTTGTTGACGATCGTAGGCGTCAAGCTCGTGCATGAGCTTCGTGGAATCCCCGCGATGGATTGGGAAGAGTTCGCCCCACCGAAGAAAGGGATTTGCGTCTCACGGGCGTTCGGCGCGCCGGTGACCACCCTGGACGGTTTGCAACAGGCACTCGCCACGTATATTGCCAGAGCCGCCGAGAAACTGCGGCGTCAACACTCACTCGCGAGCGTGGTGACAATTTTCTTTCACACGAACCCCTTCAACAACGATGCCCCATTCAGGCGATCGGGAGTCCTTGAATTCCCCAGCCCCACAGCGACGACGAACGAGATGATCCACTGTGTCTCCGCGATGGCAGCCAATCTGTATCGACCTGGCTACCGGCTTAAGAAAGCCGGGGTCATCCTCTCAGGGATTGTGACGGACAATAAACGCCAATTGAATCTGTTCCACGAACGTGACCGAAAGCGGGATGCTTCACTGATGTCCGTATTGGACACGATCAATGATCAGTTCGGCTCCCGGACCTTGAGATTCGGCGCGGAAGGTGTGAAGCCCGATTGGGCCGCGAAGTTCGAGAAGAAATCACCACGATACACGACGCGATGGGATGAATTGCCCATTGCCCGTTAAAATGTGAATGTCCGATGGATTTCGATAACTCAATGAGTACCGACCCTCTAAATCCGCCAGGATTATAGCGCTCCGCACGGATAACAATGCGCATGCTTTCAGTCCAACCGGATTGCACATGCCAATCGTCCGATGCTTCGCCGGATGGCCGAAACGTCAACTCTTGAATTATGCGCAAGAGAGAATTGAAAGCCGTCAATGAAGAAGAGCATCGAACGCATCGACGGTGTCCTGGCGCCGATCATGGAACTCGATCGGGGCCACCACGCAGGAGAGCAACGAGAGCGTTTACGATCGGCAAGGGGGTGGGGGGTTGTGGTGATTTGATGAGCTTTGTGGGCAATTATTGGAAAAATTGGCTCCCGTCGGTTAATAGCATCGCAACTGGAATCACTCGGTAACGGAGTCAGCTTGCGGCTGATCAAAGAGCCGCCGCCGAATAACCCCCCTCCCGCCTCGGCGGGAGGTCGTACTATTACACCGAATGAGCGGCATGGGGCTGGTTGGAGGCGAAGACTCAGATCGACGGCGAAGGATCACCAGCAATGTCAGCTTGAAGCAGTACTCCGCCGTAGCAACAGATCGCTTTAACGCATGGACTTTTCATAAGGATCACACTCATCACGGGCTAATACAACAGCATCGACCTGTGCCTGTGTGCTCGCGTCTGCGTTCCAACTATTGATCAGCATTTCTCATCATAGAAAGTGCGTTTTGTACAAATTCCGCATGGCGTGCAATGCTGTCCTTGACTTCTTGATAATTCGTTTCGTGAGCCAAAGAAGCGGCATAGATCACGGATTCGACGAAATCCTGGGCTTTGGCATCGTAATCGTGCCCATAGTACTTCAAAACGGTAGTAAACTCCATTCTGGCAGCGCGAATCACTCGGCAAAGGTCGTCAAAGGACGCACGAATTGCCTGATCAGACTTCCCATGAAGCGCAAGCTTGGCGATGTTGGTTCGCCGATCAACTTCACGGACCAGCGATTCAAAAGCCGCGTCTACCACCTCGTCCGAAATTCCTCTGGCAGTATCGATATCGGCCATTTTCAAAATCCACCTCTCCTTCATGAAAACGTGTAGTTTTCACTCCGTTTGAATATGACAAAATGATTTAACCGTCTCCGCCTCTTGAATGATAGACTCAATCAGCTCAATCGCTAGATTGAAATCTGTCTCGCTGGACGTGGCATTTTCGAGATGTACAGCCAACCGGTTGAAATCTTTTTGTAGGCACTGCATGCGTTTAAGCAATGGCTCACAACGTTTACGTGAATCGTTATGTTGGTGTTGTTTACTTGCGAGGCACTGAAATGTGTAGACTTTTGATCGAAGATCACGTGAAATTGCGGTGACCTGACTCAGGAATTCCCCTAGCGGCTTTAGCCCGTTTTTGTTCTTGTCATAGTCCAGTTCAATTATCTGTTCGACTTGGCGGAGTTGGTCGCAAAGCGTTTGCAGCGCATCTCTCTTTCCATCGAAGACGGCATCTAGGGCATGCCGCTTCCCGAGAATAGCCATCGATTTCCCGAAGACTTCCGAAACTTGAAGAATTTCTCCGGCTACTGCCGTGTCAAGTCGATGCTTGACGCTCTCCACTCGTCGTGCTAACGCTTCGATAACGTCCTCACATGATCCCCTCGCGACTACACCGTAACTGTAAGAAACAGTATCGCGAGAACGAACATCGAATGGGAGTTCCGTTGAGCGGTCAGCAAGATGAATGATCGGCAAATCCCAAGCTTGTCGAACGCCTACCTCAAACATGACGTTTGGGTTCAAACCCGTCAGGATCGCAACACACAGTTCAGAATCGCGGAGCTCGTTAACGATGGCTGCTGGGATACTTCCACCGGGGTTCTTGAGATCTCGATCGATCCGAATTGGTTCGAATTCGAACTGATGCAAGACCGGAGAAATAATCTTGTCGAGAACCTTATCTGCATGATTGCGAGTTTTCGAGCCGTTTTTTCCGAGTGGCGAAATGATGAAGCATTTGCGATGCTTCATCGATTGAGTTGGTCGTGCGTGAAGGGTGGTTCCACCAGAATTTGAGCGGTTGTGTTTTGGCACGCTTGCGACCCATCTGCGCACGATCTCGGTCAATTCGAACTCAGGGTGGCAAGTGTAATTGACCATTACCCGGCCGTCAACGGATACGAACTGCGAGTTGCTACAGTTCACACTTGTCACCGCCGGCACGGATGAAAGCGGACTCCGCGACAACGGCACCGGCCCTATTCATGGCCAGCCGTGGACTGAACCATCGCTCGGTACGCCGAAAATAGCGGACGTCAATTTCGCCGCAAGACGAGAGTCTGACATCGACATCATCGTCGCCAATGCGATCGGGTTTAGCTCCGCTTAGAGAATTCCATTCGTCGCCTCCCTCTTGGTCGCCACGGTCCATGCGGAAAATATTGTCGACCGGCACTCCGGCCTGAAAATAATGCGCGGCCGTACTTGCACGAGGATGTTCATAGTGGGAACCAGAAATCTTCTCGAGCTTCGATCGCCGCGGCGTTCTCGCGGTACGTGCCATCGTCGGCGATCGGTTTCGCGGCGTCCAGCAACGACTCGTCCTCGCACGGCAAAACTTTCTCCAGAGTGCCGGCGTGCCATAGTTGGGCCGCAGCGCCGTAGTGCGCCTTTTCGAGGCTCAACTCACGCTCGATGCCGCGGATCGCTTTCGCCAACGGTTTTGCCCGTTCGTCATCACCGAAATCCGTCACATCGGCTTTCAGTTCCACGAGCCGTCGTTCGGTCTCAGCCCATTCGCCGATGATTCGTTCGAACGAGGACTCGTGCCCGATGCAGAAACCTTCGATGTACACCTGCTTTACGGCGTGGCGTTCGATCAACTCTGTGAGAAGTTGGACTTGTTGCACTTGCAGCACAGACACCTCGTCGACGAGCTGCGCTTGGTAACGATCCATCTCGTCTTTCGTGAGCGGTTCGTCCGACTGCGATTGTAGATCGGCCAAATAATCGTCCCGGCTGACTAGATGCCAGTTGCAAATGTGGATGATGCGATGTGAGGGTTTTCTCTCAGGGCCGTGGCGGGGGACGTTGGCGACGTGGGGGAGTGTGCGTAGGATGAACGAAGCGTCTGAAGTAAGATCTTTCAGCCCGGCATCTTCCACAGCGGACGCAGATTCCGGAGCAGGTTTCGAACAGCCCGCATACGCTTGAAGCAAGACAGCGAATGATGTCGTGAGGATAAACGTCTTCGCCGCCATTGCAGGATTCCAAAGATGAAGGGGGATGTGTCGCCGATCTTACCAAGGCAAAACGCTTCTGTCAGTTTACTCGATAGCCGCGTCATGCATTCCGGAAGACGCTGCCTGCAAATTGCAGTAATGCCGCGGATATTTGGACGCCGTCCAAGAAAAAAAGCATCCACACAGCGACGGCGGCGTGGCGCTCATCATGGGGCTGGATCGGGCGACGACGCAGCAGGCTCAAAGATTCGGCTGAATGCAGATTTCCCCCTCGGTCCGGGCATTGTTGACGGCAGTCGAGACTCGGCGGAGATTCCATGCCGGCACGCTCGCAGGCGTCAACAGCGATTGGACTTGATCCGGCTGGTCGAGACGTGGGTCGAGCCATGCGTCGTACCGCTCGGGATCGAGGATGACCGGCATCCGCTCGTGCAGATGCTGGAGCGGCTCGTCGGCGGCCGTCGTCAGAATTGTGCAGCTCTCGACGATGTTCTGATCGGGAGCGATCCAGCGTTCCCACAAACCGGCGAACGCGAATAACGGTCGATCAGCACGTGTGATGAGATACGGCTGCTTCGTCTTTTTGTCGATCGTTTCCCATTCGTAAAACCCCGTCGAGGGGATGAGGCAGCGCCGATGCCGAAAAGGATCGCGGAACGAAGGTTTCTCGGCAGCCGTTTCCGAGCGGGCATTGATCATCGACGCAGCGCGGATGCGGTCTTTTGACCATGAGGGAATCAATCCCCAGACGACCTGCGACCATTCGCGATGTGCCTCCGTTGCCGATGCCCGCACGATGGGGATGAGTTGCGTCGGCGCGATGTTGTACCGGGG
>JBBECD010000196.1:0-15617 GCA_040881995.1 Planctomycetaceae bacterium
TGGGTTTTCTCCCACGTCGGCTTTTTTGTTTTTACGCCTCATCCTCCCGATGCGTTTTGCCGGAAATGAATGCTTCTGAATCCACATGACAGCCGTTGACGTCAGTCACCGAGTCGTAGACACGACTGCTTCAGCGATGGCTGGACAGATTACAACGTGGTCGGCACGTTCCAGAGACAAAGCACGGGTTCCGCACGTCAAGCGGTGACGCGACCCGGCAGTTCACGCGGCAGAAGAGTGTATTGAAACCAACGTGTCAAGCATTTTTTCAGTAATTGAGAATCGGCTTCCCATTTCTCATCTTAGAAGGTGATACCAATGATATCCCAATCAGCAGGCGAACTTTCGACGGATACGACCCAAGAGTTGGAGACATCGGCCGTGGACTCGAACCACCGCATGAACGAATTTGTCGCTACATTGGCCCACGAAATGCGGAACCCTCTCTCCGCCCTTACCTATGCGTTACAGGTCTGGGTGAGTCTTCAGGACGATTCACCCCAAATGTCCGAACTTCACGACGTGATGAAGCGCCAGGTGGTTCAATTGACACGGCTCTGTGAGGATCTGCTCGATCAGGCACGCCTGATTCTCGGCAAACTGGAACTCTCCAGGGAGCACATCGACGTGGGGCGCGTCATTGACTATGCTTGCGAACAAATCAAGCCGTTCATCAACCGTTGTGGACATTCGCTGAACGTCAAATTGCCGGCGGAGCCGCTCATCGTCGATGGCGACGCCTCGCGGCTGTTGCAGGTGTTTGCCAATTTGATTCAGAACGCGGCAAAATTTACTGATAAAAACGGCTGTTTGCACGTGGACGTCGATTCCCAAGAGGGCATGGCCGTGGTACGCATCCGCGACAACGGTCGCGGAATTGAAAAGGACATGCTGCCGTCGATCTTCGATGTATTCAAGCGCGGGGATATAAGCGGCGGCGCGTCGAAAAATGACGGTTTAGGAATCGGCCTTCACCTGGTTAAAACGGTGGTGGACCTGCATGGCGGCACTGTCGACGCCCACAGTGAGGGTCTCGGTCATGGAAGTGAATTCATTGTACGCCTGCCCTGCAACGGGCATATGCCTCCGCCGGCACCAAGTGATGCGACAGCCTGGTCGCTTAACGGATGAGTGGAATTGGAAGTCAGCCGATCCTGAATCAGTCAAGATTGTCCTGGCGAACGTAACCGCCGGCGTTTGAGTTTTGTCTGACAGGTGATGACGCCGGCCGAGGACGAGACAATCAGGGCGTCTTCCTCTCGGCCTGCAGCCGTCCTGCAGGCCGACTCTCTCCGCTACCCGTTGACATGCACCGGACGAAGTCCGGTATCATTTTTTAAGACGTTTTGCAGCCGACATCCGCCGCTTATAACCAAACAGGCCGGCAAATCCGGTGCCCAGCAAGAGAAGCGTGCCTGGTTCAGGAACCTCGGGTGTGGGCAGCGCAACCATCGGCACGAGTTCTCCCTCGTCATTAAACTCCAGTCCGCCGCTCAGTGTCCCTAAATTAGGGAATGGTGAATAGATGCTGATGTCGTTGGCAATTAAGGTCACAGCCCCATTTTGCGCCAATGCTCTGCCGTTATGGATGCTGGCGTTCGTGTCCAGAGTGATGCTGGTCAACGCCAAGATATTTCCCTCGAAGTCTGTGCCGGTACCAAGTGTCGCCGAGCTGCCGACCTGCCAGAACAATCCGTCGTAGGTGCCCCCTTCCGAACCAACGTTGACGAACGTCACGGCCGAATCGGTGGCAGTGGTGAGCGTGCTGCCGATTTGAAAGACCCAGTAGGCAAAATTATTGCCCTGGGCGTCGAGAGTCAGGGTTCCCGTCAGTTGAGCCGAAGTCGCGAAAAAATAGATTCCCGACGTCAATGTCAGACCTCCCAAATCTGTGCCCGTTAGGACGTCGGTCGGGGCAAGTCCTGCCAAAGCGTTGTATGCGATGACGTTATCGGCCTGAGCCAGGGATGCGACGGCATCGGAGTTGTGCACGGTCGAGGCACCAATAAGCGTCACCGTCTCAAAACCGGTAATCGACGTCCCGGGATAAAGCCCCACATTGCCCTCGATTGTCGTTTCACCGGTATTGGTGATTGTCGAGCCCGCGAGAATTGCGAAATCCTCGGCGGAACCGAGTATCGGCCCCGCGTCGGCACGTGGCGTTAAGACAGTGAAAGCGGCGAAAGTCAGTAACAGCGAACAGAAACGATTCATCTTGAGTCTCCTAAGAACAGGGGTGACAAAAAAAACCGTCGCCGCAGAACACTCGCGAGTGCTCTGCGGCGACGGTTTACACAATAACAAGCCCTCCGGCAGGACCGGAATGCTTTTTACCTTGTCTTCCGACGAGAACATTGATTGCTCGCGTTGATTATGGATCCAGCGTCATTTGAGTCAAAGGGGAACGGCCTTAATTACACATAGGTAATACTCCTGTCTGGTGTTATTCCGACGGATCTCGAAGGCTCCTACGCTGGATGTTTCAAGAGATCTTCACCGGGGAGTACGATCCTACTGGCTCAGCGGTTGTTTTGTGACCTGAAGCAACGACCAGAGAAAAACAAAATTCCTCATTGTATTCATCACCGCGAATGCGTATGATGCTGTTGTCGAGAGGTGATGAATTAAGAAATGACCTCGCGACCCTTTCGGATGACTAAATAAAGCGCAAGCCGGCGAAATGCCGGTCGGCGCGTTAATGAGTAAGCCGACGTGGAAGAAGACCTTCGGGTTTTCTCCCACGTCGGCTTTTTTGTTTTCTCGCCCCAATCAGACGAATGCCATTCGAAATGTGCAGGTGTAACGAGTTGTCGAAAACGAATGTCTTCTGAATCCCCGCGACGGCCGTTGCCGTCAGAAAGGCCCGTCATGGACAAGCCCATGTTGACAATGGCCGAACAGATCGCGGAAGTGGTCAGCGCGTTCCAGAAACAAAGTACTGGCCACGCACCGAAAGCGGTGACGGTGGTGCTTAGCGAGGATACGCTGGTGATCACGCTGCACGAAGCGTTATCCCCGGCGGAGAAAGCTCTTGCCGAGAACAGAGAAGGCGCTGCCCGGGTACAGGAGTTCCACCGCCAGCTCTTCGCGACGGCTTCCGAGTCGTTGCGGAAGGAAGTTCAGCGCATAACGGGACGACAGATTCGTGAATCGATGGCGGAAGCCGAGCCGTCCACCGGGGCCATTGTGCATGCCTTTACGTCCGGCACGATGGTGCAGGTCTTTCTGTTTACACCTCACGCGCCCGCCAACGCTTGACACGGCTGTCAACCGCTCTCCCATAAAAAACCACGAGGAAGATCCGTCATGTTGGTTCTGATGAGAAAATCGCTGGAAGCGATCGTTATCCGCCGGAACGGAATCACAAAGTGTCGCGAATTGTCACCAGACCAGCATCTTCTTGCCCCAGAAGTTCATTACGGAGTCCGTCAGTTAAATCGCCCGAATGCTATGGTGGATTACACCACAGGCGGATTGGCGGAGTCTTCGATTTCGCCAATGCAGGCTGCGCGGCAGAATTTGCTGAGTTAATGGAATGAGAGCATCCGCGTGAATTGCGCGCTGCTCGATATTGTCCCACATGTGTCGATTGCGGAACTGTATTCACCTTTACTCGAACAAGGATCACTGAAATGAGCACCATTCTGATTATCATTCTGATTCTGCTGCTTCTGGGCGTGTTTCCCGCCTGGCCTCACAGCAGAGGCTGGGGCTATGGCCCGAGCGGCGGGCTGGGATTGATCCTGGTGATTCTGATCATCCTGGTGCTTCTGGGACGTCTCTGATCATTGAGGCTCGTAGTTTCCCCAATCCCGGGAATGTCGTTTCAACGTCTGTACAAGTCAAGGAGAATTCAATCATGGTTCGAGGGTTCACGGTAGTGCTTGTGGCCGGATTTGTCGCCATTGCCGGGTGCGCGGAACAGCCCGCCGATCCCACACCGAACAAAGTGACATCCGAAGACGTGCGTCGTGACGTCGGTCAGGCCGCCGATACGGCTGCCGAGTATTCCCGGCAAACGAAGGAAGAATTCCAGGAGAAATTTGACGCTCGACTCAAGGAACTGGATGGCGAAATCGCCAAGCTCCGCGAGAAGGGAAGCGAACTGAAGGATGACGCCAAGGCCGAGTGGGATCGCAAAATGGCCGACCTGGAAACAAAACGGGAAGCCGCCCGCGCCAAGCGGGACGAGGTCAGCCGCTCGAGTGCGGAGGCTTGGAAGGATATCCAGAAGGGGGCTCAGTCGGCTTGGGACGATTTGGACAAAGCGTTCCAAGAAGCGGCTGGCGAGTTCTGACCGAAAAATAATAACGCGAACGACGCAAGGCCCATGCGGCCAAGGGCCGGTTCTCGACACAATGAACAACGACTTATCCCTTGCCAAGACCGATTCGACGGTAGCTCACATTGCGATTGTCACATTGACCTGGATTCCAGCCGCCGCGAGGCGGCGTAACAAAGGCTAAAAACATGCGTATGATCTTAATTCTTTCCGCAGCCGTCCTGTCGATCGGGGCAGCCAGTTTCGCCGCCGACGACGCGAAAGTCGCCCCCAAACGAGCTGAAAAAAAGGCTGCACAACCCGCGGCTAGCAAAAGGGTTGAGTCCATCAAAAGTCGTATCATCAGGCTGACAGAAAAGGCGGCAACGAAAACGGGATTGAAGCCGACCGATGAAATCTCAACCGACGAACCCGTCGCTGAAGAGATCGAAATCTCGGCCGACGAAGAAGCGATTCGTCTCACGGATGAATCGTTCGCCAAGACGTATTGCGAAGGGGACGCCAAGGGGGTTGCCGCCCACTTCACCGCCGACGCAGAATACGTCAACGAACTGGGGGAAGTCTTTCAAGGTCGCGAAGCCATTGAGGAATCGATGGCCGAATTCTTCGCCGAGAACCCCGACTGCACGCTGGAGATCGAAATCGATTCGATTCGGTTCATTACTCCCGATGTCGCGGTCGAAGACGGCAGCACGATCGTCACCCTCGCGGAAGAGTCGGACCCGATCGAAAGCCGGTACACCACCGTGCATGTCAAAAGCGACGGCACATGGCTGGCGGCGAGCGTGCGCGATCATGCTCCTAAAGACCGCCGGCAACACCGCGCCCAGCTCGAACAACTCGCCTGGCTGCAAGGGGAATGGATCGATGAAGGAGACGACGCGATTGTGACGTTCTCATGCCACTTGGCCGACAACGGCAATTTCCTGATGCGCACATTCACGATCGTGATCGCCGGACAAGAAACGATGAGCGGCACACAGCGCATTGGCTGGGATCCGCTCACCGGTAAACTGCGGGCCTGGATCTTCGACTCGGAAGGGGGATATGCCGAGGGACTCTGGCATCGCGACGAAGAGAACTGGGTGCTGAAAGTCACCGGCGTGACCGCCGACGGCCAGATCGCTTCCAGCACGAGCATTTACACCTACGTGAACGACCACACGATGACCTGGCAATCGGTGGATCATGAAATCGCCGGCGTGCAGCAGCCCGACAGCGAAATCTACACGATCGTCCGCCAGTCACCGGCACCGCTGCCCGTGGTCGCCGACGAGAGCAAATAATCGATTGATTCACGACGCGAATTCCGGCCGGTCTTTACCCGGCCACGCATGACACATTCTTTTGGAGACGACGATGATAAAACGCAACTCGTGGAAAACTGCACTCACCTGCGGCCTTGCACTGTCTCTCAGTACGATGGGTTTATTCGTTGACAATTTTGCCGATGCCGAAGCGGTTGCCCAGGGAGGAAAAGGGGGCAACAAAGATGGCAATAAGGGTGGTGCTAAAGTTGGAGGCGGACAGAGCGTACAAGGCGGAAACAAACAAGGACGAAGCGCCCAGGGAAACCCTGGTCAGGGCAAGGCCGGTCAAGGTCGCAACGGCCAGGGTGCCGGACCCCAATTTAACGGCGGAAAACATGTTCAATCAACGCCGAGTGGAAATATTCCTCGCTCGGGTGGACGAGGCGGAATGCACGCTCCCCCGGTCACGTCCGGGCCGCGTCAGCCCGCGGGACGGGGTGTGCAGCAACCCAAAGTCAATCGCACGCCGACCTTCAGCCAACCGAACGTCAGATACAATGGACGAGACGCCACGCCGGGTTCTGCCACCTTTCGGCGACAGCCACAGGGACCGGCCAGAACTTATAGCGGTCCGAAGGCTCCTGGCGGTGGAGGCTCCATCATCGTTCGTCCTGGCGAGGTGCGTGTCAACGTCGGTATCAGAGATCGCACGCGTTCACAAAGCGCGGACTTCAACCGGTCGAGAATCACGAACCGTCCCTTCGACGGCAACACGGTGAACTTTAACGACCGTCGCTTCAATGTCGGACACAACTCGTATCAACCGTCGTATTACCGCCATTCGGGGTATCACGGTTACTGGAACGGTAACCGCGGATTCGACGGGAATCGCGGATATAGCTACAGACGAGGATATAACTCCGGATACGGTGGCGGCTATGGTCCCGGTTGGGGCTGGGGATTGGGCGTCACCTACGGAGATGGCTACGGTTACGGTTATCGTCCGTTCGGCTGGGGACTGGGTGGCTGGGGACTCGGCTCGATCATCTACAACAGCGGTTACCTGGGGTACTCGAACCCGTATTACGTCAGTGGCGGCTGGTCGGGATATAACTACTCACAACCGATCGTCGTGACCTATAACTCGTCAGCGGTCTTGGTCGATCGCGATCCCAATTCGGCGGACGAAGTTTTGAACAACGCCGTCGCCGCCTTCCAGCAGAACGATTATGACGCGTCGCTGGACATTGTGAACAAGGGAATTACGCAGTATCCCGACGATGCCGTGTTGCACGAGTTCCGCGGGTTGGTGCTCTTCGCGAAGCAGGATTATCAGCAGGCGGCGACCACGGTACACTCGGTGCTGGCAGTCGGGCCGGGTTGGGACTGGACGACGTTGAGCAGCATGTACGCCAGCGTCGATGTCTATACGGAACATCTCCGTGCGCTGGAGGTCTTCTCGAAACAAAATCCGCAGGATGCCGCCTCGCGATTCCTGTTGGCCTATCACTACATGAGCTGCGGCCATGCCGAGCCCGCCGCTCGCCAGTTGCGGCAGGTTGTGGAGTTGATGCCCAATGATCGTGTCGCTGCCGACTTGTTGAAAATGGTCGAACCTCCCGAACCCGGCCCGTCGGTTGAAACGGCTCCGCAGATTCCGCCACGACCGGCCCAGGAGTTGACGCGTCCGGCCATTAAGCCCATCGACCCGAGGTCGCTGGTGGGAACATGGACGGCGGGTCGCGACGACGGTTCGACGTTTGGTCTGACGTTAACGAACGACGCGAAGTTTCGCTGGAGCTTCGCACCGAAGGATCAGCCTGCACAGGAATTCGAGGGAACATACACCATCGAAGAAAACGTGCTGGCGTTGGAACGGGCCGACGGCGGCTCGCTGATCGCGGAGATTACTCCCGGCGGCGATGCCGCGTTCAACTTCAAGCTGATCGGTGCTCCCGAGAATGATCCGGGCCTTAACTTCAGTAAATAATCGACATACCTCTTTTGCACATTTCCTGAAAGGCAAATTGAAATGCTGCCAACAATGATAAGTCTACTTGGAGCGGTGATTCTGATCCTGGACATTTTTGCCATCGTCAGCGTGCTGCTGGGGAGTTCGTCGGTCATGCGCAAAATCATGTGGATTGCAATCGTGCTCGTGCTGCCGGTGATCGGCATGGTGTTGTACTTTCTGATCGGACGAAATGCATTCGACGCACAGGTCTGACGACGTCGTCAACGGCGATGGTTTCTCATTCGATAGCAGCGCGACAAATACGGCCGGGCATAGTGGCTTGCTCGTGGAAAACTTTTAACAAATCAGGAGACACGACGATGAATTGGGATCAAATCGAAGGGAACTGGAAACAAGTGACCGGCAAAGTCAAAGAAAAATGGGGCAAGCTGACCGACAACGACCTGACCACGATCGCCGGCAAACGCGATCAGCTCGTGGGCGCCATTCAAGAAAAGTACGGTTATGCCAAGGAAAAAGCGGACAGCGAACTCGACGAGTTCGTCCGAGAGTTAAAAACTTGAGTCGGTATGGTTCGTTCGATGATCGATCCACGGGGAATCCGGACGCATTCGCAATTCGCGGATGCGTCCGGATCTCAAAAAACAAGCAGAAAAGTCGTCATGAGTATCGGAAGCATTATCAGTTGGATCGTCTGCGGATTGGTCGTCGGGATCTGCGCCAGATTTTTGGTTCCCGACCGCCAGTACATGAGCCTGCCGATGTGACTTCGAGGCGCAAAGTGGGAATTAGCGTTGAAATCAGCTATCGTGCTGGGGGGACTGGACTGTTCGCCTCCAGTCATTGTTTCCGCTGCCCAAGCTTCACACAAGGAACCACGCTATGCCACGGTCTATCTCGTCGGTCTATTTGCGGATGTTCGCGGTATGTGGAATTCTTCACGTATTGATGCCGATGGCGAATGCCGAGGATTTCGCGGCGGTCGATCATTCTCGCACGACGATTTATCATTCTCCGCAGTCGCCCGGTTACACCTGCTGGGTCGGGGCTTGGATCATGCCCGACGGCGACCTGATGACCTGCTTCACTCAGGCGACCGGTCCGATTGAAGGCCGTCCCAAGGCTCCGAAGGACGTCATGGAGTTGTTAAGCTGGTATCCGGAGTACGACATGACGGGGCTCGACATGCACAACGTCCAGCTTCGTTCCTCCGATGCCGGAAAATCCTGGAAACAGGTCAGCGCCGATCCGTTCAAAACCTGCATGAACGGCGTTACGGGAGAAGCGCAAACGGCGCTCGCCGATGGAACGATCGTGCGCGGCGTTTTTGGTTTCTATCTTCCCTATGACGACGATGCGCCCAAGACGGGATTTCTGCAACGATCGACCGACGGCACGAAGACCTGGGGCAAACCCGAGGTACTGCTCGATCCCGAAAAGTTCACGATTTGGCCAAGACGCATTCGCACGCTCCGCGACGGACGCGTCCTCTTGCTGGCGGGCGTGGCTCCGCTGCCGGCCGGAAAGCACAACCGCATTGAGTTCAGCAAGGCGATTCAACCGATGATCCTGATTTCATCCGATCAAGGACGAACGTGGACCGAACCGATTTCAGCCGTTGCCGAGGATCAGCGCGAGGGATGGACCGAAGAATTTGACATCGCGGAACTCGAAATCGGAGACCTCCTGACGATCTACCGCCGTGAGAATGACAAGCACCGATGGCAGGCGATGCTGAAGAAATCGGGACCGAAGTTTGTTCCCGAACCGGCAGGCCCGAATGTGTTACCGCACAGCGGCCAGCCCGAACTGATCGCGACGAAGGAAGGCCCGATTTTGCATGTGGCCACCAGCGGGGTCGATTGGACGAATGACGCCGGCGAGACATGGAGTCATTTCGATGTTCCCGCCACGGGATACTATCCGCGCTCGGTTCAATCGAAGGACGGATCTATCCATGTCTTCGGACACGTCGGTGGAGACAATTCGTACGGTTCCACCGATCAGTCTATCGTCATGGATACGTTTCGATTGCAGACCAAATGAATCATGCTGACGAACGTGTGCTGAGTGTCCCTGAACCGTCTCCCGAATCGAAGTGGCCTATGGAAAGACGCCGATTTTTAGAAGGTGCTGCAGTCTCTCTCGTCGGTTTGCCCCTCGCGGTAAAGGCGATCTCGATTTCCGCTCGCACGACGCATGCGGCGGAGGATGTATCGGCGGCGGCCCCACGTCTGGCATTCACGGTAGAGGAATATCGTGCTCGCACCGGACAAGTGCAGGCCGTCATGGCCGCGAAACAACTCGATGCGATGCTCTGCTATAACATGGCGAGCATCTGTTATTTGACCGGCTTGGAGAGCATCGCTGCTCATAAGTACTGGCTGTGCCTTGTGCCGGCGGCCGGAGATCCGGTGTTATTGATGCAGGATTTCGAAAGCCACAACGCTTCACTTTCGTCATGGATTGAACAGATCGAAACTTACGGGATCTTCGCCGATCCGGTGGCGGCAACGGGGGGACTGCTCAAGACTCGCAAACTCGATGCCGGTCGCCTGGGAATGGAACTGGGCGCATTATCATCGCTGAGTACACAGGATTTTCTCCGCCTGCGGGAGCTACTGTCTGCGGCAAAACTGGTCGATGCTACGGATGTTGTTCCCTGCGTCGCGGCAATCAAATCGCCCGCTGAAATTGCTTATCTGCGCGAAGCCGGTCGTATCAGCAGCGTGGCCATGCGGGCCGCCATTGATGTGGTGAATGAGGGAGCGACCGATAACGACGTGGCCGCTGCCGCCGCCGAGACGTTGATACGCGAGGGAAGCGAATACATGTGTTATCAGCCAATTGTGACAGTTGGTCCCCGCTCCGGCGTGCCGCACTCGACGTTTCAGCGCATTCCTATTCGCCGGGGCGATCCTGTCTTCATGGAATTCGGCGCCTGCATGCGCCGTTACAGCAGTCCGATCATGCGAACGTCGGTGATCGGGGAACCGTCGCAAACGATGCGACAAATGTTCGAGATGTGCTTAAACAGCGTCAATACGTCGATAGCCAATCTCAAGCCCGGAGCTGTTGCGGGCGAAGTTGCCGCCGCTTCGGAACGGGCAATCGGGCCGTTGCCGAAAGGCTGGGTCTGGCACGGTTACTATGCCTATTCCATTGGTCTCGGTTTTCCTCCGGAATGGGCTGATTGTGGCGAAATCGACGTCGTCAAAGGAAATGAGACGCGCCTCAAGCCGGGTATGGTTTTTCACTGCAGCACGTCCATACGCGACCCCGGGAAAATGGGGACGACTTGCAGCGAAACCGTGGTTGTCACCGACGACGGCTGCGAAGTTCTCACCAACCTTCCAAGGGAATTATTCGTGCGATGACAATGGCGTTCGATAGGCTGAGTTACCGTTGCTCATCTGGGAGGAAACTGAAACATCTCAGGCCACTTTCCAGTGTTGAACGAAGCCGCTGCGCGGCAGTTTTTGGGGAGACGTGTGGACAAAACATCGTCGAGTTCGTGTTCGATGGTGGCGTTTTTCCTGGTGGCGTTTTTCCCTGAATAGGCTCATGCTGGTTTCCTGGGAAAGTTTCGATTTACTTTTCAAAGGAGACTAGAGATGGGAGCATTAAGAACTCGGATGGAGCAGGATCTGATTCTCAGAAGGCTGAGCCCCGCGACGCGTCGCAATTACCTCCTGTATTGTCACAAGTTTGCCGCTCATTATTTACGCAGCCCCGAGGAATTGGGCGAGGAAGAAATCCGCGATTACCTCCTGCACCTCATCCAAGTCGAGCAGGTCTCGTACGCCACGTATCGACAGATTCTCGCCGCGCTGAAGTTCCTCTACACGGTCACCCTCGCACGGCAATGGGAGGTGGAACGGATTCCGTTTCCCCGGCATCGGCAGAACGCGTTCCCTGAAGTATTGCGGCGCGATCAACTCGTTGCGCTATTCGGTGCCTTGCGACGGCCGAAGTACCGCGCCTTGCTGACGACTTGTTACGCCGCGGGTTTGAGAATCAGTGAAGCCTGCCAACTGCGTGTGGCAGACATCGATTCACGGCGAATGGTGATTCGCGTACGATTCGGCAAGGGAGGCAAAGAGCGATATACCATTCTTTCCCCGCAGTTGCTGGCGCTGTTGCGCGCCTACTGGAAAATCGAACGTCCCGCCGCGTGGCTGTTTCCCGGCCAGGGAGGGTTGGGATATGCATCGCCGGCAACGGTGCGGCAAGCGTTTCGTATGGCTTGTGACGAAGTCGGATTAGGCAAGTGGTGCACTCCGCACACGCTCCGTCACAGTTTTGCTACACATCTGCTGGAATCCGGCGAAGAATTAGTCGTGATTCAATCCTTATTGGGGCATGCAAGGATTAGTACGACGGCGGGATACACGCATGTGCGTACGGATCACATCCGAAACGTGCGGAGTCCTTTCGATAGTCTTCCCTCTTCCACACGGAATTCATGAACCATGTTCACTGCGGCCCCACGGCCGCGGCTGGAAGTGGCGGACATCTTGCGGACGCACGGTTCGGCCTATTGCGCCCGCCATCCGGTGTCGTCCGAACAGGCGGCGGTCATCCGCCATCTCACCGCATGTCGCACGGCAGCTCTCGGTGGGCACATCGATATCTGCGACGCCTGCGGTTTTCTGCGAGTGTCCTATAATTCCTGCCGCGACCGACATTGTCCCAAGTGCCAAGCGGCCAAACAGACCGAATGGCTCGCCGGGCGACTCGAGCAGTTGTTGCCCGTGGAGTATTTCCACGTGGTATTCACGCTCCCCCAGCAGATCAAGCCGCTGACGCTGAAGAACCGGCGTCTGCTCTATGATTTGCTGTTTCGTGCTGCTTCACAGACGCTCTTGGAGTTGGCCGCCGATGCGAAGCGGCTCTCCGCACAGATCGGTGTCACTGCCGTCTTGCACACATGGGGGCAAAATCTTTTGTTTCATCCGCACCTGCATTGTGTTGTGACCGGCGGCGGGCTTGCGCACGACGGAACACGCTGGATTCCGGCGCGACAGGGATTTCTGCTGCCCGTCAAGGTTCTGGCGAAATTGTTTCGAGACAAGTTCCTCGCGGGATTGAAAGAAGCCTATCGATCGCGAAAATTGCAATTGACCGGCAGTGTGTCATCGCTGGGACTCCGTTCCCAAGAGGAAGTTTCGCAACTCACCCTATGGGATACTCCCAGCGATGCTTTCTCCTAGATCAGTTTTCGAGGCTCAGTTGTCGAGCCTCGATTGCGTTTGAGATTTGAGACCGCCCTGCTTTAAGGTCGTCAAGAAAGTGCTCTCCCGTCTGCGTCCTTCGGAGAACTTTAAATCTTTCACGAATCGTACCTTCGGGTTTGTCCATGACCGTGCGATTGAGATTATCGAGATGGGCAGGCACCCAGGAAGCCTCTTGTGACGGCCGGACTTTGACTTCCAAAACGCTCCGGCTGTCGAAAATTTCAAACTCGCCAACCGTCGAATAAGGAAGTTCGACTTCGAATTCCCCGTGGCTACGTCGAACAACTTTAGGATTCGAAACCACGATTTCAATGGGATCGGGTCGAGTACTGCTTTGAGGAGCCGGCTGAGGAGGTTGATCTGGCTGGGGCGCGCCGGCTGGAGTTATCTGCGGCGAATTCAAATGCGGGTTCTGCGCGGGCACAGCGGCTGCTGGAGTCGCCACATCGACGTTGTCGACATTCTGAGCACTGCCGGCATTGTTCGTCTCGCCCACGGCGTCGTTTTGAGCAACGACATTGCTCTCTCGTTCTTCACTGTTTCGATTGAGCATCAGTATGGCGCCGACAATCAGCATCACCGCAAGCACGCATCCACCAGCAATGATTGCCGGGACAGGCCAATGACCAGACTTTGACTTAGCTCTCTTGCGTCCGGACTTTTTTGCAGTAGTTCGCTTCCGAGTCACTGGCGGCATTGCGGGTGTGTCGTCAAATTCGTCGAGAGGATCAAGCCCCTGCTTTTGAGGAATCTCTTTCACAACGAACGGCTGCTTGCATTTCGGACAGCGAACCTTCTTCTCCAATGTCGAGTTGTCCTTCAGCTTCAGAATCGATTTGCATTCGGGGCATCGGGTGGTTATTTCACCAGCCATTGAAATCTCCCGTAGTTATCACCTTGCGAGTCATGCTCATGACTCAGCTCCCCGTGTATCTTCTCTTTGCCTGACAATCAAGCTCAGTGGCGAACGCCAGATCGAACCGGGGGAATTCAACCATTGCTAAAAAATCAATCGTATATGAGTCTCGCCGCGTTTGCGACTGAGAGCCTGCGCCGAATTCGGCCGAGAGCTTGGCCTCTCAGGCACTTCAACGCTTTGCGCATCCCACCTCCGTGCGACACACGGAGGCATCAGGGAATGCCGAAATACTGCGTCCTGACGTCCCTATTATAGGCAACGAGGCGCGAATTCCAGCCACCATTCCTTTCCAATCACCCCCAAGCCCCGTTCCTCCCGGTCATAGACGCTCTCCTGACTCTCCTGCGCTTCGCCAGATGCAGCGGCTGCCGTCGGGCAGCGCCGGAGTACCGCAGCGTATCCCACAGGTCGCGGTTCTTCTGGGCGTGCAGCTCGTCGATCAAGATGGCGTGGGCATCGAGCCCCTCCTTGGCCGGCACATCGGCCGACAGGGCCCGATACAACGACCGGCTGCGATGGCAGACGATGCGTTTGGTGGAACGCACCAGTTTGAGCCGCGACGACAGATGTGGCGGCGACTCGACCATATTGGCCGCTTCATTAAACACGATCGAGGCCTGATCGCAGTCGACGGCGGCACTGTAGATCTCCGCGCCGGGCTCTTTATCGCCCACCAGCAGGTACAAACCGAGTCCGCTGAACAGCGCGGACTTGCCGTTCTTCTTGGGGACTTCGATGTAACCGCGGCGAAATCTTCGCGTGCCGTCGGGACGCAGCCAGCCGAACAGCGGCGCGATCACCTGCTCCCATTGCCAATCGAGCAGCGTGAACGGTTTGTTGGCCCACTCGCCTTTCGAGTGCCGGAGGAAACGCGTGAAGAATGTCCGCACCCGCTCGGCGGCATTGATATCGAAGTGATAACCGGCGGCGATGGCGCGTTCGTCCGCCTCCGTGCGGACCCACCATTTCCATGTCTTCCGCGGCGGGCACTTCGGCTTCGCCATCAACCCGCCTCCAGGAACGCTTCGAATTCATCAGCGGCGTTACTTTGGCCGGGCACCCGAATGCGGCTGCGGCTGGATGGTGTGAGGCCGAACTCGACCATAAACTTGCGCATCGTCTCCAGCGCCTGATCGGCGACTGTGAGATACGGCGATTTCATGGGAAAACCTTTCACCGGCGATTTGACGATCGTGCCGTACTTGCGAACTTGCTCTTCAGCCTTCACCCAGCGACTGTAAGCGGTGCAGTACGCCGCCAGCGCCGAGCGAGAGCAGCCCCATATCGCTCAATACTTTGGCCGTGCGGAACCATTCGGCCTTGGCTTCGGAATCGAGGAACCCCGGGGCACTCGGGGATGCCGTCCGGCGGCTCCGGTTCGCGGTCATTCAGCGGTCGCCGGCCGGGGTTGCCTTCCAGCGTTTTCAATGTGGTCGGTTTCGGTTTTCGTCCGCGCATGATCGTCGTTCTCCTTCATGGTTCTTCCTCAATTTCCGTGGCTGGGGCTGTTGAGGCTGGTATTTGACTGACGTTTTACCCAGTATGACCGCATGAACGATCTTGCCCACCATTATGCTCTGTTGCTCGGTCTGCGAGAAGACTGGCTGGTTCAATCCGTGGATCTCGATCTGGAAGGCCTGCGCGTCGAGATCGGTGTTCGTCACCATCCCCAGAGCTCGTGCTGTTGCCCCGAGTGCGGGGAGGTTCGGCCGCTGAAGGATCACGCCGACGAACGAACGTGGCGGCATCTCGACACCATGCAGTTCGAGACCGTGATCGTAGGCCGCGTTCCGCGAACGAATTGCCCCGACTGCGGCGTGCATACCATCCACATCCCCTGGGCCTCGCCGCACGGTCGTTTCACGCTGCTGTTCGAGGCGTTCGCTATTCGCCGGGTGCCACCCAACGCCGTTCATGATTTTTGAAATGCGTTGTTCCAAAGTCCTTTCGCCCG
>JBBECD010000197.1:0-15522 GCA_040881995.1 Planctomycetaceae bacterium
CCTGGCAACCGGCAGCTATTAGAAAGAATGTCGCCGTCGCCAGCGCCACCCGCCGGTTTCATCGACGAACGGACGCGATCACGCGGTCGCCGCGAGCGATCTTTCATTGTGGTGAAACGCGGCTCGGCGACTCGCGTGCATTGTCGTGGTCAGTCATCGCCTTGAATGCTTTCACCATGAATAATGCGTTGACGATCTTGAATGCTTTCACGAATCTTCTCTATGGCGTGCTGAGCGGCTTTTTTTACATCGCTGTTTTCGCTCTTCGCCGCCTTTTCCAGCGCAGGTATCGCCGGCTTCGCCTCAGCACCACGCTCAGCCAAATGATATGCTGCTGCGACAGACAGCTTCGGAGCGGCCGATAGCTGCTTAATCAAAATCGGTATCGGATCGAGCCCGCGGCGAATCCACAAGTCAGAAGTTGACTTATAGTTGGATCCACCTCCGCCGCCTTTGAACTCATCCACCTTCAGCTTCCATTCCACCGGATGGTCTGAAGTAATAGAGAAGCCACCGGGTCCATACACGCTGACACCGAGGTTGACAGTAGCGATACGATCCGCGACCCGTTCGACATCGCCCTCGATGACCCAGCGTGTCTGGTCGTCATGCGTGACCACCCGAAACGCGTTACCTTCCGACACGAGAATTTCCTGCCGCAATGACATACCAACCGATTCTACCTTTAATTCCAGGATGAGCGGCTTGTGACCAGAATTGTCTCGTTCTTCCGCAATCGTCGTGCCTACGAACATCTGGCAGAAGACGAACAAAGTCGCGGAGAGAGCACTATGCCAATGACTCATTTTCGACCCCTCTCATCCGGAGGACGCTGGAATTTGCGGTGCCGGAATACGGACCGTGTGTGACTCAATGCCTAACGACTCGGCTGCACTCGCAAGCAATAGCCGCGCGGCTATTGCTTGTCGAGTGCATCCGTTGGTTCGGCAGTTCCTTTGATCATCTGGTTCAGGAATGCCTGTTCCTTGTCATGTTGTTTTTGGTTGTATTCGACGGTGGTCTTGAGGAGTGACGTGATCTGGTCTTTCGTGGTTTTCCCTTCAGGCATCTTTTCGTGTCCGAATGGGGTCAGGCAGATGTTGGCCCCTCTGACCTCGATAGTGCGATACTCTGTGGGTTCATCTGCCGTTCGTTTCTTGGTCAAGAACATGAGGTGGGTGGAGCGGATGGCGTAGGGGGGCACGAACTCAGTGCGCGTGTCCATCAACTGAAGACGAATGGCCTTGTTTGTTGGAATGTCTCCCTTGAGTGTCTGGTAGACGTAGCAGTCATGTGTTGAGTACAGCGTTCGACTTCCGAAATCCGTCACATGTCGATCGACCCGGAGGATGACGATGGCATCTGCCTTCTGGATCAACTCGTCGAGGCCGGGGAAAAAGCCGATCACGACGGCGTGCGCTAGCGACGCCACAAGCACGACTGCCAAGCCTGCAATAACGATGCGTGATTTCATTGGATGTCCTATGCATAACGCGGCGGGTGTCACTGCTGACAGCTTTGGGTCAGCAGTGCTTCGTCTCCGATATCGGCACGAGCACTGCTGAATACAGAGCCATTCAGCAGTGGTACCAAGAGGCGTCGGCTGGTCGGAGTGTAGCCTCAAAGGAGTACGGCGTTGAGAGGTGACTGCGTTCATGTCGGTGACTCGGTACGCGACCGTGATTCATTCGCGACAATTGATCAGCACCACGATTAGAACTGGGTGCTATTAATCCGTCAAGTCGCTCATCAAAAATCACCGGCGGTATCCACATCGTTTTCGGACGCCGCATCGATCCTATTCCCAAACAGCGCTCCCCTTCCGAAACAGTACTCCCCTTTCTCAACACGGCTGCGATTCCCAAACATCGATCCGACAATGATGCGAAGCATCAACTCCTCTATCGGCGCATGGTTGCGCGGAGCGGGTCGGCGGCTGGCCGAGTCGCCTCGCCGGGCTCCTTCACGGACCACTGACGACGGACTACTGACCACTGACCACCGACACCTCCCGAACCACGCATTCCACTTAAAGTGGTGTTTAGGCTTGTGCGCAAATGTGCGGAGATCCGCGCAAAGTCCCGCTTTTGCGCTCGCGAGTGACGCTTTTGAGCGCGCGAGTGGCACTTTTGCGCGCGTTTAGTACACGCAAAATGCATATCAAAACAACTTTTTGCGGCGATGTTTGCCATCCTGGATTCACCATTATACCCATATTTCGGCCCGGTCTGTTGGGGAACCGCCATGTTTGGCAACGGCGGGTGATTTTGGGTTGCCTGGTTTGCCTCGGCTTCCTGGATTGGTGATTTGAGAGGGGCTTCATCGACAAAAGTCGCCGGTTTTCGTGCGCGCGATGACGTACGCGCGTAGCGCGCAATTGCGAGCACCGGTGAGGCATTCGTAAAGGCTGACGGCGTCTTGAGTTCTATTTCAGACACGACGTCGATTCCGGCGCAATTTTTTGCGCTGAATTGCGCGCAAATGCGCGCAAAGCGTCGATTTTTGTCGTTTTTGGTGGTTTTTTTGGCGTTTTTGCGCCGCAAAGGCACCCTCATCCGGCCTGCGGCCACCTTCTCCCGGAGGGAGAAGGGGTTATGACGCGCGCAAAGTGCGCTGAAATGCGCATTTCGCTGCATTTTTGGTCGATTTTCGTCTCGCGATTTTCAGACTCGTTGTTTCACGTGAAACGGGGGTCGGTTGTCGGGGGATCGGGGCTCAGTCTCAGGGAGCTTACGCTCCCCGCTCGCTGCCTGCCGCCTGCGTATATTCCACCAACCGATCGAGCAACTTCTTCGCTCTGCCGGACGACAATGCCTCTCCCACGCGGTCTACGGCTTGCTTCAGATCGGTCTCTTCCTGGGCCGCGAAGAGGGCCGCGGCGGTGTTCGCCACCACGATGTCGCGACACGCTCCGGGCTGATCTTCCAGCACGCAGCGGATGCGGTATGCGCTCTCTTGCGGCGAGGTGACTTGCAGGTCTTTCAGCGGAATTTCCTTCAGGCCGAATGAGCCGGCGGTCCAGCGGGATTGCTCGATCGTTCCGCCGCGCACCATGTAGACCGAGGTCTCGCCCCAGAGGCTGACTTCATCCAGCTCACCGTTGCCGCAGACGATGACGGCCTGGCCTCCGAGTTGGGTGAGGGCACCGGCGAGTAATTCGGCGGTTTCGCAGCGGTTGACGCCGATGAGCTGAAACTCGGCGGAGGCGGGGTTGCACAGCGGGCCGACGAAATTGAAAATCGTACGGAAGCCTAGCTCTTTGCGGATGGGGGCGGCGTGTTTCATGGCTCCGTGAAACAGCGGCGCGAAGCAGAAGCCGATGCCGAGTTCGTCGATGCATTTGCCGACCTGCTCGGGGGTGAGGTTGATGTTCACGCCGAGCGTTTCCAGCACGTCGGCCGAGCCGCTGGAACTCGACACGCCGCGGTTGCCGTGCTTGGCGACGGGGATGCCGCACGCGGCGGCGACGATGGCGGTCGCGGTGCTGATGTTGAAGGTATGCAGCCGGTCGCCTCCCGTGCCGCAGGTGTCGAGCAGATGCGTTCGCTGCGTGGGGATGCGGGCCATCCGCTCGCGCATCGCCTGCACGGTGCCGACGATATCATCGACGGCTTCGCCTTTCATCCGCAGCGCCGTGAGCAACGCGGCGATTTGCGCGGGGGAGCATTCGCCGTCCATCACCGAGCCGATGCCGCTGCGAATCGCCTCGGCGGTGAGCGGTTGATGTTCGACGAGTTGATGCAGCAGGTCGCGGAGGATTTGGCTCATGGGGTGCTTTCGTAATGTCGACATTCGAAAAACACAGGGAGCTGACGCTCCCCGCTCGCGTTTACAGAAATCGTGGTTCTTCATCGGCGAACGGATGCAATGCGCGCAGGCCTTTGGCTTTGGGGAGGGCGTTCACCAGCGACTCGGCCATGCGGAAATCGTCGGACGTGGTGATTTTGATGTTCATCGGATGGCCGGGGACGATGGCGACTTTTTCTCCCAGCCGTTCGACGAGTTGGGCTTCGTCGGTCGCCTGAAAATCGCCTCGCTGCGCGAAGGCCTGCATCAAAAGTTCGCGGCGGAAGACCTGTGGGGTCTGGGCCATCCATAGTTGATCGCGGGGCACCGTTTCTTGAATCAGATGATCGGAACCGGCGCGTTTCAGCGTGCTGGTGACGGGGACGGCAGGAATGGCGGCTCCGTGCTTAATCGCCGCTGCGAAGAGGTCGTCGATCCACTCGCCGACGATCAGCGGCCGGGCGGCGTCGTGCACCGCGACGAACTCGGCGTCGGGTTTCACATGGGCGAGTGCTTTCTGCACGGTGTCGGCGCGCTCGGCTCCGCCGGTGACAATGTCGATATTCATGAACGCCAGATTCGGACGGAATTTTTCCTTGAACCACTCCAAATCGTCGGGGTCGACGGCGATGATCGTCTGCACGACGTCTTCGCGATTGGTGAATAGTTCCGCCGAGCGAACCCAGACCGGCCGGCCCGCGAGTTCGACGAACGGCTTTTTCTTTCGATGTTCCTGGAACCGCGTGCTCTTCCCCGCCGCGGCTAAGATGACGGCGAATTTCGACATCGTTCCCTCCTTCCTGAAAACGATATCTTAGATCCGCAGCGTGGCGGGGACAAGGTGAGGGATGAGGGGGGAGGGATGAGTCAGAGGAAGAAGTGACAATCCTTGCGATGTCACGACGCTAACATCATTTTGTAGCATTCCCGAGTCCGTCATTGAAATGAGCAACTCGAAGTCTTGCGGGAAGGCCGGGGGGAGATGTCGAGTTTTGCCGGTAGGCGTCCGATACTTCATCGGACGACCGCGACGGTCTGTTTTTATTGATTTTGGTTCGCAACTGGTATACACTTTTTAAGGGCATATGGAAAAGCCCTTGAGTCCCGTTATGAGATTGAGGCTAAAATGAGTACATTCCGACTTTCGTTACGAGTCGTCTTTTATTACGAGAGCGACCGGTGGATTGCGCATTGCCTCGAATTTGATCTGTTGGGCGACGGTGATTCCAAAGAAGAAGCCCTGCAATGTCTCTCCGCTGCCATTTCGTTGCAGATTGAAGACAGCGTGAAATACAACAATCCGCGAAATCTCATCGACCCGGCGGATGGAAAATATTTTGAAATGTTTGCCAAGGGCCGAGATATTGCCGTGGGCGAGTTGAGCATCCATATCGATGGCTATGAATTCGATCGAGTCGAAACTCGTGAGTACGCCGATGAAGGCGGTGTTGGTTCTCCTCTCGCGGCAGTTTGAAGAATGGCAGACAGATCAATAAGCCTCACCGACTTAAGAAGAATTCTCAGCAGTTTTGGATGCTGGGAAGACAAGTCGCGTGGAAAAGGATCGCACACCACGTTCTACCGGAACGTCGGCGATCACGTCTTCTCCTATCAGATTCCAACGACTCGAAGAGACGTCCTCATTTGTTATCTCAAGGGCGTCCGACGGAAACTCCACCTGACGCCTGATAAAAATGTAACGGACGAGGACTTCTACTCAAGGATGTAAGCGACAAGCGGCACCACTCATTGCGACACGGGTGTGTCCTCGGGCGCAGCGGGGGCATCCGTGTCGGGGGCCGTCAGGTTGTATTGCGCGGCGACCTTTTGGTAAATCACCGGGATGTATTTGTAGCCGAGAAATCCGATGCCGGCGATGACGGCGAGATACAAGACGAGACTGAACGCGCCGAGCGTATTCTGGATGAAGTTTTGCAGCATCCGCCAATATTTTCGCCGGCCGTGCTGGCGGTCGAGTTTTTTGTATTCCTCCGCGAGATTGTGCGAACGGGCTTCGGCTTTGGTTTTGGCGGCGAGCCCGCGCATCGCGGTTTCGAATTCGGCGTATTGTGCCAACGGGAGGAAATCGCCGTTGGACGTCAGACTGGCCCTGGCCCGGAGGTCGATCATTCCCGAGCGAATGGACTGTTTGATCTGGGCGCTGGTCATTTTCGCGACGGCGACTCGGCCTTCGGTATTGGTGTAACGCACATACCAGAGTTGAGTCGACGTATCGGGCTGATGATCGTCAAGGGCGGCACTCGAGGCCTGTGCCTGCGACGACGTCGCCTGTCTGGTTCGCTGCGCGGCCGGCGGCTGCGTGAGGCCCGGCGGCGCGATCGTGGGACTGCTGCGACGCCCCGGTGACGACGCCCGCGTGGCGGGATCGACACCGGTCTCGGCGATGAATGTGAGCGAGGGATTATCGAGTCCCAGACTTTCCAGATCTTTAATGATTTCCGCGCAACTGGTGTAACGATGCTTGGGATCTTTGCTGATCATCTTGTCGATCATCAAATCGAGCCGTTCGGGGATTTCCGAATTCAAGCGGCGGGCGGGAGTGAACTGTCCTTTCTCCTTGGCGACGATGAGTTCCATCGTATTTTCGCCGGTGAACGGCAACTTGCCCGTGAGGAAGTAATACAGCGAACACCCGAGGGCGTAGACGTCGGTCCGCAGATCGACGTGCTTGGCGTTGCGGGCCTGCTCGGGAGCCATATACAACGGCGTTCCCATCCCCGTGCCGCTTTGCGTCATCGAGACGTCTTCATCGAGCGCTTTGGCGAGTCCCATGTCGGCGACTTTGAGCACGCCGGTGATGGTCACCAGCATGTTATCGGGCTTAATGTCGCGGTGAATGAGGCCGAGTTCGTGGGCGTGCTGCAGCGCCTCGGCACACACCAGCGTGCAATGCAGCGCATCGCCGATGGAGAGATGGCCGAGTTTGTCCATCCATTTCTGCATGCTCAAGCCGTCGATGAATTCGATGGCGACATAATGGATGCCGATATCTTCGCCGACGGAATAACAGCGGACGATGTGCGGATGGTCGAGTTTCGCCATCGACCGGGCTTCGCGATAAAACCGCTGGACGAAATCGGGCTTTTTGGCGAATTGTTTGGCGAGAATCTTGATGGCGACTTTGCGTTCGAGCCCGACTTGCGTCGCCAGAAAGACTTCGCCCATTCCCCCCTGTCCCAGCTTTTTGACGAGCTTGAACTCGCCGAGCTGATTGACTTTTTTCGGATCCTTTTTGGTCATGGCAGGTTTCTGTGGAGCGGTTTCGGCGATGTCTCGCTTCGGGGCGTTTTTCGAGGAGTCGGTATTCGGGATGAACGTCGCCTCCAGATTGTCCGCCGCGGTATCGCTGGTGGAAGGTGGATTCCGCGATTCTGCGCTGGTCGCGTTGTCGGACGTCGGCTTATTCATGGTTGTGCCCTTTCGATTTCCCTCACCGCTCTTCAGGAAAACCCCCATTGACGCAATTGACGTGCCTGATTGAAAGGATTTGGATTTTCTGAGGGAAACATTAATCTCACCCCCGATTTTCCCTATTATGTTCGATCAGATCAGAATGAGTAAACGTTTTTTTCCGAAATCCGGGAAAATCGCCGCCCTGCGCCCCACCTGGATTGCCTCGGTTCCGCAGAACAATTGTGGCGAAAACGCAACAGACCTGACGAAATTCCGCCACGAATCAGCGCGCGGCACCGCCTTCCGCAGCGGGAGTCGCGGTCTCGCACACATCGCCGCATTCCAACCGTTTATCCGGTTTATCGCTCAATCATGACGCGCATCGGCTTCGAAGGCCTTTCCCGTCAACCGCAAATACGCTTCGGCGTACTTTTCACGCGTCCGGATGGCAATCTCCGCGGGCATGCGCGGCGGCGGGCTGTTCTTGTCCCATGTCGTCGTCTCCAGCCAGTTTCGCACGAACTGCTTGTCGAAGCTGGGAGGCGACATCCCCGGCCGATACTCGTCCACGGGCCAAAACCGCGAGCTGTCGGGTGTCAACACCTCATCGACCAGGAGCAATTCCCCGTTGTGGAAGCCGAACTCGAACTTCGTATCGGCGATGATGATTCCCTTAGTGAGCGCGAATTCCGCCGCCTGCTGATAAATGTGCAGGCTCAACGCTTTAAGGCGTTCTGACGTTTCTTCGCCGGCGATCTCGATCATCCGCGCGAACGAAATGTTCTCATCGTGCCCGCTGACTTCTTTCGTCGCCGGGGTGAAAATCGGCTCGGGAAGACGGGCACTCTCTTGCAGCCCGGCGGGTAACGGCACGCCGCAGACCGATTGCGATTGACGATATTCCTTCCAGCCGGAACCTGCCAGATAGCCGCGGACCACGCACTCGATCGGCACGACCTCGGCCTTTTTGACGATCATCACTCGCCCACGCAACGGTGCTTTGTCGACGGCAGCGGGGAGCGGGACGGCCTCTACGTCGACGTCGAGCAGATGATGGGGGACGCCCAGCCGTTCGAACCACATCAGGCTGATGCCGGTGAGGATTCGTCCTTTATCGGGGATGCCGTCGGGCAGAATCCAGTCGAACGCACTGATGCGGTCGGTGGCGACGATCAACAGGCGGTCGCCGAAGTCGTACACGTCGCGAACCTTCCCTCTGCGCACAGGGACGCCCGGAATTTCGGTCGTCAACAATGCTCCTGTTCCCGTCATGTTGAATCTTTCTGAATCCCTTGTGTTGCTTCGACAGCCTCGGCGGGGATAAGAAAATCTGCTCCCCCAATCGCGCGAGAGGCGCTGGCCGCTCCGGTCCAACGTCAGACTATATCAGCCGGCTGCATCGCACTCAATCATCGACGAGAGAGTTGAGAGTCCAGAGTCGAGGGTCCAGAGCCAGAGGAGAAGAACTCTCGCTTCCGTATTTTCTAGCCCTGGACCCTCGACTCTGGACCCTGGACTCTTCCGGCAATACACTCCCGTTTCGCGGATTTCTTCAACCTCCGCCCGCAACGCGGCACCTTGATCTGAATTGATGGATATGTCGGTCTCTGAAACAACCGGTCTCTTGGCCCGCTGGGCGGACTTTCTCATCCGCCGGCCGCGGACGCTGCTGCTGATCACCATCGCCCTGATCGTCGTGGCATGGCCGATCTCGCAACGATTGGTGTATCAGGAATCGATCGAATCGATGTACGCGCCGGATGATCCGCATCTGCTCGATTACCTCGAAAGCAAAGCGTTGTTCGGCGGCGACGAACTGGTCATGGTCGCTTATGCCGATCCGCAACTCTTCTCCGCCGAAGGTTACGAACGAAATCGAGAATTCGCCCGCCGGCTGGCGGACGTTCCCGGCGTGATGGGGGCCTCGACGCAGTGCCTCGCCGACGCCATGGCCCCAGTCGACGCCAACTTCGTGCAGCGATTGCTGTTGAGAACCAAAGAAGCCGAATTAAAAGAACTGTTTCGCGGCGTGTTTCTCGGTCTCGAAGATGACAACACGACGGCCGTCGTGTTGAGGCTGCATCCCGCCGACAACTCCCCCGCGACGCGCACCGAAACTTTTGCAGCGATTCGCGAAATCATCGATGAACATCCCCCGGCGGCGGATAACGGCACGGCGCCGGTCGTCGTCGGTGAGCCGATGTTGGTTCACGAAACGTTTCGCTACGTTCGCGAAGACGGCGAACTGCTGTTTCACGTCTCGCTCGGCATTCTCGGGGGAGTGCTGCTGCTCTATTTTCGCAATCTTCGCTGGGTGTTGCTTCCACTGCTGGCGGTCTGGTCGACCATTCTCTTTACCAAAGCGATTCTGGTGCTCTGCGGCGTCGAACTCAGCATGGTCAGCACGCTGCTGAATTCGCTGGTGACGGTGATTTCAATCGCGACGGTGATGCACATCACCTTGCATTACCGCGAACTTCGCCGGCTGGTCGATCGGTCTCGAGCGTTCCGCATCACGGCGATGGAGATGACCGGTCCCATTTTCTGGACCACCACCACGACCATCGCCGGTTTCGCTTCGCTGTTATCGAGCCGCGTCGTGCCGGTGCAGAGTTTCGGCCTGACCATGAGTCTCGGCACGGCGATCGTGCTCATTTCGATTGTCGGACTGGTGCCGGCGGGGACGCTGACGGGACGGCGGTTCGTCGACCCTTATATCCCCCCCGTCGAATCGGGGCTCGACCGCGCCCTCACATGGTCGAGTTCGTACGTCGAACGCCATCGAAAACCGTTGTTCTGGGTGATCACCGGCGTCGTCGTCTTTTTCGCGTTCGGCGTCTTTCGCCTGGAAGTCGAAACCGACTTTTCGAAAAACTTTCGCGAGTCGAGTCCGATGGTGAAAGGGCTCGAATTCGTCGAATCGCGCATGGGGGGGACGTCGTCGTGGGAAGTCAACTTCCCCGCCCCCGATCCGCTCACGCCGGAATTCCTCGATAAAGTCCGAGATTTTTCTTCCGAGCTGACGACGATCGAAGCCGGCGGCCGGCCGGGACTGACGAAAGTCGTCACCCTTTCCGACACGCTCGATATCATTCCCGTGGTGAATCCCTTCGGCAACCGCCTCGCGGCCAAGCTGGACCGTCTGCAGGAATATCAGCCCGAACTGCTGCCAAGTTTGTACAACGCCGAGAAGAAGCGGATGCGGGTCGTGCTGCGGTCGCTCGAACGGCAGCCTTCGGCACAGAAGCGTTACCTGCTGGAAGAAGTCGGGAAGAAATCGGTGGAGTATTTTCCCGAGCACAAGGTGACGGGGACGTTCGTGTTGTTTACGTTTTTGATCGAGAGCCTGCTGGGCGATCAACTGGTCAGCTTCAGCATCTCGGCGGGAGCGATCATGACGATGATGATGATCGCCTTCCGCAGCGTGCGGATCGGCTTGCTCTCGCTGATACCCAACGGTTTCCCGATCGTGCTGCTGATGGGCGGTCTCGGCTGGATCGGTTCGCCGATCAACATGGGAACCGCGATGATCGCCAGCGTTTCGATGGGGCTGACGGTCGATTCGAGCATCCATTACATCACGGGGTATTTGCGCGCCCGCAAGAGGGGACTTTCGATCGCTCAAGCGCTGGATGATACGCAGAACAACGTGGGGGAGGCATTGGTCTTCGCCACGTTCGCCCTCATCGCCGGTTTTTCGGTGCTGATGATTTCACAATTCATCCCGCTGGTTTATTTCGGAATGCTGGTCAGCCTCGCGATGCTCGGCGGCCTGTTAGGCAATCTGGTGCTGTTGCCGATTCTGATCCGCACGCTGAAAGTGTGAGACGTAGGAAGGGATGAGGGATGAGTCAGATAAGACTTCATCCTCGTTCCCATGCTCCGCTTGGGAACGCACGGTCTTCGAAGCTCCGCTTCGCTGGGGTGGCATCAAACTTCAATTGCTCTGACACGAGCGAAGAAGCTCTCGACTCTGGTCTCTCACTCCTGCTCCGCCAGGCGCGCTAACACCACATCCACAATCAACGGATGCAATCCTAACGGAGCGCATAACTCGAACTCAATCTCTCGATATGACTGCGAAAACTCCTCGCGAAAGCGCTCCAGATCTTTTGTCACATGCGCGCCCGCCGAGAGAAAATACGGGAGCATCAACACGCGCGTGACACCCGCCGCGACGCAGCGCGCTGCACCTTGGGGGATCGTCGGCTCGGCCAGTTCCAGATACGCCAGTTCGACGTGCTCCCCAGGCCGGCGTTGACGGATTTGCTCCGCCAGTTCGACGAGATCGTCGTTCGCCGCCCCTTGCCTGCTGCCGTGGGCGATGAGTAGTATTCCCTGCTTCTTTGCTGTGAGATTCATAGGAACGAATCATTCTCCCGCTAAAATGTTGTTCTCGGCGAGCAACTTTTCGTTAGCGGCCAATTCCGCCTCGGTCTCGGCCCACGACAGATACACCTGCTGTTTCAACCGTTCGCGGGAACCCGCTCCCCACGTCAAGTAATCCGGCAGGAAACGGAGGCAGTCCTTCACCGGTATTGTTAATGGTTCATCCGGCGCGGCAAGGTGCAAAAGCGAAAAACAGCAGCCGGCGGGCACGAACCGTTGACATTCGAGCGCCAATCGTCCCATCGTCCAGCGGGCGTTGACGTCCTGAATCGGCCGGCTGCACATCTCACCCGAGTCGTCGCCGTATCGCATGGCGTCGATTCCCAGCGGCCCGAAATATCCCATGCGCTGAACCTCGCCTGCGACTCGCATGCCACAGGTGATCTCTGCGTCCCAGTCGGCATGCAGACGTTCGCTCCAGCGGCTGCCGCGATATTGGCCTCGGGGGTCGGTGAGCAGTTCGGTGCACCCGGCGAGTTGCGGTTCGCCGGTCGGCGGGATCGAAAATTGCAGTCCCGCTTCGACAATCTTTTCGACCCAGGGTTCGAAATACAACCGTTGTCCCCGCGCAAGTCGGCGTTGCAGCCAATTGACATCGTTGGCCGAAACGAACGCCCCTTGTCCCAGAATTCGCTCGCGAGCCGACATGCCGAATTCGGCTTTGATCACCCACCGCGTCTCCGGCCGGCAGACGTCGCGCAGATGTTGCCGCAGCGTATTGAGATCCACAAACTCTGCCGCGTCGGGCAGGGCGACGTCCCAGTCCCGTTCACAGGCAAATGAAAACCGGCGGGAATTACTCCGCCAGACCGCGTTTTCTTCGGGTGCGTTCACGGTGCAGCGGTGTTGTGCTCCCCACTGACGCATTTCATGCGACCAGCCCCACGGGCAGAGCTCCAATGCCGCCGGGACCGCTTCCCCCGGAGCGATCAGCTTCACTCGCGGCAATCCCTGTCGCTGCGATGTGCGAAAAAATTCCGCATCGACCCCCGCGTCGACCAAGATGAAATCGCCGTCGCGCGCGAGCGCCATCCACAGAAACGACAACTCAACATTCCGGCGACGCAGATGCGCCGGCAGCGTGAACGCTTCTCCGCCGCGGAGCTGATGCTCGAAATCAAAATTTCCCACGAACAATCGGGGCATTCCGCATACCTCAACGAGGCCTGGCAGAACAGGAGTTTATGCGACATCGCGGATTTCAACGACCGACGCATGCAGATCATTATGCGAGATGTTATCATTCCGCCTGTCGATCTGCACTCACGCAGGAATCATACCATTGCCGCTTGACGGACCGACATCCCGTTCACGGAACCCGACATGAAGTCGCCTGTTTACGACACATTGCATCCAGAACCGTTATCCCCCGCGCCGCACGATGCGAATTGGATTCGCCGTTTTCGACGCACGGTCACCGCGTGGTATCAAAAGCATGGCCGCGAACTCCCTTGGCGCGACGAGCGCGATCCGTATCGCGTCTGGATTCGCGAGATCATGCTGCAGCAGACGACCGTGACCGCGGTCATTCCTTACCTGCAGCGATTCATGCAGAAGTTCCCCACGCTGGCAGCCCTGGCGAACGCGGAGGAAGCCGACGTGCTCCATGCGTGGGAAGGGCTCGGCTATTACAGCCGGGCGCGAAATCTGCACCGTGCCGCGCGGCAATTGATGTCCGACCATGACGGTGAGTTTCCTCGCGACGCCGAGACCTTGCAGTCGTTGCCCGGAATCGGCCGTTACACCGCCGGTGCGATCGCCTCGTTCGCTTTCGGGGCCCGTGCGCCGATCGTCGAAGCCAACACCCTGCGATTATACACGCGCCTGCTCGGATACCGGCATTCTCCGAAAACGAGCAGCGGACAATCGGTGTTGTGGAACTTCGCCGCACGCATTTTACCCGCGGAATCGCCGGGACGATTCAATCAGGCGCTGATGGATTTGGGAGCCGTCATCTGCACGGCGGAGAATCCCGCGTGCACAAGCGGTTGCCCGCTGCAATCGCAGTGCCGCGCGTTCGCGGCATCGGAACAACATCTGATTCCACTGCCGGCCGCGCGGCCGGCGATCGAGTCGACGATCGAAGTCGCCGTCGCCGTCCGCGATGGAGACCGTTTTCTGCTCAAGAAGCGGCCGCACGGCGTCCGCTGGGCCGGCCTGTGGGATTTCCCCCGCTACGCGCTGGGAACCGATCCCGCACCCGAGGCATCACTCACGTCTCGCGACGTCAGTCGCCAGTGGCGCGACGCCGAACGGCTGTTTTCCGATGAGTGGAACCTGCCGGTGACATTCGATCGACACATAACGGAGATCGTCCATCATGTCACGCGGTATCGCATCCGTTTGATTTGCTTCCTCGCCGACGTCGCCGATGATGATCGTCGCGCGAGACCAGCTTTGGAAGCGATCGAACACGTGTGGATTCCCGCCGATCGCTTTGGCGAATATGCGATGCCGGTCAGCGGTCGCAAACTCGCGAAACTCATTGCCTCGGCGGCGAAGGAGAACGGCGCGGCGAGTACGCCGTCAAGTAAAAACCGAGCGGCCAAAAAAAGTAAAGCCGAGACCTGACTCCGCGATCAATCGCGTGTTACCATTTCGTTCGCCACTCTCCACTTCATCGGTTTTGGGAATGCACCATGTCCTGGAAAAAGAATCTCCTGCGTCCAAGTATCACGAACCGTATTCTGCCGGTGGAAATTTGGGGGCATACGCTCGTTGTCGTTCCCAAGGGGGACGCCTCGGGGTTCAGCGAGACCGAATTCGCGCACGAGAAGCTGCTCCTCGAAAAGCTCGTGCAAGACCCGCAGCTTCAACATATCGTCGTCGATTTGAAGAACTCTCAATACTTCGGTAACGACGTGACGGCTGTGATTCTCGATCTCGTCGAGCAGTGCCGGGCCGCCGGGAAATCCTGCGGGTTGTGCAACGTGTCGGACGCGATGCAAATTCCGCTGCGCGACTTGCAGAATAACCCGGCGTGCCGCTGGTATGGCAGTCGCCGTCAGGCGGAGCAAGATCTCGTTCGATTGACGGCGTCCGAACGAGTGCAGCGGCTGTTTCGCCGGCGCGATTTCCGCCTGTTCCTGATGCTGGTGTTCGTCTGCCTGATCGGCTGGTGGATCACGACGCTGCGCACCCGGCAATCGGAGTTGCTGGACCATTGCGACCGTCTCGAGAAGATTCTCCGTCAACATCGCAGCATGCGCGATCTCGGCAATCTCGACGACGACTGGGAACAGACGTTGGCCTCCTTCCGCCTGGAAATCGAGTCGATATTAAAGGATATCGAGAACGACAAGTCCGAAGCCGCGAACGAGATCCGCGCCGCGTGCGTGGAGAATCTGCTTCCGCTGCTCGGCAGCCCCTGGCAGGGAGTTGCCGAGCAAGTCCGTTGGGACCGCGCCGCCGACGAGCATCTGAAAACAGCCCGCCGCATGCTCGATGCGGTGCCTGAGGATGAGGTGGAGAAATGACGAAGGCGGCGGGTCGGCTGGGGTCGAGTCTTCGAGCGACCAGCTTCTGCCGAACGAGGGGGTGACAATCCATGGTGCCTGCTCGAATTCGGCGTGCTCACGCCGCGTCCACGGCGGCGTAGACTTTTCCGTGCCTGGTCAACCATTCCACGTCGCCCTGATCGGCGCGCTCTTTGATTTCGCGCAAAAGTTCCACCGTCTCCGATTCGTAACACGACTCGCTCGGATCGTCGACGGGGACAACCATCTCGACGTCGACGGCGACCACGTATTTCTCCGTCTGAATGAGACGCCTTCGTTTGATACGTTCTTCCGGAATGTGCATCATTTATTCTCCGTCGTTTGCTCTTGTCAAATGGGAAGATTTTTTGCCTCGGCTGGCGCTCCGCGTTGCGTCGCGGCTATTGAGCCTCACATTAGTATTGTCACAAAATCAGGTTTGGCGATGTTTACCCAT
>JBBECD010000198.1:0-15481 GCA_040881995.1 Planctomycetaceae bacterium
CTATCGCCGTTCACTTTGCCCTGGGCTAATTTGTGGGTGCCCCTTCGGGGCGGAAGACAAGGCGTTCCTGTTATAAAGCGCAACTTCAAAAAGCGCAAGCGAGGGTAACCCATTCGCTGTCCCTCGCTTGCGCTTCGGGACTAGTATGAGGTCATGAATAATCCGGGTTAGTGGATAAATTGCACAACTTTACCGTATCATGCTGAGACCGCTTCGAATGATCGAGGCCGCACCATTTCGTGATCGCGATTTTTGAGATGCGTATCAGCATGGTCAACTCGGTGAATGCTCCGATTTCCGCGATTGAGCCGGAGAACGCCCCGCCCGAGGACGGGACGGCGGTCGCGGCATCGATTCGCGCAGCGGAAGACGCGTCGATACCCGACGCCGCATCGCCAACCGACTATTCACCTCCCGACGGCGTGCCGAGCGATTTTCAAAGCGCATCGTCATCGCGGCGGTTCGGCTTGCAGCCGCGCGATCAGTTGTTCGTGGGTCTGCTCGCGGGGGCCACGCTCGCGCTGTCGGCGTTACATGCGTTTCAGGCGAGCCGCTGGAGCCTGCAGCCGGTCGAGCTGTCGCATCATCCCGAGCGAGAATGGGAGTTTCATCTCGACATCAACTCGGCCAATTGGGTGGAATGGATGCAGCTCGAAGGAATCGGCGAACGGCTGGCGCTGCGGATCGTCGAAGACCGCAAGACCAACGGTCCGTTTCAGAGCATCGACGACCTCGACCGCGTCAACGGCATCGGCCCCAAAACCATCGAAAAACTCCGCCCGCATTTGCGGTGCGAGCCGGTGAAATCGAAGGATGAAGGCGGAAGGATGAAGGATGAGTGAGAGAGGACGTTTATTGCATTCATCCCTCCCTCATCCTTCGTCCTGCCAGTCACTGTAGCGGATCGTCGTTCGTCGCGGCGGCTTCGTTGATGGCGGGGACGTCTCCCGCCGTTTCGCAGACGACGCGGAAGCCTAACATCCGCGTTTTTTCGTACGGCTTGTGTTTGTATCGCTTCGACGAGCGGCACTCGAAACCGTGGTCGTACCAGCTTCCTCCGCGAATGACTTTACTCTCGAGCTTCTGTTCGCCCCCGGGTTTGTCGGGCTGAGGGCCCGCAGGGTTTTCGTGGACGATTTCTTTGTACGCCTCGGGCGAATACCAGTCGTGACACCACTCGGCGACGTTGCCGTGCATATCGAACAGTCCCCAGGCATTCGGCGCATACGACCCGACCGATTGGGTGCGATTGACGAACGGGCCGGGTTCCGCGCCGTGCACCGCGGCGGTGCCGTTAAAGTTCGCCTGCTTGGAGGAGAGCGACGCACCGGTCGAGAAGTCCGATTCCTTGCCGGTCTTGCCCGCGCGACAGGCGTATTCCCATTCGGCCTCGGTGGGAAGCCGATACCGCCGCCCCGCCGCTTTTTCTTCCGGACGTTCGCTCAACTTGCGGCAAAATTCCACCGCCTCGTCCCACGTCACCGATTCAACCGGCAATCGGCCCGCTTCAACTTCGGCGACGTCCTTCGCTCCATCACCCGTGGCGGAGTAATAACTGGGGTTCACGCCCATCACGGCGAGGAATTGTTCCTGCGTGACTTCATGGGCCGACATGTGAAAATCGCGTGTCAGCCGAATGGTACGAACGGGCCGTTCGTCCTTCGGATACTCGGGAGGCTTGAGCGTGACTTTGGCATTCACGTTGGGATTGAGGTTCTGAGCGGGGTTCGGATTCGGATTTGCGTTTCCGCCGGTATTCTGATCGCCCGGTTTGGCGGGGGGCGTTTCCGGAATGAGATCGTCGAAGCCCGGCAGACCGATCTCGCCCGACATGTTCCCCATGCGGAACTGACCCGCCGGAATGGAGGCCAGGCGCATGCCGATCGAGTTCCGCAAATAACGCTCGACGTGAAACGACAACGTCTGCCGAGCGCTGAGCGGTTCGTCGCCCGCGGTCTCGACGGCGAGGACGTCGAATTGAAAATCCTTGCCGGTGTCGCCGGTCTCGGTCGCCCACGTCAGCTCACCCGTCTCGGCGTCGAGTTGCACGTGTTCGGGCGCCCCTTCCGCAAGCTGGTATTTCAATTTCTGAGCGGGAAGATCGTCGTCTTCGGCATGCAGCGTGACCCGTAACGTTTCGCCGGTGCCGAGCAGGTAGTTGCCTTGCTCGTCGACGTACTCGTAGGCGAGCGGTTCAAACTTTGGCGGTTGATTGATTTCCTTCACAACCACATTGAATGTCTTCTCTACACTCAATGACGGTTTGCCGTCGTCGCTGACTTTCAGCGAAATCGTGTATTCGCCCGGACCTTGCGATTCCGTCGGCGTCCATTCGAATTGTCCGGTGACCGGATCGACCGCCGCCCCTTGCGGAACGTCCCCCGACAGTTCGAATTTCAGGGCGTTCGCCGGCTCGTCGGCATCCGTGGCCTGCGCCGCGAACTCTAATGTTTTCATTTCGTCGATGACGTAATTTTTCGGCTGTTCGAGGGCAGGGGCGTCGTTAACTTCCTGCACGTCCACCGACCAGGAGACGGTCGCGCTCTCGACCGCTTCGTCCTGAGAAAGAAGCTGCACGGCAAGCACAAATTCACCGGGGCCGTCCTCTTCGCCGGGAGTCCACGAGAACTGACCCGTTTGCGGATTTATCGATGCGCCGTTGGGCGCATCGTCGGCGAGGACGAACTCCAGTTTGCCTTTCACCTCCGCTTCATTTTCCAGATGGAGCGTCACCCGGTACATCTGTTTTTCCGGAATCGTCGCCGCGGGAACCTTCGTGATGATCGGCCGCAATTTCTTTGCGGAATCGGTCGTCGTGGCGACGTTCATCTTCGGCGGGGAGGGGTCATCTTCTCCGGCGGAATCGTCGATCGTTTTTTCTCCAAAATCGTCCGTTGTCGCCGCATTCGTCGTGGGGGCGACAACGTCGGTCGTCGTTGACGCCGCCGAGGCGACGTTTAACGGTTGCGTCGTATTATTTCCTCCCGGCGACGCCGAGGGATTTTGCGACGAATGATTCAGCAGTTGCGACACCAGCACGCCGATGCCGATCGCACCGACGAGGCCGAATGCGAGGAAGCCGATCCTCATGCCCATCGAAGCGGGCGTCGGCATGGGAGCGACAAGCGACGCCGAAGACGATCGCGGCTTGGCCAACAGCGCCGAGGGATGACTGAGCGGCTGCGTGATCACCCCCGAGCCGGGCCGATCGCCCGGGCCGACCAGTTCCGGCAGACGGTTTTCACGGCAGAACGGATCGAGCGCGTACACGACCTCCGCCGCCGACGCAAACCGATGGTCGGGATCTTTCGCCAGCATCTTGTCGAGGACGGCGATGACTTCGGCCGGTACGTCCTGACGCCACTCGCCGATCGGCGGAGCCGGCTCGATCAGATGCGCCCGCATCTTGCTGAGATAATTTCCATGGTATTTCGGATGATCGAACGGGGCGTGACCGGTGAGCAGAAAATAAAAGGTGCAACCGAGGCTGTAGATATCGCCGCGATGATCGACCTGATGCGTGCTCTCCCACTGTTCGGGGGGCATGTAGTCGTACGTGCCGCAGATTTGCGAGGTTTGCGTGAGTTGTCCCGCGCCGCCGGGGCCTTCATCCCACGTC
Source organism: Planctomycetaceae bacterium (assembly GCA_040881995.1). Taxonomy (GTDB): domain Bacteria; phylum Planctomycetota; class Planctomycetia; order Planctomycetales; family Planctomycetaceae; genus JAQCEJ01. Next base: position 3,620 of record JBBECD010000198.1, read on the forward strand.
ACCCGCGCGAGACCGAGATCGAGAATTTTGGCGTATCCTTGCCGCGACAAACGAATATTGTTCGGCTTGATGTCGCGGTGCACGAGACCGTGTTCGTGAGCGTGATACAATCCCACGGCCGACTGGCGAATTATTTCGCACGCATCGGCGACGGTGAGCGGCCCCCCCATGTCGACCAGCGATCGCAGATCGACGCCATCGACGTATTCCATTACCAGAAACATGTGGCCGTCGGCGGTCCCGGCGTCGGTGGCCCGCACGATGTTGGGATGATCGAGCCGGCCGACCGCTTTCATTTCCCGCTGAAACCGCGCGACCGCGTTCTGGTCTTTCGACAAATCGGCCTTAAGCAGCTTGATGGCGACGACCTTTTCAAGCTGCGGATGAATCCCCTTGTAAACGGTCCCCATGCCCCCTTTACCGAGGATTTCGCGGATGCGGTACTGACCGATGACCTTGACGTCGTAGTCGGGCGAGGAGGATTCGGACTGATGCGCCGTTTCATCCGACCGCTGCGTCAAGTCGCTGTCCGGATTGAGAATTTCATCGACCATCCGCCGGACGCTGTCCATCGCCGAATTGCACTCGGGATCGTCGAGATGCGATAACTCCGGTTCCGGCAAACGCAACGAACGCATCAGCTCGTCGTCGACGACCACCGATTCCAGTTTCTTGCGGCAAACGTCGCAAACGCGAATCGCCTGGAGCACGACCTCGACCTGTTCGGTGGGCAACGTTCCCGCCGCGTACTGCAACAGGAGCGGATGCGGGTCGGCGTCGGAATGAGTTCGGCACAGGCAGTTCATGCCCGATTCCCCCGCCAGGTCATGGCCCTGGGATGATTTTTCGAATGAATATGTGACGATCGACAATCAAAAGGAACTGAGCGTTCGGAAAAATCACCCACGAACACGACCGCGCCGATTCCCGCGGCGTTTCAGCCGTCTTGCAATACGTGTCTCAGCCGGGCCAGGATTCGGTATCGCACATCGAACACCCATGCGATCGATTCCCCCATTTCGTCGGCGACGCGTTGGGCCGATTCGGCCAGAATCACCGCTCGCTTAAACGTCTGCATTTCGCGGGGAGGAAACTCCGCTTCGACCGATTTGAGCGCTCCATGCGAAATGATTCCCAGCGCCCGCACCGGCGACGATCGTTGAATCTCCGGCATCGCCATCGTTCGTGTGGCTCCGTTCCCCGGAGCGGTCTGCGGGTGATCGCGGGTGATGCCCAGGATTCCCGATTCGCTCAGGCGATGCATGGCGATCGTCTCCAACCAGGTCTGCATCGACCGCTCGGCGGAATCGTGCCGATGCGACTTGACCTCGTGGCAGACGTCCCGAATCGTCTCCTCGGTCACATGCTGCGCCAGCTCTCCCGAGCAGCCGTTTCGACGGCAGATGTCGTAGACATAAGGGACGTAACAGTCAATGAAACGCTTCCAGCTTTGTCGATCCTTGTCGCGGAAACGCTTCAAATACCGGTTGACGGTGGCTGTCGCCGTCTTGTTCGCGACGTCGCTCATCGGCAGTCACTCCCATTTCCCTGGTGGATCGGAAATCCAACGGCCTCGTCGTTCCCCCCGGAATTCCCTCAGGGAACAGATCTTCAACCCCCTGGCGTCGTCACGGTACTGAAAATTAGATTTTGATATCCCTCGATCATAACGATCGAATTGGCCAAATTCCAGAAATCTCCCGGCGGATCCTGGAAAAATAAGATCATGATTTTCGAGATATTACAGACTTCACATTCCCATCATATCATCATATAATGTTCACTGCCCGTAAACACCGCATTCGATTTATTTTTCGTGAACAGCTCATTTGAACATTTTAAAAAGGAACCCAATCTGACGGTATCAACGGGCCTGTTATCGACAACCGTTATGTTTTTCAGAGCTGATTTCCCAATACCATTTGATCTCGAATCAACGCCTCTTCCATGTGACCGTGGAACCCGCCATGCCGAATCTCTTCCGCATTTTCAAGCCGAGCCGAGGACAACTGATTCTCGCATCGCTGCTGGCGGTCGCCTTTTATACGTTCCTGGCGGTGCAGCGAACAGGGACCATCTCCGCGCCTTTCTCTCGCCGCGAACCTTCGGCCGCCCCCGGCAAGACATCAAACCGAGGTCGAGATCAAGTTTCCGCCGACGCGAATTCGGCGAATGGCAAGAAATTGACCGATGGCGGTCCCCCTCTCGCGATAACGAAGCGCGAAATTTCTTCTCCCCGCTCCGATTCTTTCGCGCCGTCGCACCCGCAAAACCCGGAGGAGTCCCGCGCCGCCGACGGCGAATCGTCCGGCGACTTCCGAAAACGGGACGACGCATTCAACGACCCCGTCCCTCATACGACGGATGACCTGCAGGCGATGGAAGATTTCATCGTCGCCCAAGTTCCGCAGGCGCTCGCCAGCACCGTCGCGATTCGGGCCTACTACATTCAAGGGAGCGGTGTCATCGTTACTGAGGACGGTTTTGTGCTTACCGCCGCTCATGTGGCGGTGAAAGTGGGACAAAAACTCGATATCATTCTCGCCGACAAACGGCAAGTCGCCGGCGAAACCATCTATGTCGACCATTCGCGCGACGTCGCCGTCGTGCAACTCGACGAGGCCGGTCCGTGGCCCGCTTCGCCCTTAGCTGATCGCCTGAAACTCGAACCGGGGGTCTGGTGTCTGGCGACGGGACACTCCGGCGGGTATTCCGAAGAACGACCCGCCGTCGTGCGGCTCGGCCGGTTGATCGACGTCGAAGACGATTATCTCGAAAGCGACTGCCCGCTTGTCGGCGGCGACTCGGGCGGCCCGCTGTTCGACATGCACGGCCGCGTGATCGGCATTCACAGCCGCATCGGTCCCACCGTTAACCGCAACTTTCATGCACCGGTGATCCAGTACCAGAAACGCTGGGAAGAGATCGTCCACGCCGATCAGCCGCAGCCGGCCGATGCCGCGGCGTCGGCACCGCCGCAGACGGAGTCCTCGCCGGCTCCAACGCCTGCATTGAAAAAACCGCGCGCCCTCCTCGGACTGTTCGCCGAAGATATCGTTCACGGCTGCCGTGTGACCGAAGTTCTCGCCCATCAGCCCGCCGACAAAGGGGGAGTGCTGCTGGACGACGTGATTCTCAAAGTCGATCAAACGGCGATCTTGGGTTTCAATCATTTGCGAGACTTGATCGGCCAGAAAGAACCGGGAGAAAAAGTCATACTGACGATTCAGCGCGACGACCGCCTGATCGAAGAAGAAATCGTTCTGGGGTCGCTGGAGACCTCGTCATGAACGGAAAACGACGGACGCTCGCGTTCGGCTTGATCGGTGGAATCGCCCTGGCACTCGCCGCGCCGCTCGCCGCTGCGAACGAAAACACGCTCGATCCCAATCACACCAAGAACGGCGCGGTGATCCGGTATCTGTTCACCGACGCCGCGCTCGACGCCTGCCAATCGACGGTCCGCATCCTCGGCGACGGCGACGAAATCGCCCTCGGGGTGGTCGTCGACGCTCGCGGCCGTATCATCACGAAAGCCAGCGAACTTCGCGGCAAGATCGTCTGCCGGTTCAAAGACGGCCGCGATCTCCCGGCGCGCGTGCTCGCCGAATACAAGCCCTACGATCTCGCGTTATTGCAAGTCGACGCCTCGAAGTTGACTCCGGTCAAATGGTCGCAAGAGGACGATCCGCCCGTGGGCCGGTGGGCCGTAACGCCCGGCCTGCACGGAGCGCCGATCGCCGTCGGCATCATCAGCGTTCCCCGGCGGTCCATTCCCGTGGAAAAAGCGGTGCTGGGGGTTTCGATTCTCGACACGCAATTGGGGCCGCTGGTGAAACAGGTGATCGAAGACAGCGGCGCCGACAAGGCGGGTCTCAAGTCAGGAGACCGCATTCAGACCGTCGCGGGAAAACGAATTTACTCCTCGACCCATCTGGTCGAAGTCGTGCGGGGCTACGAACCGGGAACCCCCGTCAAAGTCGCGTATGAACGCGAGAACAACGAGGTCGAAGTAGAAGTGATTCTCGGAGCGCCGATTCCCGCGCTGTTGCATCCCGGTTCGAACGACGACCAGATCGCCCGCGAACTCAGCCGCCGCCGGGCCGATTTCCCCGCGGTGCTGCAGCACGATGCGGTGTTGCAGCCCGAGAATTGCGGCGGCCCTTTGATCGACGTCAAAGGAAACGTCATCGGCCTCAACATCGCCCGCGCCGGCCGCACCGGTTGCTACGCCATCCCCGCCGGTGAAATGCCCGGCATCATCGCCGAACTGAAGAAGTCGTCGCAGGCGAAGGTCTCCGCCGGCGTGGCGGAGTGAGTGAATTCAGAGTGGGTGATGGGGCGATCGGGTGATGGGGATTGAAGAAAAGGATAAAGGCGGAAGGATGAAGGATGAGTCAGAGAGAACGTTTATTGCCTTTTCTGACTCATCCTTCATAATTCATCCCTCATCCTTCGATTTAAAGGATGAAGGATGAGTCAGAGAGAACGTTTATTGCCTTTTCTGACTCATCCTTCATAATTCATCCCTCATCCTTCGATTTAAAGACTTCGATCGCGTGTGCATGAACGCGACACCCGATAACTCGAACCGGGAAACCGCCATGTCCCACCGCACCTTTTATCTCACCCTCTTCATCGGCGGCGTTTTTTGGGTAAACCCCTATCCGACGTCCGGCGAGAATCCTCGAGATTCGCGCACTCCCCAACAGGCCGTCGAAAAAGGACTCGAGTTTCTCATCGCCGACGCCGTCACATGGCGGAAGGAACGCGACTGCGCGACCTGCCATCACGGGACGATGACCGTCTGGGCTCTGAACGAAGCCAAAGCGCGGGGATTCCCCTTCGACGAATCGGCTCTGGCGGAAAATGAAAAATGGACTAAAGAACGCTTTATGGAACGCATGGAGAAACCGCGCGACACACGGCCCGGTTGGCGGATGGTCAGTACGCCGGGAATTTACCTGTCATTCATGGCTCTCACTGTTCCCGAGCAAAAGTCGCTTTCGCCCGACGAACTCAAGATCGTCACCGACCATCTGATACGCCATCAAGAAGAAAACGGCGCGTGGGAATGGTCGTCGGCCCCGCCCAAGAACCGCCCGCCGCCGTTTTTCGAATCGGATGAAGTCGCCACGCGATTGTCGTATCTCGCACTGGAGCTCGACCTCCCCTACAGCGATGAAGAACGCGCTCGCGTGAACGCCTCCCGCGAAAAGGCCGCGGCATGGCTGAAGACGATCACCCCCGAGAAGACCACGCAGTCGTCGGCATTGGAACTCGTCATGCTGGTGCAAGCCCGAGAGCCGGACGACGTCGTTCAACCGCAGATCGAGGCCTTCCTCGCGCGGCAGAACGACGACGGCGGCTGGGGACAACTCGACGATCGTGCCAGCGACGCCTATGCCACAGGTCAGGCGCTTTACGCCATGAACCTCGCCGGCGTGAAACGAGACCGCGACGAAATTCAGCGCGCGGCGGCGTTTCTGGTGCAGACGCAAAACGACGACGGCTCGTGGCCGATGGTCCGCCGCGGCCACCCCGGCGTAACGCCCGGCGACTTCGTAATTCCCATCACCTATTTCGGCAGCGTCTGGGGAACGATGGGGTTGATGCGCACGGTGGGGGAATGATCGAGAAGCCTGGAAGAATCGACACGCCTCGCCAACCCATTCATTCCGGTCGAGAATCGATGTTCAATGAACTGCGACGAATCTGGTTCGCCCAACGCATCAACCGCCTCGCCGAGGTCTACGATCATGTCCTCGGCACGCTCGCGCTCTCGGAAGACGGCGACTCGTGGGAAACGAAGGTTCCAATCGGAGGAAAGGAAATCGAATTCATCATCGGCGGCGACGTGCGACCTGATGCCGCGCTGATGGATCGCGCCCGCGTCATCGTGCGGAATTTCGCGGCCTTCGAGAAGAACGTCAACGATTTTCTCGAAGGCGACGATTCGAGTCTGCGGTTTTTGCCCAACCGAAACGAAGGGCTTACGATCCAAACAATCATATTCGCTCGGCCCGACAGGCCGGACGAGGGCATGATTTGTTTCTCGGGCCTCGAAGACATCGGCGCATGGCGGTGCGAACTCGTCGCGGGGCAGCCAAAGAATTTGACGTTTGATCGGTGAGGCGATACGATGCTCAAAGCCCTGCGACCCATTCACCCGCAATATTGGGTTTACCTGGCACGGCGCATTTCGCAAGGCCCGGGTTGGTTACCGCCGATGCTGTTGATGTCAGGCATGGGGGTGATCTTTAGCCTCAATTTTATGGTGGGCGTTTTCTTTAACATCGCCGCGGCGCGCACGCTGTTGGTGCTGACGTGGCTCTCGTGGATTATCGTCGGCGCATTGGCGTCCGTGATGGCGCTGCGACAATCCGCCCGCAACATTCGTCGGCTGGGATTCTCAGGAATGCGCGGCGTGAAATGGTGGTTTGAAGTCGCGCGCATCCATTGGATCGCCTTCTTATTGATGAGCGGTTCGTTGGGAGCGGCGATGCTGTTTGGCCACGATCCACCTCCGGTGGCGGGAACGATCCTTGGGTTCTTGTTGTACGTGACGTTTCTTAGCTTTTTGATTTTCATCGTCACGGCGACGGCGGGTTATCTGGTGTCGTTTTTCCGGCGTTGCCCTGCTCGAGGGCGTTGCGTCGAATGCGTGCAGTTCTTCTATTTCATCATCTTCAGTTTCGGTAGCTTGGGCGCAGCGGCGAGTTACTGGCCGATTCAAAAAATGTGGCCCGATGGAATCATCGCCGCGGTTCTCGGCTTCATTGGTGCCGCGGTGATGCTGGCGGGGTTCATCAAAAATATATTGGATTACGAAAAGCGGCAGGCGGAAAACACTTGAAATGAGATGTGTTGAGTTGAGCGAATCAAATCGGTGGGGCAGCGCGGCGAAGCGTCTCTCGACCCACCCTACGCCATTGCCTTTTTCTGGCCCTGGACCCTCGACCCTCGACCCTCGACCCTCATCCCTACAGCGTCCAACCCTCGCGATACTCACGCTTCACGAACTGATCCGCCTCGGGACAGTTCGTCGCTTGCATGGCGTCGGCGTCCCATTCGAGGCGCTTTTGGCCCGCGCGGTACGAGACATTGCCCAGGTGGCCAATCTCGGTGAGGATCGCGCCGTAGGCGAACGGTGACATCGTTCTTGAACCGATTTTGATCGCTTGAATCCACTCGGCGTGGTGGCCGATCGAATTGGGAATCGTCTCGGCGACGGCTTTCTCTTCCTTGCCCGAGTTCATAAAGACCTTCCGCGTGCCGTAATCGGCGAGCAAGCGGCCGTCTTCGCCTTCGAAGAGGACCGCCGAACCTTTGCCGTATTCTTCGGCGCCCTCGGGCATCCAGCCGCCGTGATACCACGTCATATGCACGGCAGGGAGCAAACCGCGGGCGGGGAATTCGTAATCGACTTTCAGCTTGCTCGGGGTGTCGTTGTCCCCTTCGTAGTCCTTCACTCCCTCGGCGGTGACGACTTCGGGAAGCGTGAGATTCAAGGCCCAGACCGGCAGGTCGACGTAATGGCAGACGAAGTCGGCGAGCTGACCGCCGCCGAAGTCCCACCACCAGCGCCAGTGGAAATGGAAATGCGATTCGTGAAACGGCCGGTACGGCGCCGGTCCGACCCACAGATCGTAATGGATATGTTTCGGGGGCGTGGCTTCTTTGACGCGCGTGCCGGGCTGAACCGAGCCTCCCTGCCAGACGTGCACCCGGCGGATGGGGCCGATCACACCGGCTTGAATCGCTTCGACCACGCGGCGGTAGTTCGATTCGGAGTGAATTTGATTTCCCATTTGCGTGGGCACGCCGGCTTCGATCGCGAGGTCGCGCAGCACGCGAACTTCGTAGATCGAATGTGTCAGCGGCTTCTCGCAGTAGACCGGCAGCTTCTTGCGCAGCGCCGCGGCGACCGGGATGGCGTGCATGTGATCGGGAGTGCTGACGACCACGCCGTCGAGGTCGTTCATTTCGATGAGGTCGAGGCAGTTGTTGAATTTTTTCGCGTCGGGAAAAGTCGCGGCGGCTTTGTCGAGCCGCATGTCGTCGATGTCGCAGAGCGCGACGATGTTTTCGCCGGCGACCCCCGCCAGATTCGAACCGCCGCGGCCGTCGACGCCGATCACGCCGAGACGCAGTTTTTCGTTCGCGCCGGTCGCTTCATCGGCGAGCAGAAATCGTGAGCCGAGAGACGAGGCGGCGGGAATGGCCGTCCCGGCGGCAAGAGCTTGGCGGATAAAATCGCGGCGAGAGACGTGTGACATGGCTGGACCTTTCAAAAACAAGATAAACGCGATGCAAGCGAATTTGGAAGAGATACGAATGTCCAACGGACAACGGACAACTACCCCATTATGCGCCAACAGAGCGCAAAACGCGAGCAAAAGCGTGTAAAACGCGCGCAAAGGACGTGCAACCCCCCGCAAACCCCATGCAAACTCCGCGCAAAGCCCTGAAAAGAGCGCGCAAAGGGAGCGAAACCGAAGGAAATGAGCGCGAAACGCGCTCGAATTAGGCGCAAGTCGCCGCGAAATATGCGCCAGTGATCACAAAGTGAGCGCCAGTATCGCGCCAGTGCGGCCCAGAGTGCGTCAGTAGCGCGCCAGTGACTGCGAATAAGCCGAATGCGCGCGAAATGGACGCACAATCGAGCAAAATGAGGGAAAATGCGCGCAAAACGACGGGAATTGAACTCGAAACTCGCACTAAAATGAAGTTTCGCGCTCTCGGCGCTCACGTTTTCTGCACTTGCCCTTCGGGCATTTCCGCCGGCGGGGCGACCGCTTTTTCGACCTCGGCGAGCAATTGATCGAGGCGGAACGGTTTGAACAAAACCGATTTGCATCCCGCCTGCCGGGTTTTCACCAGCGAATGCGCGGCGTCGTAACCGTAACCGGTCATCATGATGATGGGAAGGTGCTCGTGAATGTCGCGCAGCCGGCAGAAACATTCGTAGCCGTTCATGTCGGGGAGGCGGATGTCGGCGATGACGGCGTCGTAGTGGAAGCTGCGCACCATCAGGCAGGCGTCTTCACCGCTGTGCGACGTTTCGACTTCGCAGCCGTAGCGGCCGAGCAATTCGTGAGCGGCGCGGCGGACCGCTTCGTCGCTGTCGACGACGAGAATGCGTTTTTTGCGGAGCTTCGGACGATCGGGACGGGAGGGAAACGAGGGATTCGTCATTTTGGGCGTCATCGTTTCGCCCACTTTTTGAATGACCTGCTTGATGGCCCGCGTGTGCTTGAGGATTTTTTGCAGCCGCTCCGAAACGCTCGGCTCGTGACCGATATAGCGTTCGAGGATCCACGTGGTGTCGTTGAGGATTTCATCGACGGGATGCGCGACTTCCTGCATCACCATCTCGGTGCTCGCCGTCGCGGTCGACATCTTTTCGACGACCAGCAGTTCGAGGGTATTGAGGGCGACGGCGACTTCTCGCGAGAACAATTCGAGGAACTGCAAGTCGTGTTCGTCGAATCCGCCGGACATCGGGCTCTCGACGTTAAACGTGCCGAGAATGTCGTCGTGCAGATACAGCGGAACGGTCAGCGAGCTGCGGGCGCCCGGCGCGCCGGGGAGATACAGCGGATCGTTCCCCGTATCTTCGCAGAGGTAACTCTTCCCCGTGGCGGCGACGAAACCGGTCACGCCGTTCCCTTGAGGTTCGGCGAACAATTCGCGATTGGCGGCCTCGGGGTTCATACCGACCGCGAGCAAGGGCTGCAGCTTTTTCGTCGGTTTTTCGAGCAGGCGAATTTCGACGGTGTCGAATTCGAGCAGATCTTTCGTGTAATGCAGAATCTTCGCCTTAAGCAGTTCGATCCGCTCTTGCAGCGACATCTGCAGAATTTCTTGCGGCGACAGGTCGCCGAGATCGAGCCCCGCCTGATAAACCGCGTTGAGTTTTTGCCGCTGAAGAACCTCGACGGTAACGTCTCGCACCAACACGATCAGCGAACAGCCGTGCGACGAACCGTCGACGGCGAGCGGAACGGCTTCAATCGCGAAGTACGATTTCTCGCCGACGTGCAACGTGCTGCGCGCCGATTCGCCCGAACCGAGCGCGGAGTGAAACGGACAGAAATCGGGTCCGAGAATTTCGGGGGTGCCGAAGGCGTCGTAAAAATGTTTGCCGATGGGGACCGATTCGCTGTTGGTCAGTTTGATGAAGGCGTCGTTGCTCCACAGAATTTTCTGCTGAGCATCCAGGAGCACGACCCCTTCGGGAATCAAATTGAGCAGCCCGGCGGATTGCCACAACAGCCCCGACTGATTGGTGGAGGGGCCGAGCGTGAGCACGCCGGAGACTTCGCCGTGACACAGCTCTTCGATGTCCTGCTCGGAGGTGGTATGCGGGACCACGTCGAAGTGAGATTTCAGACCCTCGACGATCCCCGCGGTCTGAGGGTTGCTCTCGCCGCAAATCAGAATGCGCGGGCGTTTGGCAGGGTCGTCGGTTTTATTCGTAGAGGGTGCGGACACGGTGCGGTTAATTTTGGGATGAGGACGTGTCTCGGAATCAGTACGGCGCCTGAGTTCGAATCGGCCGATTCATGCCCTTCATTCTCCTGAGGATGTTTTTACGAATTATAGATGCTGGAATGTCGTGGAGCAATATTCTCTTGCCGTCTTTGGCAAAGTCGCATCAAGATTTTTCGATTTCACGCTGCGCCTGTAGCGAATTCGATTTTTGGTAATACTTTAGCCGAATGGCGAAACGACCCACCGATGGACCGAATGGTGCAGTAAAGACAGGTGTCACGCGAAGGCGCGAAGGCGCAAAGTAAAGATAATCCACAAGGCATAAAAACATATTATGAATGCGTTCAACACATCCATTCTTTCTTTGCGCCTTCGCGTGAGACTTGCCTTTTTCCGGGTTCCGCGAGCGAACGGCGATTGTTTCGCCATTCGGCTAAAATGTTACGATTTTTTCTTTTTTGATTTTATTCATTTTTTAAGCCGCCGAGGCCCGTCAATCGATTGGTCTCGCCGCGTCATCAATGCTCGATGCTTATGACCGCTGCTCCGATCGCCGTTTCAATCGGGCATAGCGGGCGATCGCCATCAGGGGGAAGTAGATCGCGTACATGTGGTACTTCAAATAAAAGATTCGCGGGAAACCGGTCCCCGTGAACTCCGGTTCGTCCCACGTGCCGTCGTCCTTCTGCGTGCTCATGAGATAGCCGATGCCTCGCTCGACGACCGGTGAATCGACTTCACCCGCGGCCATCAATCCCATCAACGCCCAGGCCGTCTGCGACGGCGTGACCGGTCCCGTGCCGCGGAGTTCGGGTTCGTCGTACGTTCGCGGAGTTTCGCCCCAGCCTCCGTTCAACTGCTGTTTCGCCTTGATCCATTCGGCGGCGCCGCGAATGCGGCGATCCCCCGCGTCGCAACCGATCGCCGTCAATCCGACCAGAACTTGCCAGGTGCCGTAGATGTAGTTGACTCCCCAGCGGCCGTACCAGCAGCGATCCCGTTCCTGATGTTCCCAGATGTAACGGATGGCGCGCTGCAGCGTTTCATCGTCGGCGGGAAAATTGAGTTCGGCGAACATTTCGAGCACGCGCCCCGCGAGATCGGCCGAACTCGGATCGATCATCGCGTTGTGATCGGCGAACGGCACGCGCGTGAGCAGTTCGCGGGTGTTGTCTTTATCGAAGGCCCCCCAGCCGCCGTCGCGGCTTTGCATGCCGATGATCCATCGTGTGCCGCGGCGAATCGATTGCAGCACGGGCCGCATCTGATCGAGGCCGGTCAGCGCTTCCGAAGCGGTATTCGCTTTGCCGCTATACCTCACGCGGCCAGGAGTGATACGTCTTCAAATCGCTGGAAATTGAGCGT
>JBBECD010000199.1:0-75987 GCA_040881995.1 Planctomycetaceae bacterium
CTCGCTGTGCCGCTCGACGCCACCGAAAGCGCTCCGCTGCGGAAACCCTTCGCGTCGCGGCTAAACGGGAAGGCAAAAAGGCACCCTCATCCGGCCTGCGGCCACCTTCTCCCGGGGGGAGAAGGATTAATACCCCAGCACCTGCACTTCGCTCAGGCCCGCGTGGCTGGAGTTTGCCAGGTAGGCCTTGCAGACGAGTTTCACATAACGGCCGCGCACGAAGTCGACCCCCATCACCTGACTGTAATCGTGCGCTTCGGGGATGCCGGGGGCGGGGAGCAGCACACCCTGTGACACGGGGCGCAGAGCGGTCGGTGTATCGCTGACGAAAACCTCAACGTCCTTCCAGCCGCGATAACCGGCATTCACTTCATTAAAGTTCCAGATGCGGACGCCGGTCACGGTTTTGGTCTCGCCCAGGTCGATGACGACAAATCCGGGCTGACTCACCGGAGTCCACCACATCGACGTCAAGTCGGTGCCGTTCCACACGCCGTCGAGCAATGCCGCCGGTTTGACTGTCGGGTCGGTCGGCGACGCTTCGAGAATCTGTAGGCCCGTCATCGGCTCGGCTGATGCGAATCGCAACGCGATCGCCAGTTGTCGGGCGGCGTCGACCGTCGCCTGCTGCTCCGCCGGCAATGCCTGCAGCGCGGTGAGTCGGTCGGCGATTTGTTCGAGCTGTTTTTCCTCAGCGGCGGTCAGCGTTTCACGCAACCCGCGCCAGGCATGGACGTCGTGCTGATGATTCACCAGTACGGCGTGCGTCGTTGCCGACAGTGCGGCGGGAATTTCCGGTCCCTCTTGAAAAATCGACGGCAGCAGCGAAAGGACCGCATCGGCCGGCGGATCGACCACGTTTGCCAGTGCCGACAGCGCCGCTTGCCGTTGTTCGGCGATCGTCGATGAGACTGCCAACTGCAACAGTTGCGGACCGGCGCCGGGATGTTCGAGGCGGAGCATCTCCTTGACGGCGACGTCCCAGTTCGCCTGCTGATCGGGGCTTTCGAGCACGCCGACCATAATCGGCAGCGACAGTTCGGGCTGGCGCATTTTCCGCAACAGTTCGAGCGAATTCTTCGTCGTCGCGGCGTCGTTGCGGCGGATCGCCTGCCGCACCAGCGGCAATGCGGTCTCGGGTTCTTCGAGCAACTGCGTTTGTGCGGCTTTGACTTCACCCGCATCGCTCGAACCGAGCAGCTTGATCCACGAGGCGAGCCGGCGCTCGGCTTTCATCGCCTCGTCGATCGAAGTGCGGAGTTCGTTGAGCGCGATCCGCTCCGATTCGGTCGGCGCCAGCGCGGCGATCGCGGCGATCTGCTTGAGCGACGCGCCCCATTCGCCATTGTCGTACTCCGCCTTCGCCTCGCCGAGCATTTTCTGTCGTTGTTCGCGACGGATTTCTTCGCGTGCGGCGGAGACGGTGCGTTCCACGTCCGATATTTTCGCGAGCTGATCGCCGGTCGCCGCATCGCCGAGCGATTCGCGCAGTGCGGCAAGTTGCGCGTCGGCGACGTCCCAGTTGTTTTGATCGATCGCCGCGGTGACGGACTTGAGTTGCTCGTCGAATAACGGTTTTTCGGGAGTTTCAGCGATCTTCGCCCTATGCGTTGCCGGCGACGTGCCGGCGTCGATTTTCGCTTCGGGCGAGTCGACCGAGTTCGCTGTACCCTGCGGCGGAGTGGGACCGGAGCCGCAACCGCAGATAAGAATCGCGATGACAACGCCGGCGGCGATTTGATTCACATTGACCATTCGGAACTCCGAAAATTGCGGCTAGCGCTCCGCTACGGAAACCCTTCGCGTCGCGGCTAAACGTGAGACCCTCGCTTGCGCTTCGGGCTAATAATTGATTTTTCTCGTTCCCATGCTCCGCTTGGGAACGCAAGTCTTCGAAGCTCTGCTTCGCCGATTGTGCAGCGAAGCGCTCCGCTACGGAAACCCTCCGCGTCGCGGCTAAACGAAGAACCCTCGCTTGCGCTTCGGGCTAGTATTTTTTTCTGCCCCTCGCCCCTGGACTCTCGACTATTCATCCTTCGCGCCACCCAGCGTGACGGTGATTTTGTACTTCGTCTGCAAGTGGGCGTGGGCCTGGCTGGCGTATTGATGGGTGGGGAACCGCTTGCAGACTTGCTGGAACGACTTGATCGCCAGTTCGGTCTGGTCGGCTTCTTCGCGGGTGTAACCGATCTGAATCATGGCCCACGGCGCCCAATCTTTGTCGGTGCCGACGATCTGATTGTAGAGCACGATCGCTTCGCCGTGTTCCTTCAGCGCGCGGTGACAGTTCGCCATCTGGATGTAATTCTGCGGGAAGTTATTGCATTGACGAAAGTGGCCAATCGCCTCTTTGTACTGCCCCGCGTCGCGATGCGTGATGCCGATCTCCCACAGCCAGCTATCGGTGCGGTCGACGTCTTTGGCCATCAGTTCTTGATAAATTGCAATCGCCTGCATCCATTCGTGGGCGTAGCGATGCGTGATCGCCGCTTCGGAGAGCCACTGAAACTGCCACTCGGCGTCGGCACCGGCGAGTTGTTGAAACGTCGCCACCGCTTCGGGATATTTTTGCTGTTCGCGGAAGCTGTAGGCGATCTGCGCCTGTCCCTCGATTTTGTTTTCGTAGGCCGCGTACAACTGGCGCGCCTCTTCATGCTTGCCTTGTGACTTGCGCCAGCCGGCGTACTGGGCGAGGACTTCATCGCTGCGGCCCAGTTTTTCGAGAGCGAATTTGTATGTTTCGTCGGTTTTGTCGGCACGATTCGACGCGTTGTACAGGCGGGCGATGGCGAACCAGCAGTTCTGTGCGAATGTTTTCTGTTCGGGGATGGTCAGGTCGGCGGGCGTCGCGCCGCGGACGTAGTTGACGACGTCGTCGGCAAGTTTCTCGGCCTGCGTGCGGGTTTTCTCGTCCTGCATCAATTGATTGACCGCTTGGACCGAGAGGACGACGAGTTGTTCGACCAATTGCGGCGGCTCGATGTACGTCGTGGAGAGGGACTTGACCGCTTCCGAAAAACCGTTGTTAAGCAGCGAATGCGAAGCATATTGCCGCGAGGCATTCTCGCAGATGCCGCGGGTGTCGTTCGTCCGTTCGGTGTCGTACGTCAGTTTTTTCCAGAGCGTGCTGAGGGTCTGCTTGTCGTCTTCCAGACCGGCGAGATCGATGAGATCGACCGCAGCGTACGCGGCGACGGACGCCTTCGGATATTTTTGGAGAACCTGCTGATACGCCTTCTTGGCCTGCTTGATTTCGCCCATGTCCTTATACGTCAGGCCGATGTAATAGGCCGAGACCATCGCATCGGGGGACTCGGGCCAATAGTCGATGACCGATTGAAATCCGTCCTTAATCGCCGTGTTGAGCTTCTTCAGCCGGACCTGGCAGATCGACCATTTCATCTGGGCGAACCCGGCCCCGGAGCTTTTTTCGTGCAGCGTGATGAACTTTTCGTATTCGCCGGCGGCGACTTTCCAGTTCTGCTCGCGGTAATACTTCTCGGCGATCTGCAACTGATAGCGTTCGGTCTCGCGGAGATCTTTCCAGCGCTCGAGCGGCAGTTCATCGAGCGGAGCCGCGATGAGCGCTATCGGAGCGAACAGCAGCGCCCCCCACAGACTCAGTAGGCCGAACAGGAAAGAAAAACGACAGCGCAAAATTATTTTTTGGCAGCGCCACGTGATACGAGCCATTTGCTGTACTCCGCATGTGCGTAATTGATGACGTTCGTTCCTAACTGATAACAGGCTTCCCAGATTTCCGGGGGGACGCCCGCGTGATCGTCGGCCCAGGCGTCGGCGATGTCGCCCGGGTGATAGTAACAAACCAGCCGGCCGTCGACGCGCCAGCCGAGGGCTTCTTTCCCGCCGTGCGGTGCCACGTACGGAAGAAATGGAATCTGAAACGGCACCCGATGAATGATGTCGTCGAGCGGAATCGGCGTCGGCCGCACGTTGGGCAGCACGCTCCGCATCATCGCCAGCACCTGGTTGTGAAAATGCCCGCTGCCGCCGTTGTCGATGAACAACATGCCGTGTTTATCGAGCAGATATTCGCGGAGGATTTTGACCTGGCCGCTGGAAAGAGAAATACTCCCCTGCCCGGTCATGAAGACGAACGGCGGGCTCTTTTCGAGAGGGGCGTTTTTCAACCGCTCGATGGTGAGCGATTCGGTATGCGATTTCACCGGCTGATTCATGCGCAGGCCGTATTCGATCAACATGTTTTGGTCGGCCCCGATGCCGAAGTCCTGATCCCAGTCGCCGCCTGTGTATTCGAGGCGAACGAATGCAACTTTGGCCCCTTTGACGCCGCCCGCGTAACCGGCCCCTTCACCGGTGCCGTAACCGATGGTGTAGG
The DNA here is from genome assembly GCA_040881995.1 of Planctomycetaceae bacterium. GTDB lineage: Bacteria > Planctomycetota > Planctomycetia > Planctomycetales > Planctomycetaceae > JAQCEJ01. The sequence goes on from JBBECD010000199.1 coordinate 4,361, forward strand.
CATGCTTCGTGATTTCGGTGAGCTGCAGTTTGATTTCATCGATCGGCGGGACTTTGAAGAGAATCGCACTGAATGGGTTGACGACGTATTTCTTCTTGATCACCTTCTGCACTTTGATCGTCTGGGCAATCGTCTGTTGCACGCCGCCGCCGGCTGGCATTTCGTAGATCTCCTGGCAACCGCTGATTTGCGAAAAGAGAACGAGCACGGCGAGGAACATCAGCGAATAGCCGAGCAGCCCGGCGAGCGATTGGCGCAGCTTGGGGCTGCGCCGGCCGTAATACCAGGCCCGCACGTCGAGCGGATGCCACGATCGCGGCGGTTGTGATTCTCGCTGCGTTCGCATCTCTTCGAAACGCTGCGACGCCCGTTCCATCACCCACACGAACCAGGCGAGGCCGAGGACGAACACCCCCCCGGTTCCCCAGCGGGCCAAGACCGCGCTCGCTTCGCGATAATCGAGCACGTCGGTCGCCCAGACCAGAAACGGCCACGTCACGAGAAACAACGCCGACAATTGCAAATTCAACGTGCGAACCGATCGATTGGGCTGGCGCGACGTTTGATACGTGCGATAACCGAGGTAACCGGTTGCAGCGAGAAAAAGAATCGCCGTCACCACCGACGGCAATCGTCTCGTCAAGAACCAGTCGGCGATCGCGATCAGCCACACAGCGAAGACGATCGCCGTTATGGTGTCGATGTGCGAACAGATTCTAGCGGCGTTCTTCAGCATAGGATTCGAAAAGTGCTTCAAAGCTTCGCTTCGTTTAGGTGGCACTGGCGGCTAGTCCGCCAGGGGCACCCGTTAAACTGAAAAATTACTTCACGTCGTCCAACAGACCGTCGAGATTATCCAGCGGATTTTCGTTGGGGTCGGCGGTTTTGGTCTCACCGAGTCCCATCACCTCGACTGCTTTTTGAGCGCCCTCTCCGCTGATGCCCTCCGCGGTCGCCGCAGCGTTGTTCGCCGATGCCGCCTTGGCGTCGGGAGCGGTCGGCGCGGCATTGGCGGCTGCGGGCGTCGCCGCGGCTTTGGCCGGCGCATCGTCCTTCATCATGAACGGGATCACCGTCAGGACGCCGATTAATACCGTCAAGTAGATCGTGGCTTCCAGCAGCGAGCGAACCAGCGAGTTCGCCGAGACCATCCCCAGCACTTCGCTGGGGCTGCGTCCATGCAACTGGCGGACGAACTCCTGCAATTCGGCGATCGAGGCACTGCCGTGTTCTTTAAGCCGGCTCATGTCGCCGCGCAGTCCGGAGGGGTTTTGTCGCGTCATTGATTTCTCCAAGAGGTCTTTCGGGTGGCACGCTCTGAGGCTTTGCGAAGGGCGTGTTATCATCATCCATCACGCCCTTCGAGGATTCAGGGCGTGCCACTCGTTTTGTTTTCTTCCAATATATGCACCAGATCGCCCCCCGCTTCGCTGACCGCTTCCAAAATCGGTTCGAACCGTTGGGCGAGAATATCTTGATGCACTTTCAACAGCACGGTCCGTTTTCCCGCGGGCATATCGCCGAGCAATTCTTCGATGCGGCCGGCGAGTTGTGAGATGCCGATTTCGGAGCCGTTGAGGTACAGTTTGTTTTCGGAATCGACGAGGACGCTGACGACGGAATTCCCCGCCGATTCGAGTTTCTCGGCCTGCGCCGGGTTCCAATGCAAATGACTGTCGTCCTGCGCCCGGGCGAGAATCACGAAAAAGATGAGCAGATTGAACGCAATATCCCCCATCGCCGTGCTCGGCACATCGCATCGCATGGTTCGGCGGGAGATTTTCATGGTTCGCGTCCTCGTTGTTCTCTCGTTCCCATGCTCTGCTTGGGAACGCAAGTCTTCGAAGCTCCGCTTCGTCTGTTTTTCTCCCTCTCCCACGGGAAGAGGGCTGGGGTGAGGGTGCCTTTTCAGAAACACTGGCGGACAAGCCGCCAGTCCCACCCGCGAAGATCATTCCGTCAGTTGCACGGTCCGTTCTTCTTCCAATTGCAGCGTGACGATCCCCCCCGCTTCTTCGATGCGGGTGGTGACGTCGATCCAATGTTTGTAGGGCGTATCTTTCTGGCTTTTCACGATGACGACGCGGTCTTCCGGCCGCGTCTTGCCGCTCAATTGCGATCGCAAGCGGCCGACGAAATCGGCGAGCGGCACGTTCGCTCCATTGATGAGCACCGCGGTGCGCGTCAGTTGAATTTCGACGTTTTGCGGTTCGTCCTGCTTTTGTTCGTTCTCCGTTTCGCTTCGCGGAATCGTCTGCTTGTAACCGCGGTCGGGCTGAATCGAGGCGCACACCAGAAAGAAAACGATCAGATTGAACGCGATATCCCCGGTCGCCACCGTCGGCGGTTCGGAGAGGAGTTTGTTCGATCGTTTGAGTTTCTGGAGCATGATGGTGGTTTTGTTGACGAGGGATGAAAATAGGATGAATGCCGCCGCGGCGTCTCAGGCTTCCTCGGCCTCGCGTTGCCGCAGGGCCATTTGCAGCGTGACGGTCTCGATCAGTTCCGTCGCCGATTCTTCGACCTCCAGGACGAACCGGTTGATCACGCTGGTGAAATAGTTGAAGGCGACATAGGCGGGAATGCCGATGATCAGCCCGAACGCCGTCGTGAGCAGCGCTTCGCTGATGCCCCCCGCCGCGGCTTCGACAATGTTCGTTTCCCCCATCTGCGCGACGATGGTGTCGAACGAATTGACCATTCCCGAGACGGTCCCGAGAAATCCGAGCATCGGCGCGACGCTCGCCACGGTTGCCAGACTCGGCAGATGCTTTTCGAGAGCGGCGACGACGTGCACGCCGTAATCGTCCATCGCCTTGACGACCTGTTCTTCGATGCGGGCCGCGTCGTAACCGAGCCGGCGGAGCACGACGTATTTACGCAGACCGGCGGAGAGAATCGCCGGGACCGGCCCCTGCTGACTTTCGCAGAGGTTTAATGCTTCTTCAGCCTGATCCTGTTCGAGCAGCGTGCGGACTTGCGACCGCAAGGCTTGCGTGTCGGTCGCCAACATTTTCAGGCTGCGGTATCGTTCGATGATCACGCCGAAGGCGAGGATCCCCATCGGGAGGATGAACCACATGAAAATCCCCCCCTTCAACATCAGCCCCATCGCGCCCGAGTGCAGCATTTCGTCGAGGCTGCCGGACAAACCGGTGTCGCTCGCGCCGGTATCATCCGGCGTCGCCGCCGGTTCGTCCGTCTTCGCGGGCGTTGCGCCGTTGCGGGCCGAGTCGGTCGCGGCAGTCGAAGCCTTCTCCGCGGTCTCGTCTTGGGCCGCGCCGGACCCAGGATCGGCGTCCCCTTGCGCGCGCGACATCGGCGCAGCGATCGACCAGAATCCTACGAGAGTCGTAAATATCAGCAGGGTGCGTTTCATTAGTTTTCGTTCTCAACTGCACTGGCTTCGGATTCGAATTGCTGCAACATCTCGGGGAGGGCCAAACGGCCGCGCGCGAACTTCGCTGCTTCGCTCGCGGGGAAATCCCAGCGGCAGCGGTTATACCGGCGGAAGGCTTCGATGTTATTCTGAGCTTTGCGGAAACTCTCGCCCGACCAGAACATCGCATCGGAACAGAGGGCATCGTCGGGGAAACGCTTGGCGAACTGGTCGAACGACGTCCCCGCCTTCACGAAACTTTCCGCTTTGAAATAACACTGCCCGTTGCGGAAAGCCATCCGCGACGAGTGCTGATGTCCCTCGAACTGTTCGAGGAATTTCTCGCCGACTTGAGCCGCGACTTCGAAGCGTCCGTTCTTGTAGAAGTAGTCGCTGATGCGGATCATCACGCTGGCGATGAGCGGGCTCTTGGGATACGTCGCCGCCAGCGTGACGTAGGCTTCGAGCGCCTGATCGAAATCTCCCGCTTCTTCGTGACACTGCGCCAGCTTGTACTGAGCATCGGCGGCGAGCGAATGGTCGGAGTATTGCCGCACGATCAGTTCGTACGATTGAATCGCCTCGTGCCATTGTTTCAGTTCTTGAGAGAACTGTCCCAAAAGATAGGCGATCCGCGGGACGTATTTGGGATCGGGGTAGTCTTCCATCACTTCCTTGAGCACCCTTCGTCCCGCTTCGAGGTCGGACTGGAAATCGGCTTTGCGGCCGAGTTCCTGGTGACTCTTGAAGAGTTCGAAGTAACTCTCGGCGATGTGGAACTTCGTCTCGACGGCGAGCTGTTCGTTGTTGAACGTTTTGCTGAAGGCCGTCACGAGGCCGTCGGTGCCGATGACGACCGGAATCTCTTCGAGGAGTTCGAGCTTGCCTTGCTCGGTGCTCGCGGAGGGATCGAAATAGCGGATCGACAGCGTATCGCCGAAGAAACATTCGATCGCCGGGTCGTCGGCGGTGACGTTATTCGGCGTCGGTTTTTCGCTCGGTTTCAGCGTCAGCGAACCTGTGAACTGTCCGCTGTGCTGCAGCGTTTCGAATAAGGGAACCATTTCTTTGTCCCCGAATTCAGTGGTGATTTCGACGTCGATCGCGTCGCGGTCGTCGGTGACGTCGCGGTCGGCGTCGTCGACGCGGAGAAACAGCCGCTCGCCGACGTGCAGTTGCGTCACGAGTTTGTTGTATTCGCGGTCGGTGCAGGCGAGTTTGCCGGTCGTCACCAGCCGGGCTTGTGCCGAGAGATTTTGTGCTTTCCCTTTGGGGCGAAGGGCGTCCTTATAGATGCCGGTGATGCGATCCTTGCCGGTGAGGTTGAGAACTTTCGTGACCAGGCTGCGATCGACGGCGGAGGTCTTGCCGTTCTCGTCCTCGACATTCGGCCCTCCGATAAGATTCCGCGGCATTTCCGAATGGACCGGGACGAGGGCGGGACTCGACTTGCTGCCGAGCTGTAAGATCACCTGACCGATGAAGCGGCCGTCTTCGAGCGCGATCGCATCGGCCGCTTGCCATCCCACCTGAGCGGCGGTTCGCGTGAAGGCGCCGGAAACGACGCATTCGACGTCGACCGTCGCGCCGTCGGTCGTTTTCACCGAAACCGTCACTTTGCTGCCGCTGTCCTTGGCGGAATCGGGGTCGATGACCTCGATCGTCAGCGGGGCTTCAAACGCGACGGATGAAGTCGCCGGACGATCGTCGGTCACCTGATAGATGAACTGCGGCGGCCCCAGTTGCGGGTCGGCGGCGGGAATGACCCGCGATTCGAGAATGCGAATTTGCGCTTCGGACGGCTGATTGACATACACGGCCGTTTCGCGGGGAACGGCGTGCCCGGGGAACGTGTTCTGCGAATCGATGTAGCGGAGATAGAGCCGGTCACCTTTCTGCACGAGGATTTTATCTTTTTCCTTTTGTGCGGAAGTATCGATTTCCTTGGTGAAAATACCGGTGTTGTTGTTGGTTTCGGTGGCGATGTACTCGACGACGTCCCCGTTCGAGGCAATGAGTTCGAATGGCAGCGTGTCGGGTTCGTCGGTCTGATCGTGATCGAAATCGACGATTTCGACGATGAACCGTTCGCCCGGTTCGATGCGTTTGAGCGTTTTGCGAATCGTATAGACGTCGCCGTTGTTGCTCTTGAGGAAATCGTACGTGATCGGCGTGACCGAAGCGTTGTAATAGGTCGCCGTCAGTTGGCTCGACAGCAGCCGGCTGTGGTCGAATTCCCCTTGCGTGAATTCATCGGTGTACGTGCCGGTGATGACGTCGCCCCCTGCGATTTCGAGGACGTCGTTATCGGGGAGCGTCAAAATGTCGTATTCGGTGGGGATGAAGATTTCGTCGTCTTCGCCGGCGATTTCGACATGATTGACGGCGACGGCCTCGCCGAGAAATTCGTGAATCATGAGTTTGACGTAGCGGAGTTCCATCGGTTCGAACTCCATCGTCCATTCGGTCCGTCCGAAATCGCTGCGGATCGGCGCCCTCGGCTTCGCGGGCGCGAGACCGGGACGGTCGAGATCGAAATCGGCGGCGCGGAACGGCAACGCCACGATACCGTCGGCGCGGTGATCTTCGCGGGCGATGGTCGCGCTGACTCCCTGGCCGGCGTTCGTTGTGGCGGCGAAGATCGTCAGCGGATGCGTTCCCGCTTCGAGCCAGACATCGACGGGGCGGTTCCCCGGTCCGACGGCCAGTTCGAGAGTGCCGTCGATCCAGACCGCGGTACGGACACCCTGCACGAGAATCCGCGCCGCGCCGGGGCGATCTTGAACCAGCAAGCCCTGCCAGATGACGGTATACGGCGCCGCGGCGTCTTCGGCATCGGCCGGCCGCGACCACAAGAGTTCCGTCACTTCTTCGTCTTCGACCGGCTGAATGTTGCGGCTGAGATTGAGGATCTGCTGCCAGTTCGAATAACCGGTGTAATCGCCGGCGAAGACGCGGCGTTTCATGTGGCCGAGTTCTTCGGTGACCGCAGGCGTCGGGTCGGGGAGCGGATGCGAGGCGATGCGGAACCAGAACTGCCCGTCGTTGCTGCCGAGAATGTCGCCGCGAATCGGAATGTGCTGATCGGCCTTCGGCGAACTGATGCGCAGGCGATTGACGGTTTTGAGATCTTTCATGTCGACGGTGAGAAATTTGGGAGTCGCGCCGTCGGGTTCGCTGATCCAGAACGTGTTCGGGTCGCGGTCGATCGCCATCAGCGGGCTGTGCTGGATCGCGGTGTCGCTGGCGAGCGCACCGGCGGGGAGTTCTCCGGTCGGCGCCGTCCCTTCGAAAATACCGGTGTGCGGACCGGTTTCCGTCATCGCGACTTGCAGCGAATCGCCGCTTTCGGCGTTCAGCTTGATCACGATTTGGTCGGGCTCATTCGTGTTGTCACGGTCGGCGTCTTCGACGCGGAGATAGATCTGATTGCCCGGTTTGATCTGCCACGCGGGACGTATTTGCGAAGCGCGGCGTTCGATCGCTTCGGGGCTGTCGTCGACCTCTTTCTGAAGTTGCTCGCTGAACGATTCCTGCTTCTGATCGACGATGCGGCTGCTGGCCATTTCAAATTTGCCGTCGGCCGCCATATGAATTTCAACGTCCGACAGCGGCACTTTGCGGAATTCTTTTTTGAATTCTTCGGGATAGTCGCAGCGGATAATGTCCTTGCCGGTGAGCTGCAGCACGTGGTCGTCCTGCTGCACTTCGCCGAGGCGCGTATCGAGATCGGCCCGGAACAAGCCGCGTCCCGCGCCGCCGGACGTGAGATAAACGATTTCGCGATCTCCTCCCGGTTCGGTGGTGACGATCACGGGAACTTTGTTCTGTCCGCGGCTGATACCCAAGTCGCTATCCTGTACGACGACCGACAGCGACGAGCCGGGACGGTGCGTCCGCTTGCTGGCGCGGCCCAAGCGGCCGACGGTATTGAGCAGATTGAGCTGATCCATGTACCGTTCTTCTTCGCGATAGACTTCGGCGAGCTGATAAAGCGCCTGATTCGCCAGTTCGATGCTGGGGACTTTATCGAGCACCGCACGGAAGATGTTGCGGGCTTCGTCGGGGTCGCCGCGACGATGAGCGAGCACGCCGCGGAGGAATTCCGCCCGCACGACGATGTCGGTATCGCGGCTGTTCGAGAGTTTTTCGAAGACCGATTCGGCCTGATCGTACACCTTTTGCGCCATGTACGATTCGCCGATGCCGAACTCGGCTTCGATCGCCTGCGGCGTCTCGGGGTAGCGGTTCATGACGGTGGCGTATTCCGACCGGGCGACGTCGAAGCGTTTCGCCTGGAAGAAATTTTTGGCAAGTTGCAGTTGCACCTCGGCGGAGATCGCCGTGTCGAACTCTTTCGCTTCGCCGTATTTGACCAGCCAGCCGCGGAGAATGTCTTCGACGCGGTTGTGATTGTCGTCACCGCCGGCGACGATGTGCCGCTGACAGACGAACAACATCAAGTCGACGGGGACTTCGTAGCGGTGCGAGTCGAACAATGCGAGATTGTTTAGATACGTTTCCCAGGCGAGGTCTTCGTCGCCGAGTCGCAAATGCAGTCCGGCCTGCAGCAGCGGTGCGATTTCGCTCTTCTCGTCGATGGTCACGCCGACGCCGCCGATGCGGGAATAACTCTGGGCGACGAGTTCGCGGCCCGATTGTTTTCGTCCTTCATCGACCGCCGGAATATTCGAGAGCATGCCGGTGAGCAGCGTGGCGGCGGTGACGTAGTCTTTTCGCGCGAGCGCCGACTGTGCGAAAATGTGCATCTGGTCCCAATCGTACGTCCCGTCACCCGCGGTGCGGGTCGCCTTCTGCAACGCCAGCAGATAGGTCATCGGCGCGACGTCGGCCGTCGGCGTCAGTTCCCAGAGTGCCAATTCGGCGACGGCCGAGGGCAATCCGGCGTTGTAGTCGCGCACGGCGGTGTAGACCAGCTTCTTGTCGGCCTCGGCGGCTTCCTTATTGTTGCGCCACGTGTAGACCCATTGCATCGCCGGGTTGTATTCGACGGACCAGGGACGATAGAAAATCGCGTCCTGCTTTTTTCGGGCGGCTTGTAACGTCGCCTGGAATTTCGGCAGGTCGTTCAACTTCAGATATTCATCCGCCAGCCAAGTCGCGTATGTGCCGTGATAGATCGTGTCGAGTTGCGTCAACTCGGTGAGAAATTGCAGCCGCTCGGCGTCGGTGAGATTGCGCGCGATCCGCTGCGCGCAGTAATTCGAATCGTATTGGTTGAGATCGGTTGCCACGTGCGACCGCCAGTACGCCATCGCATCGGGGAGCAGATTCAAATTCGTCAGCACGTCGCCGATGTAGTACGCATAACCGCTGCTTTGTCCCAGCCGTTGTTCCTGGGCGGCCACCCAGTTGAGCACCTTCTTCATCAACTCGGGGTCTTTGTTCTGTTCGGCGGCCTGAGCGAGACGGCGATACAATTCGGCATTGTTCGCCACGAGCGAGAGCGTGAGCACGTGTTCGACGGCGGCTTTGGCGACGTCGACGGGGCCGTAATCGGTCGCCGTCTGCAGATACGCCAAAGCGACGGTTTCATCTTGGAGGAATTTCTGCACCAGCCGGCCGTACATCTGCACGCAGGCCGGGCGCTGCTCGGCCGGTGCCGAATACCGCAGCCAGTACGCCTGCGCTGCGACGATTTGCTGGAATTGTTTGTCGTTGAGCGCGCCGAGCTGCGTGAGAATCAGATGGTCGCGCGACTGCGGAGCGGCGGCATCGTTCGATTCGCCGACGATCCAGTGTCGCATCACGACGTCCTGATCGGCCTGCGCGAGTTGGCCGTTCATGTACTCGGCATGCGCTTTATGCATGTCGTTTTTGACCGCCTGCTCCGCCCAGTTCAGCGGCATGTTGCGAAACGTGGCCAGTTCGACGTGGTCGCGTCGCGACTTGAGAATCAAACCGGCGTCCGCCTGAAAGGCCTGTTCGCTTTCGGGCGTGTAGAGCAGCGTTTCGATCGCGCTGCGGGTGTAACTGTCATTCGTCGGAGACTGCACGACCAATTCGCGCAGCGTCGCCCGCATTTTCGCGTCGTCTTTCATCCGGTCGCGATACAGTTCGTACGCCAGAACGTACCGGAGATAGGCACGGTCGTATTCGACGGTATTGTTCGCAATCGCTTGCACGAGGGCGGATTCGAGAGCCGAATAATTCGGCGCGACGTTTGGATCGCTGTTATTCGGATCGGTCCGCAAGAACGCCGACGCGTGCGAATTGCGCACGGCATCGAAGGCCAGCAGTTCGCCGAACAGGCGATGGGCGGTGGCTTTGTCGGGTTCACGTTCGTATTTGAGGGCGAGCAGTCCGCGCAGATAAAAACGGTCGGGTTTATCGGGATACTTCTGAAAGAACTCGGTGACGACCGGGTCCATTTCGGCGGCTTTGATCGCGGCGTCGTTGTACATCGCGCTGACGAGTTGATAGTGGATATCCATGTCGTCTTGTAACGCACGAGCCTGTTTGAAGCTGGCGACGGCGTTGGCCCATTGGCCGAGAGAACCGTAGCTTTGCGCGGTCCACATGTGGATCTGGCGGAGCCGCAGCTTGTCGGCCGGAAGACCCTTTGCAATCATCTTCTGAGCGGTGGCGACGCTCTTGGCCCATTCGCTGCCGCGACGCCATTGAGCGACCCCCTGCCAGGCGATTTCTTCGAGAAACCCGTCGGCCGGCATCGCCTCGAGCAGTTCGTCGGCGAGCGTCGCCGCCTTGGAGTAGACGTTCTTGTCGTACGACGCGACGTAATACGTTTGTGCGAGATGAGCGTAACGCTTGCCGAGATCGGTCTGCGGCTGCCGTTTCCAGACGGCGCGGCAGGCGTCGCCGGTGGCGTCCTGCTCGTTGGGCATCTGCAACAGGGCGTCGGCAAGACGGATTTCAATCGCCGGGCATTCCGCCGCTTCGGGGTAGTTCGATAAAAACTGCCGGCAGGCCGCCGTGACTTCTTTGTTTCGTGAAACGGCATCGAGGCCGTCGATCAGTTTCAGCATCATCGGTGGATGCCGCTGGTCGTCGGGATGCGCGCCGACGAACCGCTGCGTCACGCGGATGAGACCGAAAGCGCGGCCGTTTGCATGATACAGATCGGCGAGCTGAACCATCACCTCGGCTGCTTCGGGAGCGGTCGTTTTATATTTGCTGAGTTCGGTTTCGAGAATCATCGCTTGGCGCGAGACGTCGTCGACCGGTTCGGCCGATTCGGTCTGCGGGTTCGCGTTATCCGGCGTTTCCTGTCCCGCAAGATCGAGAATGAAGTGTCCGTTCAAAATCGCCAGGACGAACAGCGCGAGGGCTCCGGGGCGTTTCATACGGAATTCCTTTCACGAGAATGGTCGTCGTTAAATTCGCTTCTCGTCAGCGATGTCGGTACGGAAGTTTCGGTGTGAAATCTAATTCGAGGCTTTCGCCAATGCTTCGGAAATTTTCTTGGCATCGACGGCAAGCGGGCTTTCGGGGTAATCGGAAATCAGTTGGTCGAACCGGCGGCGGGCGTCGTCGCGGCGATTCATGCGGTACAAACAGCGGCCGTAGTTGAAGAGAATCACGTCGAGAAATTTGGCGTCGGGATGGCTTGCCAGCACGGTTTCGAACGTGTCGATCGCCCGGGTGTAATCCTTCTGGCGATAGTAATAATTGGCCATTTTGGCAACCGCCTCGCCGACGCGGCCGCTTTCGGGATACTGATCGAAGACTTTCTTGTATTCCTGAAACGCGCGGTCGTAGAGTTGATTCGCCTGCAGTTCGGAAGCGGCGGCGGCCATTTCGTCGTAACACTCGGCGATGCCGAACTGCGCGTCGCCGCGGAGCTGGCTCGTCTGCATGTTCACCAGCCGGGTGTAGATGCCGATCGCCCGGTTGTAGTTCTTCTGTTTGCGGGCGACGTCGGCGAGTTGCAGCAGGGCGTCGTCAACGAAACCGCTTTGCGGGAACTCGCGTTGCAGCCGCGAGGCCATCACCGCGGCGAGATCGAGTTGATCCATCGCGAAATAAATCTGCCAGAGTTGCACGTAGGTTTCTTCGAGCAGCGCGCCGCCGGTCTGGGTCGCTTCCTGCATGATTTCTTCGCAAACCTGCAGCGCGGTTTCGTATTTCGTCGTGGCGTTTTCGCCGAGGCCGAATTCTTTGTAACGATTGCCGATATTCATGAGGGCGTCGGCGGTTTTCAGTTTGGTGCGGACGCGGAGTTCCTCATCGGAGATAAGCGCCCGCGTGACGCGCACGCCGCCGAGGTTGCCTTCGATGCAGCGGGCTTCACCCAGCACGATTTGCGAATCGGGCGAGAGGTTGCGGTCGTCGATGTAGCTGATGCGAACGATATCGCCGGGACGCGCCTGCAACTGGTCGTCGTTGGCGACGATTTCATCCGACTTCGTCAGTTGCACGCTGCCGCGAAACACCCCGCTGTGAATGGAACCGTCGTCGACCGGTTCGGCCGAGGCGTTCGCCGGCGGTTCGGGTTCCTCGGTTTTCGATTTCGATTCGTCGTCAGAGGTTGCGGTTTTCGACTTGGTTTTCGGCTTCACCTCACCGGATTCGGCCGCGTTATCGGTCTCTTCTTCGTCGGCGGAAGGAAGCGTCGGGGAGGACGACGCCTTGATCTTGGCTTCGGTCAGCGTGACTTCGAGGCTGTCGATTCGCTTCAGCCGGTCGATCTCGTCTTCGACGCCGGAGATGTCGCTCTCTTCTTCGGTCTTTTCCGCGGGAGGCTGCGTCGCCGCCTGTTGTTGCAACTCGATCGCCTCGTTTTCGAGTTCTTCCTCGGTCTTGACGCGGAAGACTTCGACGATGGCGGTCAGCATATCGGCATCGTCGCCGAGGTCGCGGTCGAGGTCGATGATCTGGAGGTTCATCGATTTGTCGAGCACGACCCCCTGTAAACCCTCGTTGAAGGCCCCGTCCATAATCTGCACCATTGCGTTGCTGACGACGGCCACCTGTTTGGCGACCGGGCGATCGAACGTGCGGTCGGCGGTATGCGAATCGATATACGTGATTTGTACTTCGTCGTTGCCGATGACTTCGAGCCTTCCGTTCCCCTGCACCGTTTTACCCAATGCCGTGGGAATGCTGCCGAGCGCGATGCGGACGTTGCGGCCGACGGGATAACACTTGACCAGTTCGGCATCGCCGCTCTTCGTTTTGCATTGGACGTCGATCGCCTGATTGGTTTCGAGCACGGCGAGATCGGCGTCTTCGATTTTGACGAAGAAACGTTTGCCCGCTTCGACCTTCGGCGTCAGGCCGTCTTCTTCCGAGACATTGGTTCCGACCTTTTCGAGGGCGGCGATCGCCCGGCTGTAGTGTCCCAACTGGAAGTGCGCCAGGCCGATGTAGTGGTAGGCGTGATTGACCTGCGGACTGACGGGGAATTTTTCGATGACGTCGCGCATCGCCTGAAAACACTTACCGTGATTTCGCGATTCGAAATGTGCGACGCCCAGCCGGAGCGTCGCTTCGGCGCGTTGTTCTTCGTCGGAGTTCTCTTCGCCGGCCGCGGCTTCAAAATGCAGCCGGGCTTTGTCGTACGAGCGGTCGCGCTCGAGGTAATAGTCACCCAGCCGCATGTGGGCGACGAAGCGGTAGCGGCTGCGCGGATAGCGTTCGAGGACCGACTCCCAGATTTCGACCGCCTTGTCGGCTTCGTCGGCGTCCATGCGGGCATCACCCGCTTCGATGAGCTTGGAGGCGGTGCGATCTTCGATGATCGACCCCCGCAGTCCCGATGCCGATTCGCCGGAACCGGCGTCATCGGCGGCCTCTTGCGAATGGATGAACTCATTCCCGAAAAACAGGAAGCCGATGCTGAAGACAAGCAGCATGGATATCGATGTCGGCGATTGACGATAGACGTTCACGTCGTCCCCCCTTGCAGTTGGCGAAAATGCCGGCGAGGCCGCCGCGAATTCCGCCGTTTATTTTTCGCTGACAGGCTGGCATCCTTTCCAACGTAGATCAGTGAGTCTCCTCCGGTCAACAGAACATGGGCATTCGTCGTCCTGACGAAATTAAGCCGCTTCCAGCCTTGTGCACCGTAGCGAATTTGCGTGTGAAAAGCGATTTTCATGGCGAGTGCTTTGCCCGTAACCTCATCTTTCGCAGACGAAAACAGAAAGATAATTGTCACGCCAAGGCGCGAAGAAATTCAAAACATTTGCATCGTCCAGTCGATCTCTTCCCTTTGCGAGCTTTGCGCCTTTGCGCGAAACTTGCCTTTTTTATTCCTGCAGGACATCGGTTAGTTTCCGCCGAATAATGCCGATAAAGTCAGAGACTGCCGACAGCCGCAACTCGCGGATTGAATTGATCTTATCACTTTCCGTGCCAAAGATTTTATGCGCCATGCGCTAATTGTGTTGGTTAATAATGAAGAATCTCAGAATGTAAAAAGGCCGACCCGGCGAGATGTCGAGCCGACCTGAATCGTTCATTGCACGGCTAACGAAAGAACGTGTAACATCATCGAAAACCTGCGATGCCGGTGAAGCCCATCGCGCTCTGGCCGGAAGCGGAAATCCATCGCTCATCACGCGAACAGTTCCGCGATGGGTTTGCCGTTATCGACCAGTTTCATCGGGCGACGGAGCGGCGTCATCACTTCTTTCGCCGGATCGATGCCGAGCGACTGACAGAACGTGGCGTGCAGATCGGCGACCTGGACCGGACGATCTTTCGGTTCGTAGCCGTCTTCGTCGGACGAGCCGATGACCGTGCCGCCGGTGATGCCGCCGCCGGCGATGAAGCAACTGAAGACGTTGGCCCAGTGATCGCGGCCGGCGTCTTCGTTGATCATCGGCGTGCGTCCGAATTCGCTGAGCATGACGATCAGCGTTTTCTGGAGCAGTCCCGATTCGGCGAGGTCTTCGACGAGCGAGGCGAGAGCGGGGTCCATGACCTCGCCGTGAGCCTGCATCGCCGGGAAGTTGGCGGAGTGGGTATCGAACCCGCCGCGATTGACCTGCACGAAGCGGACGCCCGTTTCGACGAGTTGTTTCGCGAGCAGGACGCCCCGGCCGAACGTGTTATCGCCGTACCGGTTGAGCATGGTCGTGGGAACTTTATTGAGTTCGAACGCCGAGAGGGCCGGGCTGCGCATCAGCTTGACGGCGTCTCCGATCGCCGTTTTGGCGGCGACGTTCGATTCACCGGGATTCTTCCGGCTGTACCGTTGATTAAAGCGTTCGAGGACTTCGAGGCGATTGTTGCCGCGGACCTGCGTGATCCCTTCGGGAAAGGCGAGGTACGGGTCTTTTTCGCCGGGGGCGCCGACGAAATACGCCTCGCAGGTTTGTCCCAGATAGCTGGCCCGCGGAGCGCGGCCGCTGATCGAGACGAACGACGGCAGTTCGTTCATCTTGTCCTTTTCGTGGACGACGACCGAGCCGAAACCGGGGTGAATGAGGTTCGGCATCATCTGGTAACTCGTCTGCACGTTGTATGTGCCGCGGCCGTGGTCCCCTTGCGTCCCGGCGATCGAACGGACGAGCGCACAGTGATGCATCTGTTGCGAAAGTTGCGGGAAGATTTCGGAAATCTGAATTCCGGGAACCGATGTGTCGATCGGGCTGAAATCCCCTTGCGTCGGCCGGCCCGGTTTCGGATCCCACGTATCGAGATGCGTCATGCCCCCCCCGTTCCAGAACAGGATGACGTGCTCGGCTTTGGTCTGCGCGGCGGTGCCGGCGTAGGCGAGCAATTCGCGCAATTGCAGACCGAACAACGTCGCACCGGCGGCTCCCAGCAACGTCCGGCGGGTCATGCGATAGTCGGGACAAGATTTCATCGGCGAACTCCTTGTTCAGCTTCCAACAACAATTGATTTCGAGGCACGTGTGAGGTTATCGATTGCATCCGGCAGTTCTTGCCGGACGATCCATCAGGGAACAAAGCGAAATTCGTTGCAGTTCAACAAGACCCAGCGCAAATCGGCGACGCCGTCGAGAGGATTTTCGGCCCCTTTGACGATTTCGACCGCTTCGGCGCGTTCTTCGCCGGTCGGTTCGCGGGTCAGGATTTCGACATAGGCGAGCTCAACCGCTTTTTCAAGGTTTTTCCTGGGACCGATGAGACATTCGTAAATCGGTTCCATTTCGCCGACGCGGGCGGCTTCGTGACTCAAGCGGCCGTTGAGCAGCATCAACGCTTGCCGCATCGACGGGGCGTGATCGCGGATTTCCCCGAGTTGCTCGCGGTCGGGCTGACCGAACACGCGGAGGAAGTGTTCCGGATCCGCCGGTGAGGCCATGCGGAACGAACTGACGAACGAGGGATTGTCGTCGATCGTCTGCCGGACGAAGCGTTCGATGTACGAGAACGCATTCTGCCGAGCCTGCATCCGCATCCGCTCGGCTTCGATTTCTTCTTTCGACATCGCGCGCATCCGTTCGACTTCGACTTCTTCCCCGTCGTTTTCGGCGGCGAGATCGTCGGGGTTTTCTTCGAGCAGCGCGTCGAAGTCGAGTTCGATGGCGGATTCGAGATTGTATCCCGGCAGTGGTTCGTCGCCGGCGTCGTTGGCAGCCATTTCGCGTTTCATCGTTTTGCCGTCGTCGTCGCCGAGCTTGGCGTCCAAGCCGCCGGGCTGTTTGGGAACGCGCGTTTCGGTCCAGACGGTTTTCATGTTCTTGCCGACTTCGTGCTTCACCTCGAACAGATGGCCCGCGGTGACGACGCTGTCGTACAAGGCTTCGCTGTTCATGCGGCGGTGCGGCAGCGCGAGAAACGATTCTTCGAGTTCGGTCCGCAGCGATTCTTCGGCGACGTCGGTGTGGCCGCGCTGATAGACCTCGCTGGTCACGATCGTGCGGACAAGCGTCTTAAGATCGTAACCGTTGGCGACGAATTCATCGGCGAGATAATCGAGCGATTGCGGATGACTGGGGGGATTGCTCTGGTTGAAATCGTCGAGCGGATTGACGAAGCCGCGGCCGATCAATTCGTTCCAGACGCGATTCGTGAAACATCGCGAAAAATAGCGGTTGCGGGGGCTGGTGATTTGCTCGGCGAGCTCGGTGCGCCATTCGCTCATCATATTGCGGCCGCCGGCCTTGCCGATCTTGCGGACTTCCGAGCGGGCTTCTTCGAGCGACTCATCGACGGCGTCTGTGCGCGTGCGGCGTTCCACTTTTTTATCGGCATCGCTCAGGAGATCGTCGAGGACGTCGTCGGCATCGACGTCTGCGCTCCGCTGGACCAAGAGGGCTTTTTCTTTTTCGGCGGCGAGGGCTTTGCGGCGGGCATTCAAACGGACGACGCTGGGATGGTCTTCGGGAAGCATCGCAAAGGGAAACCGCGGTTGCATCGGCTTGCGGTCTTCCGGTTTGCCGACCCCTTCCGGCGGCCACAAAACGAGCGTTTCCCCCGCTTCGGTCGTATAGATCGTACGGGTGAACTGATTTTCCACGCGGCGCGTCTTGCCGAAGAACGCGGCCAGGCCGTAAAAGTCTTCGCGCTTCCAGACGTCGAACGGATGATCGTGACATTGCGCGCAAGCCACGCGAATGCCCAAAAAGACCTGCGCGGTGACGCCGGCCATCGCCATCGGGTCGGCGCCATCGCCCAGAATAAAGCCGACTTCGGGAACCGCGCCGGCTTTGCCGTTCTTGGAGATCAACTGCCGGCAGAGTTCGTCGTAGGGAACATCATCGGCGAGCGAGCGATGAATGTACGCTATCGCCGCCGCTCCTCCTTCGGCATTGGAGCGGAGCCGCAGCAGGTCGGCGTAAAACGTCGTCCAACGGTCGACGAAGCGATCGTCGGCCATCAGTTTGTCGACGATGAGGGTGCGGCGCTCGGCTTCAGGCCAGGCGGTAAATTCTTCGATCTCGGCGGTCGTGGGAATGCGCCCGATAAGGTCGAGCGACACGCGGCGGATGAACGCCAGATCGGAAACCGGTGGCAGCGGCGACTGTTTCACCCCGCGCGCCGCGTTTTCCTGATTCAGAACCTCGTCAATCGAAGTTCCCGATACGGAGGGTTCGGCGGCAGGGAGATCAGCCTTTGACGTTTTACTCCCCCCATCCGTGGACGGGGGAGTCGATTGATCGGCGGCCAGCGAATGATTCAGGCCCGATTGAAAAATGGAGCCCTGAAACACGAACAGCGACAGAAGAGATACGATCCACAATCGGCGGCGTACGAATGGTCGATAGTCGTGAGATGCCACGCTCGAAATCCTTTTTGAAAGTGAGTCGGCGTCCGGCTAGAAAGGGAATTCGGACATTAGCCTAACGGCAGTCTTATCTTAGCAATAAACCCGCCGCCGAAAGCAAAACATTCGGTGCAAAATTAGCATAAAACATGATTTATTTGTTTACGGTTCTTTCCACCAACAGAGATGCCCGGATCTGCCCCATTCGCTTCGAACCAGACGATTGCGGCGTATTCATCGATTGAGCGGCGCTCCATATAATTTCAGGAATTTCGTCGAAATGCCTCACGCATCGCTTTACTTTGATGTATAAATCTCTTTACACTGTCGAAACTGTGTATTACCGTTCCGACTGGATTAATCCGTCGAGTCCACTCATTTACAACATCGAGGAGACCGTACCATGAAGTCGCTTGCTATCGCGTCCGCTGTTCTCTTCTTGAGCCTCTCCGCCAATTCATTGTTCGCGGGAGACGTGACCATCAAAAGTGTGCATCTCTGCTGTGGTCAGTGCGTCAAACTCGTGAAAGAAGCCCTGAAAGACGTCGAAGGCGTTTCGGAAGTTACTGCCGACACCGATTCCAAGGTGGTCGGGTTCAAAGCGGCAAACGAAGATGCCGCCAAGAATGGAATTGAAGCTCTCGCCAAGTCAGGATTTTTCGGCACAGCCAAGCATGGTGACGAAGAACTTGAGTTTCCCAAATCAGGGGCGGAAAAAGGTGCCAAGGCCGATACCGTCAAACTGACCAGCGTGCATCTCTGCTGTGGCCAGTGCGTTAAAGACGTGCAAGCGGCGCTCAAGGACGTCAAAGGGTCGACGAAGATCGACGTTGATCGTGATGCTCAGACTGTGACGCTTTCCGGTTCGGGGATCGTCGTGACCGACGCGGTCGCCGCCCTCAATAAAGCGGGATTCTACGGTAAGGTTGCCGAATAATCCCCAGCGTTATTCCGATTCAATCGATATTCCGATTCAATACGGAGAACGCCCGCAGGTCGACGACCCTGCGGGCGTTCTCTTTTTTTGAGATGTCGAAGCGCCTCCTTCAGGCCGGTCGTTTATCGCATCATCTCCAGCGGCGAGTGTATCAACCGCTCGATGCCGGTATTCGTCACTCGGTACATATGCTCGAGACGAATCCCGCCGCGAAGCGCGGGACCATACAGTCCCGGTTCGGCGGTGAAGATGTCTCCCTCTTCGAAGCGGTCATCCCATGCGGAGTTCAAATGCGGCGTCTCGTGCGGATACAAACCGACGCCATGCCCCAAATGATGGCAGAATGCCCCCGGTCGATAATCGTCGAGCATCTGTTGCGCTTTGAGGAACAACGCTTTGCAACCGATTCCCGGCTTGACCGTCTCTTCAACCATCGCGAGCACATTCACGAGCTGTTGCCAGGCCTGGTATTGCTCGGCGCTCAATGACTCGCCGACCGCGAACGTCCGGCAACTGTCGGCGTAATAGCCGCGATACGCCGGTCCCAGATCGAGAATGTACAATTCCCCCGCTTCGGCGGCGCGCGGCCGCGGCGGTCCTCCGGGCGTGCCGCATTGAAAATCGTTCCCGAAGGCGGTGAGCGGTTCGCCGGCGACTTCAACGGCGGCGGCCTGCAACTGATTGTAAACGTCGATCTCGGTGACGCCCGGGCGAATGATGTCGCGGGCGCGCCGATACATCGCCTCCGAACAGGCGATCGCCCGGCGGATCATCGCGAGTTCGTCGGCATCCTTGCGGCGTCTGAGCGTTCGCAGAACCGGTTCGACGTCGACGAGTTTCCCAGCCGCATTTCCGCCGATGCGACGCACGAACTCGGCGGGACAGGTGCCAAACTCGATACCCCAGCGGCTCGACGGGGATG
Source organism: Planctomycetaceae bacterium (assembly GCA_040881995.1). Taxonomy (GTDB): domain Bacteria; phylum Planctomycetota; class Planctomycetia; order Planctomycetales; family Planctomycetaceae; genus JAQCEJ01. The sequence continues at coordinate 23,763 of JBBECD010000199.1, forward strand.
CCTCATCGACAAAACGTGCGAGTTTATCGGCGATCGCGCTCATCTGATCCTGCCGCAGCGTCGCATGGTGCTGTGCGACGAACGGAATGGTTTCATCCGCCGCGACGTCGGCCGGGGCTTCGTTCGGCGCGATGAGCGTGCAATATCCATTCGATTTGAGCAGCACGCCCGTCGACAGCAATCGATGCGAACGAAAACCGGTGAAGTATTGCACGTTGTCAGCCGTCGACAGCCAGGCGTAGTCGACGCCCTGCTGCTGCATCCAGTTCGTCAAACGTTTTTGCCGCTCGCGGCAGGATGGTGCGTCGAGATTCAGCGGCGCGGCGTTCGTCATGGCAGTTGATTCCCGTGAATGGTTTTGTCACCATCTCGTTCCCCTCGTTCCCATGCTCCGCTTGGGAACGCACGTCTTCGAAGCTCCGCTTCGCTCTTGGGTGGCACGGGCGGCTTGCCCGCCCGTGTTCTTCGACGATGAAAGGCACACTGGCGGGCAAGCCGCCAGTGCCACCCAAAAAGAAAGCGCTCGGCTACGGAAACCTTTCGCGTCGCGGCTCACCACGCTATCGGCGAAATTCCTCGATCAGTATACTCGTAAGCGACGAATCAATCAGGTGAGAAGCCTTTCGAAACCGGATTTCTCAAGGGAAAGAGCCCTATGGAATTGAGTTTGTTTTCCGTCAGTTATGCCGGGTACTGGGGACAGCATTCGCTGGGGACGGCGGAGTTTGTCGCCAAAGCGGCGGCGCTCGGTTACGACTCGGTGATGATCGCCGGCAAACGGCCGCACCTTTCTCCGCTCGATGTGACGGACGAGCATCTCGATGCCTTGCGGGCGACGCTGAAGCAACACAAGCTGCGTTGTTCGGCGATCGCCGCCTACACCGACTTCGGCAGCCCGGTCGCGGCGGAAGTCCCTTATCTCGAAATGCAGATTCACTTCGTCAATCGACTGGTCGAGACCGCGGCAAAACTTGGCGCGGCCGCCGTCCGCTTATTCACCTCGTACGAAAGCGACGGGCAGCCGTTTTTTACGGTCTGGAGCAAGACGGTTCAGGCGATTCAGGAGATTTGCGACCGCGCGAAAGATTTGGACGTCGTCATCGCCGTGCAGAACCATCACGATCTCGCCGTCGGGACGGAAACCCTGCTCGAGTTTTTGCACGACGTGAATCGCGACAATTGCCGGCTCGGTTTCGATGCGTGGTCGCCGGCGCTGCGCGGCGAGGATTTGTACCAGTCGGCATTATTGGCGGCTCCTTTCGCGGCGATCACGACGAACGCCGATTACGTGCGGTTATCGCGCTTCCGTTACCGTCCCGATTTGATCAATTACGAAAAAGCGGAACCCGACGCCGTGCGAGCGGTTCCTTTTGGAACCGGGTTTATCGACTACAAGGCGTTCTTCAGCGGGCTGAGCGAAGGGGGCTTCAACGGCGTTGCGAATTACGAAATGTGCTCGCCGATCCGCGACGGCGGCGGCGGCGAGAATCTCGATCGCTATGCATCCGCGTATGTGACATGGATGAAGGACAACGGTTTCGCGGGGAAGAAGGGACAAACATGATCTGGGATTTGCATTGTCATATCTCGAACGTCGACGGAATAACCGCCGATGAAAAAATCGCGAAGATGATGACATACGCCGACCGCATGGGGGTCGAGCGGATGGTCTTCTACATGGGGACGTCGTTTTCGACCGATCCCGATCCGGACGAATTTCGCAAGCAGAACGACGAAGTGCTGCAGGCGCTTAGCCACTGGCACCACCGGGCGTTCGGATTCGCATATCTCAATCCGAAATATCCCGAAGAATGTCTCAAGGAAATCGATCGCTGCATCGTCAACGGCCCGATGGTCGGCGTCAAACTGTGGGTCGCGCTGCGCTGCAACGATCCGCGGCTGGATGACATCGTGCGCCGCTGCGCCGAACTGAAAGCCATCGTGTTTCAGCATACCTGGCTCAAGTCGTTCGGAAATATGGAGGGGGAATCGACGCCGAGGGACATGGCGGAACTCGCCGCCCGGCATCCCGCCACGCCGTTAATCTGCGGTCATACCGGCGGCGACTGGGAACAGGGCGTCCGCGCCGTACGCGTCCACAAGAATGTGTCGGTTGACGTCGCCGGTTCGGAACCGACGGCGGGATTCGTCGAAATGGCGGTGCGCGAACTCGGCGCCGAACGCGTTATTTATGGAAGCGACGTCGGCGGCCGGAGTTTTTCGACGCAGCTTGCGAAAGTCAAAGGGGCGCAGATCTCGAACGTCGAAAAGTCGCTGATTCTCGGCAAGAATCTGCGGCGGATGATGGAACCGATCTTGCGCATCAAAGGAGTTAAACTGTGATCGTCGATGTGAACGTGTATGTTTCGCGCTGGCCGTTCCGCCGTCTGCCGTTCGATGACACGCCGGCGCTCGTAGAGCGGCTGCGTCAATCGGACGTCGTCGAAGCCTGGGCCGGCAGTTTTGACGGGCTGTTTCACGAAGACGTCGCACAGGTCAATCGACGGCTGGTCGAGGAATGCAATTCGCACGGCGCGGGCTTGCTCCAGCCGATCGGCACGGTGAATCCGACGCTTCCCGACTGGCAGGACGACGTGCGGCGCTGCGCGGAAGAGCACGGGATGCGCGGCATCCGGCTGCATCCGAACTATCATGGCTATACGCTCGACGATCCGCGGTTCGCCGAGTTATTGACAATGGCGGAATCGCGCGGATTGATCGTGCAGCTCGTCTTCTACATGGAAGATCCGCGGACGCAACACAAACTGGTGCAGATCCCGCATGTTCAGCCGGGACCGCTGAAGCAGCTTATCGCGGAGCGGCCCGCGTTGAAATTAATTTTGCTTAACAACAGCATTATCGGTCCGCCCGAGTTGAGCGGACTGATCGAGGCGGGGAACGTTTACGCGGATATCTCGCACGCGGAATCGATCGGATCGCTGGATAAACTGATCAAGCTTCTCCCGTTCGAGCGATTGTTGTTCGGTTCCCACTTTCCGTTTTTTATTCTCGAAGCGAATCTGCTGAAGTTCCAGGAATCGGAGTTAGGAGAGAAAATTAACGCGGCAATTCGTGCGGAAAACGCCAAGCGGCTCGCCGAAGCATAAGCGGGAGAGCCGGATGAAGGATGAGGGATGAGGGATGAGGGATGAGGGATGAGTCAGAGGGGGCGACCACAGGATTTTTTCTGGTTCATCCGCCAATTGCGTATTGAGGTCAGCCCCACTGCAGGGACACTCAACGGCTCTCCGGCCCGAAGGGCCAGCCGGTCCTATAGCCCAGGCCGAAGGCTTGGGTCAACGGCCGCCATCGACGGCATCAGGCCCAACGGGCCGGCAGATCAATACCAACGACGACTGTCACCGATCTGTTGGGCCGAAAAACAAACCGTGTGTGACCGTCCACCCGGCCCTACGGACCGGGCTATACGACCGGCCGGCCCCTTGGGCCTGAAATCAAGAATCCGCTTCCATTGAGAGAGCAACTTCCGAACGCAACGTAGAGATGCGCCAAACCTATCTTTAATACGCAATTGCCGGATGAACCTTTTTTCTTGACTTAAGTGTCACTTCGTCTTGATCTTTTCCGCCGCGTTATATTCGTCGCACAAGGCGATGATTTTCTCGCGGACTCGGAAATAGGCGTCGATGACGCCGGCGTCCCACTGTTCGCCCGCCCTTTCGCGGAAGATGGTTTCGATCTGGTCGAGCGGCATCCCTTTGCGATACGGACGATCGCTGCCCATCGCATCGAAGCTGTCGGCGACGGCCAGAATGCGGGCCATCAGCGAGATCTCGCGTCCTTTGAGTTTGTCGGGATAACCCTGCCCGTTAAAGTTTTCGTGATGATTGCGGACGCCCGGCAGAATGCGATGCAGATTTTTCAGCCCCAGCAGAATGTTGTAGCCGATGACGGGGTGCTGTTGGATGTGCGCGAATTCTTCCGGGGTCAGCGCATCGTCCTTGCGGAGAATGCGGTCGTCGACGCCGATTTTGCCGATGTCGTGCAGCACGCCCGACAGGTAAATATCTTCGAGGTCCGTCTGCGGCAGGCCGAGTTCTTCGCCGAGGCAGCGGGCCACCAAAGCCACGCGTTCGCTGTGGCCGCGGGTGTACGGGTCTTTGGCATCGAGCGTCGAGACCAGCGACTTGACGAAACTGACGAGCAGTTCGTCGTGCTTCGCATAAAGATCGATGTTGCGAACGTGAGTCCCGAGGATAATGGCGACCGACTTGAGCAGACTCGATTCGACGTTGCTGAAGCACGATGACTCGTGCAGATTGCAACTGATGATCCAGCCGAAGCGATGTTTGCCTTCGGCGACGGGAACGATGATAAAGTTCCGGAGCTGCGGGAACTGATGTTCGAAGGCCGTTCCCTTTACGTTGTTCTGGATGACCGGCCGGCTCCAGTCGTGCGAGTCGAAATGAGAAATCAGCCGGGCCAGATCGATTTCGCCGAGCAGCAGATCGCCGTCGAAATAAAACACGGCTTTGTCGTGGTGATCGGCGAGCCAGATCGCGGTGCATTCCGCGCGGATGACGCCGTTCATCCTTTTGAGACAGAGCCGGGCCATCTCGGCGGGGGAGCGGGAGATTTGCAGGTTTTGCGTGAGCGTGTGCAGAATATCGATTTCTTCGTGGTTCCGTTCGAGCTGCAGCGTCAATTGCACCGATTCTTTTTCCATCTGATACACGCGCTGCAACAGTTGCATTCGGTCGATAATGTTCTGCATCAAGTCGTGCATCAAATCGCAATCGATCACCGGAATCTGACGCCACCAGGCATCGACACGTTCGTCGGCGAGACCGTACTCGGCCGCGGCGAGACTGAGCGCATCGGGACAGGTGTCGCGAGCCAGGCTGGCATAACCGACCCCGACAACGGGGCGTTCGTCGATCGGCGTCATCGGGAACAGGCAGAAGGCGATCTCGGCGTTTAATTCGACCACTTCCAGCGCGCAGGCGTGTAACAGCCGGGCGTGAACGACGTCGGGGAGCACCGGTATCACACGATCGTCAGCGCGGGAGAGGACGACTCCGGTTTCGGCATCCACACAGAAAAAAGGCAAACGGGTCCACTGTGAGTATTGCAGCAATTCGCGGTGGGCGTCTTGCCACAGGTCATAATAGCAGGGCGGCGCGGTCGCCGTGATACCGGCTGCATCCGCGATCGAACTCTGTCTATTCCAAGGGCCCATAGCGTTTTCCAGACGAATTCATTTCAGCCGATCGTGCGTCCCTTGCAAAGCGGTGTGACTTTGGTGCGTTCTTAAAATTTAGCTCAAAGGTGATGGCTCGCAACAAATAACGCGATTTCTATTAGCGCGTTATCGACCGTTGCCGGGGTTCTCTTTCGCCAGAGTGGTTTCCGGGATACCGACAGTTTTTCGCTCTTGCGGTCGCAAGCCGCAACCAACCTGTGGCTGATTATCAGCCAAGAGCGATCGCGTCACCGCAATAAATGCCACAGATTGTTGTAATCCAAATATGTCAGAGAATTTATGATGTGCGAAAAATCGACTTCTTTTCTCGGGTTCAAAAAGATTTGTTGCGATTGTTGCTGCGAAAAGTTCACTATCAAAAGTCGCGACGCAACTGTTAAGACGATTCTGACGATCGTACGACTTTATCGAAAAATTATATTTCATTTCGCAGTATAGACTTGCGCTCTGCATGCAAATGCCGAGAAGTCTGAAGGCGTGATGAAGTTGCTCGCGCCTGACAATGTGCGGGTATCCGAAAAACAAAGGGGCTTGTGCTCGCCATTCCGGCGCGGCAAGGAATTCGGCAACGGGTTCGAAACCAATTCCCGTTTTCACGCCTGATGGAGCGCGTCGGGTAAGCCGGTTGAGATCGTGGGGTAAGCCAATTCCACCTGTAAGACGTCGCGGAGCTTGCGATTGGAGCAACGTTTGTTCGTTCCTGACGTTGCGGTTTTTGCCAGGACCGCCGAATTCGGCAAAGGCTCGAACGTCGGCTCGGGTGCACTTAGAAACCGCGCGAGTGCGCCGTAATAGTCCCGCCTCCTCAGCGGTTCGTCGTCGACCACCAGATAGGTCTCCCCCGCCGTCCCCCGTTCATCCGCTGCCACGACCGCGCGAACGGCGTCGTCGACATGAATGAGATTCAGCCACGCCGCGGGATTTCCCCGTATCGGTTCCCCCGCTTGAATCGCGGCTGCGCGGACAACGAGCCGACCGGGACCGTAGATCCCGGCCAGTCGTAAAATCACGCCCTGGCTTTCGGGATGCGCGCCGAGATGATCCCACAGCAGTTTTTCGCCATCGAGACACGTTCGGCCGTTTTCCTGCGCCGGTTCGCAAGGCGAGGATTCGTCGACCCACTCACCGTCGTCCTGGCCGTAAACGCTGGTGCTCGAAATGTAGATCAAACGTCGCGGCATCGGCGCCAGTCGGGAGAGGACATTCCGCAATCCGTAAAGGTACAAGTCATGCATCGTCACCGCCGCCCCGCGGTCGCGGGCCACGGCGTACAGCAGCGTGTCGAAAGGCCGTCGATTATCGTCGTTCAGACACGCCAGCGAGGAGGAGTCCATCACATCGCCGACGAGCGGATCGATGCCTTCGGCCCTCAACTCCCCTGCCCGCTCATGAGATCGCGTCAGTGCCGAGACGTCGTCACCCGCCTCCAGCCATTTTTTGGCGACGCGCCGGCCGAGATAACCGCAACCGATGATGAGTCGTTTCATGTGACTTCCATTGGACGATCATGGCGGCGCTCACGACTTCACCGCGTTCACCGTTTCGAGAAATTGACGCGACTGCTGCATGATGTACTGTTCGGCACAGCCGTAACCGATGGCGCGATATCCCTTTTCGACGGCCCAGACGGCGTCTTGTGCATCTTTCGCGGGATAGCCCGCGCAGACGCCGTGCTTCTGACACGCCGCCAGAATTTTATCGGCGGCCTCTTGCACCAGCGGATGCTGACGTTGCCCCGGCACACCATACGCTAATGCGAGATCGCCGGTGCCGACCCACAACACGTCGAGCCCCGCGGCCGCGATTTCGTCGATATTGTCGAGCGCTTCGATGTCTTCCACGAGCGCTAACAACATCACGGAGTCGTTCATGCGTTCGAAATAACGATCGAGCGGAATCCGTCCCCACAGCGTGCCGCGGCCCGGCCCGAAGCCTCGTTTGCCGGCGGGGGAGTACAATGCCGCTTCTTTCAGCCGATGGGCGTCGTCGGCAGTGCGGCAGTGCGGAATCAACACCCCTTGCACGCCGAGGTCGAGTGCCAGCATCACCGCTTCGGGATCGTTGTTCTTCGGCACGCGAACCATAGGGACCGTTTGGGCGGCGAAGCAACTTTGCACCATGCGGTCGATCGTCGTGTGATCGAGCGCCCCATGTTCGCCATCCAGGAGCACGAAATCCCAGCCCGCGTAACCGAGCACTTCGCAGATCCCCGGCTCAGGAAGCCGCAACGAACTGGAGTACACGGCCTGTCCGTTTTTCAGTTTTTCCTTGACCGGGTTCGGGCGGACGTCAATATTCATCATGGGCGCGGCTCTCGTTGAAGGATTGACTGTGGTCGGCTCATCGGCACGCGCATTTTAATCGATGCGCCCGCGATTGCCTACCGGCCCGTCGGCGACTCATCTGCGTTTTGTCGGTAACGGCGGCGCCAGCCGCAGAGGTGACGCGAGAATTGCACGCAGCGACTGAATCAGTGGCGAGACAACGTCTTCGGCAGGCGACTGGCGCACGGCGAGAAAATCTCCGTCGCTGAGACCAAGCAGAAACGCAGCCAATCTCTCGCGGGTTCGGCTAAGAAAAACTGCCAATTCGTCGGCGGTTAAATCGTGCCGCAGCAGTTCCGTCGCCGTAGGCGTACGATGACGGATCAGTTTTGCCAGCGTACCGCCCTGTGTGCGGAAGAGCGCATCGCGTAACAGCGCCCGGCGTAATTCCCCCGCGGGGGTGAACTGGTACATCTCATCCGGCGAAAGATAGATCGTCAGGACGCCGTTGCGCCGATAACCGGCGACGACGGCCGCTCCGCCGCCGACATTTTCGCGCGGCGATAATTCGACCCGCCGCACAAACGCCGTCGCTTCGGCGTAAAGATCTTCGCGGTCCGATTCATTTCGAGCCATAAAGAATACTCAATGGAACGCACGACGTCTGGTTCGCGGCCATACTGCCGTTGTATTGAGTCCGCATGAAATTTGCCAGTCCGCGTCGTACCGGCTCAAAACTGATCACGGCGGATCGATTCGATCGACTCGACGCTCACCGTCACATGTTCGTTCGGCATGACGTCTTTGCGAAAGTATGCCAGCAATTCTTCGCTGACATCGTACGGCACGATCGTTTCAATGCGCACGAGATGGCCGATCGCGGCCGCGTTGGGTTTCGCGAGTTCCCTGCGCCCCGCCCCGCGGCAGGGGATCACCGTATAACCCGAGGCGCCGGCATCGATAATTCGGGTCACGAGCTGGTCTTCGAGCGATTCGTCCGCGGTAATCGTCAATCGGCGCAGGCGGGCCAGTGAGCGGCGCCGCGCGGCGGTTTCGTGCTCCGTCGCCGGCTGATGCGAGTCAAGTCCAATGATTTGCAGCGTCAGCCCTTCTTTCTCGAAATCGAGCTGCATTTCTTGCAGTTTTTCCATCACGCTGTGATCGACGAGTTTTGTATCCGACAGATCGATGATGATGTTCTGGCGATTCACCAGACCGATTTCTTCGATCTGATTCCGAAACGGAATCCAGTTGCTGAACACCGCCGATTGGTGTGCGCGAATCAGGCAGGTGGCGTCGTCCTGTTGTTCAATTTCGAGGAACGACTTGAACAGCGATTTGAGCGGCACGCCGTTGAGCACGTGGATGATCATCTTGACCAGAATTCCGATCGCAATGCCGATCAGCAGGTCGGTCGCCAATACAGCGATGATGGTCGTGATGAAAATGACGAGTTGGGCGCGTCCGATGCTGTAACTATGCACGAATTCGGTCGGATGCGCGAGACGGTAACCGGTATACACCAGCATGGCGGCGAGGGCGGCCAGAGGAATGCGGTGCAGAATGGTCGGAAACAACGCCACGCAGACGAGCAGAAATACGCCGTGCCACATATCGGCGAATCGCGTGCGTGCGCCGTTGTCGATATTGGCCCGGCTGCGGACGATCTCGGAGATCATGGGGAATCCACCGACCATCGCGGAACAGAAATTAGCGGCTCCTACGGCGATGACATCGCGATCCATGTTGGTTTTTCGTTTCCAGGGATCGATCAGATCGACCGCCTTGGCGCTCAGCACCGACTCGAGACTCCCGATGATGAAGAACATCAGCACCCACTTCCAAGCCTTGGGCTGAGAGAGTGCCGAAAAATCCGGAAACGCCAACTCTTCAAACATGCCGAACGCGTGATCGGGCATGCGCACGAGATATTGCTCGCTGAGTTGGTACTTATGCCCCTGCAGCGTGTAAGAGTGATTGTGCAACAGATCAAACACGCCGCCTAATGCGATGGCGACAATCAGCACGACCAATTGCGACGGAAAACTCTTGAGTATGGTGAACTTCTTCTTGGCCAGCGGCCAGAGAACCATGATCAACAGGCTGATCATGCCGATGAACGCGATCGCCGGATTGGCCTCCATGATGAAGTGCGGAATTTCCCTGAGGAGTTCCAACGGTTCCCCTTTCGCGTCCACTCCCAGCGCGACGGGAACTTGTTTGACGACGATGATGATGCCGATCGCCGCCAGCATGCCATGCACCGCGGAGACCGGAAAGAATTCGCCGAGAATTCCGGCTCGAAACGCGCCGAACAGAATTTGCAGAACGGCGGCGGCCGCGCCCACCGCCAATGCCGCCCGGTAGGCGTTCATGTCGAGGTCGGTGAAGCCGCCGGTCGCCCCGTCGCCGCCGAAGTCTTGAATGCAGCCGATGGCGATGACGATCAACCCGGCCGCCGGTCCTTTAATCGTCAATTCGGAGTTGCTGATGAAGGTCGTCAGAATCGAACCGATGATCGCCGCGAAAATCCCCGCCAGCGGAGGATAACCGCTCGCCAGCGCGATGCCCAGACACAGCGGCAAGGCGATGAGAAAGACAAGGAAGCCGGACGTCAGATCCTGCTTCAAATATTTCTTGAATCCCGCGGCGTCGCCGCGCGGAACATCATGAAGCGTTGCGGACATTTGACTCTCGATTTCTGATAGGACGAATTATTCTTGTTCGACGAACAGGCTTTCCAGTTGAGGCGAAACGTGCGTTACCTGGTGATCGTCAACCGTCGGCGTGAACTCGCGCGGGAAAAGGGCCGAACGTTCGGCCACGAGTTCAATCGCGGCGTGATATCGCGATGCGACCCCCGGTTGCGGGTACAATCCCCCGCCGAGGATCAATGCCGTCAGCACCAACACGGCGATGCGTTCCGGCCGCCGAATCCGCAAGTCGATCGTCCCGGCGTGCTGCGTTCCGGTAAAGATGCGGAAATAGGCGTGAAGAACGGCGAGTCCGTTGAGAGCGGTGACGATAACCACCGACGACCCGACGAGCGGATAAAACTCGACCGCCCCTTCCACGAGCAGTTCGATCCCCACGAATCCAATCGTTCCGGGAAAACCGATGCTCGCCAGTCCGGTGAGCAAAAAGAACGCCGCCAACATCGGCATGTGAGCGTACAATCCGCGATATTCGTTCAACGTCACCCGTCCGATGCGGGATTCCACGGACCGCAGCGTCAGCCCGAATCCGACGAGCGACAGGCCGACCGAGATCCAGACGCACAAAGCGCCCGTCAAACCGATCGCCGTAACCGTCTCGAGCCCGACGAGCACCAGCGATGAATTGCTCAAGAAGAGATAACAGAAAAATCGCCGTGCTTCTCGCTGCACCAATGCCATGCCCGCGGCGTAGAACGCGGTAAACAGCGACACGATGGCGATGCCGTGCAGCACCCAGCCGGGCGCGATCGGCAATACCAACCTGACGGCGGCGTATGCGCCCGCCATCGAGGCGACGTACAACAGCGCCGTGCCGAACGTCGCGTGTTCGAACAGATCGGTCATCCAACAGTGCACCGGGACGATGCCGCTGCGCAGGAGCACGGCCCCCATCAGACAGGAAACGCCCACGATCGATTGCAGGTTGTGGCCGTCGCTGAACGACCACAGCGTCTGCCCGAGGACCATGAGCGCGACGAACGCCGCCATGTGAATCGTATAGACGCGGGTCGGCTTTCGGCGTTGACGGAGTTCGAAGAAAGGAGGGATCGTCCCGAGCGTCAAGAGCGCGATGATCATCCACGGATGTTTGCAGCTCAGCGTGGAGAGCAGGATCGCCTCCGACGCCAGGGCCATGCCGAAAGAAAAACGCTGCACCTTCGTGCGCAGGGTCGCGAGAATGGTCAGCAGGTGAAGCAAGGCGACTAAAGGCAAGAGCGGCGCGCTCAATTCGTCGATGACGAACACGTCGTCGCCGAACACGCCGGAAAAGAGATGCCAGCGGTCATGCGCTTCGAACGTATGCAACGTGCCAAAATCCTGCCAGGCGCCGAAGGCGCACAGTAGTGCCATGCTCGAAATCACCAGGCTCTTCCGGCGTGCGCGATCGGGATCGGGCCGGAGCGAAATCCACAGCGCGCCGACGGCCGATATCAGAACCGACATTTCCAGCCAGGGAAGATGAAGTTCGCTCATAGGGTGTCTTCCCGCGCGGCTGATAAGGGGGGCGTCGACAGGGGCCGCGACGACTCACGATCAGCTTCGGTATCCGTCGGCTGGGGTTCAGCCGTCCCGTAACTAACCGCCGCCGGAGCCGGAATCGCGAGCAACGGCGAGGGAGTCGATATCGCGGGCCCCTCGCTCGAGGGCGTTCCCGAGAGAAAATCGGTCCAGCGCCGTTCCATCGCATTGCACCAGCGGAAGATCCGTACGAAGGGATTGACGATCAATTCATCGAGCAGATCGTCGAGATAACCCCGTTCGAGAGCCAGCCGGTAAAACCGCTCCCGGACGCCCCGAGGAACGATGCGGCTCCAGAACGACGGTTCCCGCGTCAGGTGCGATCCGATCGCGTTTTCGAGCAGATGATAATCCCGCAGCAGCGTGGGAGCCCGCAACAATTGCAGCGCTCTCAAGCAGGCGTGGCCGATGATGTGAATCAGCGCGATATATCGCAGGCCCAGTCCGATTTCGGCGGTGATGATCCCGATCTGGGTCAGCGACGAATACGCCAATGCGCTTTTCACATCCGATTGCACGCGGGCGCACATCGCTGCCAGTATCGCGGAACAGAGTCCCAAAACCACGATCGCTGCACACAACAAAGGCGAGGCATTCAGAATGGGACTGACGCGCAGCAGCAGGAACACGCCCAGATGCGCCGACAGGGCGCCGTAAAACACCGCGCTCGACGGAGTCGGGCCTTCCATCGCTCGCGGCAACCAGCCGGAAAACGGAATTAACGCCGATTTTCCCGCGGCGGCCACCAGCAACAACAGGCCGACGAGCAGCGCCTGCGACGACGTCAACGCCGCTTGCCCGTCAGGCCACGGCGCCGTGCCCATGATTCCCGCGAAATCGCCCTCGCCCGTCATGTGATGCATAACAACCGCGGCGACGAGAAACGAGGCGTCGGTGATCCGGTAAATCGACCAGATGCGCTGCCCGTTTCGCACCGGCGAAGGACGGTCGTGAAAGAACGCGACCAGCAAGGCGGACGACAGACCCACCAGTTCCCAGCCGATGAACAGCGTTTCGATCGTTCCCGCCAACGCCGCGAGGATCATTCCGAGTAAGAACACGGCGTACATTACAAAGAAGCGGCCGTAGCCCGGTTCGCGATGCAGATAGCGGTTGGCAAAGGCCCCGATCGTGCCGACGAGCACGAACGTCAAGATCGCGAAAGGAACCGAGAGCCGATCGAACACCAGTTTGAGATGAAAGTGAAAATGTTCTTGCGGAATGATCATCCAATTGCCGAATTCAATCGGCACGCGCCGCGTTCCGGTCAGCAACATCAGCATCAGAATGCCGACGGATGACGACAACCCCACAATGACGGCTCCTTCGGTCCATCGCGAAATGCCCTTTTCGGAAAGGGGCCGCACGAACAATGCCGATAAGCCGAGCACGCTCAACAAGACCGACGGCGCGACCACGACGCAGACGCCCAGAAAGTTCATGACCGCATCCAGGGAAACTCCATTCATCGGGTGCTCCCTTGCCGCAATGTCGACGGCATGCCGCGGCTTCCCATCAGGTTTGCCGTCACCGTTTCCGTTATTTGGGTATCGCGGCGATCGGCATGGGGATCGCGGACGATCGAGGCGCATCCCAAGTGGTCGCGCCAACCGCGATACCAGTCGATCGACGATTTCGCCTGCGGCAAATTGTCGGCGGTTGGTTCGTAAGGTTCGAATCGGCCGCGCGAATAAACGTGAATGGAATTCGTCTTCGCGTCGAACGCCGCCAGTTGAATCCACCCGTTGCGCACCAGCCGGCCGATTTCCGCATTCCGGTCCATGATGGAGAGCATCGCTTCCGGCGTCGACTCGACGAGAAACAGAATACGCATCGGTTCGTGGATCTCGATCATCTGTTGCGACAGTCCGGTCCGCAGATCGCTCGCCGCCCCTTCCATCACGCCGAGCAACGACGTGATGTTGTGCGGCAGTTTCGATCCGCAGCCGTATCCGAGCACGTCGACGCACGAGAAGTAATATTCGAGGCTGATTCCCGCACAGACCGGAACGGCGGGTTGCAGAATGCGGGCCAGAATGGAATGTTCCGCGTCATCCTGGGCCGGATCGTACGATTGCAGAAAGACCCGGCGGTCGAGAAATAAGCCGCGGCTCCATTCGCGCCGTCCCACGAAGCAGAGGGCATTCGTGGCGTGATTGTATTCCGGCCGGGCCTGCGATAAGTCTTCCGCGCGGGCTTCCACGTGTTCGAGCGCCTCGGGAAACGACAATTGCAAATCGGCCGACTCGAATCGGCGGCATCGTTCGTGAGCATTCCGCTCGCGCGCCTGATCGATCACATCGCGCGCGGCCTCGAACAGTTTGCGATGCGAGACCGGAAGACTATCCAGATCGAAAAACGTGACGTCTTCGTCACACGTGTTATGGAACGCGCCGACAAAATGCGTCACCGCGGGGATTTCCAATCCCCTGCTCTTCAGCAGGCCGCGCACGCTTGGATCGTTCGCCATCTGGGCGAAAGCGCGGGCATTAGGACCCCCGCGTCCCCCGCTGCAGGCCCCGCAGTTGTATGCCGACTCGTGGGGGTTGTTCAAACTGCCGGAGCCGTGACCGACGAGAAACACGAGTCGGGAGAATCCGCGCACCAGACCGACGTCGCGGAGGACGCGTTCGACGCTGTTAACCATCTCGTCGATCGTGTAACCGAGATGCTCGTCGTCGGAGCCGGGCGGCTCGACGGTGCGATACAGCCGCAATTCCGTCACGGCGGGGGGTTGAATCAGGTTGCCGAAAATCCGTCGCAACTGCGCCGTCAATCGCGGAAACAGGATGCGCGCCACGAGCGGAACCGATGCCGCCGACCCCAGCAGAGCGGTCACGACCCCTCCCAACAGCGACCGGCTGCCGGTATGCCAGCGATGCGATGCCGTCCCGAGCATGCGGCGCGTTTCGGCGCGTTGTCGGCTGCTGGCCCGCAGAGAATAGGCGGCGTCTTCCCGCACGTAATGTTTTGGCTTGATGATCACGGGGCACAGCGGACGGAAATGGGCGTCCGACGCGCCGCGATAATACATCGGCGCCGCGAAAAAACCGGGAGCCCCGAATGTCTCGCACCGCGGATCGATTTCCTCCAGATGCCGGCGAAACGATTCCTCGCGGTCGTCGATGCACGTCACCAGTTGAAAACTCTTTGCGCCGGCGGGCCCGGATTCGGTTCGTCCGGCGTGATCGATGACCGCGTCGAGAATCTGATTGCGGTAATGCCGTTCGTAGGCGCGATGGAAAATGCGGCGTCGCTGCAGGGTGTCGAACGTTTCGATTTCCTGCGTTAGCCGCGTCCATTCCTGCTTGGACTGCCGCTGCAGGTCGAGCGGGCTCCAGCCTCTGATCTGCGCGAGTTGGAAAATCAGATAGGCTCGTTGATCGATGCTGATGCGCGGAACGTGTGAATGGCGACGTTGCAAGTCGGCGCGCATCTCATCGAGCCGAGCCTCTTTGCCGAACTCTCCGTCGTAAATATGCCGGATCGCCAGCCGCTCGAGAATCAGCCGCACGGCGAGAAATTCGTTCAACGTTCCGGACGGCGCGGGGTGAATGGTCCACTCGGCGTTGGTTTCCATCTGCCAGATCATCCCCGCCCATCCGCGAAGCGCCAACAGCGTATGCGTGAGATACGCAAGCTGTTCTGCGGGCGGCACGCCGAGCATCGAAAGCGATTCGTCGATCGATTCCAGGGGGGACGACCGCAACTCGCCGATGCGGCGCAATTCTTCGGGCAGCTCCTTCAGCCAGCTTTTTTGGGGGCGCGAGCGTTCGTGCAGCTTGCGGAACGACGCGAAAAAGCCCTCGTCGCGGCAAGGCAACGTCGAATGGGCAAACCCCTGATCGAGAAACGCGGCGCTGAAGCGAATCAACACCTCGTCGATCAGCGAATCGCTGTCGCGTCCCGTCGCCTGTTTCAACAGGTCGCGATGGCGGACGACCGGTGGAAGCGGCGCCGGAAAACGCTTGACGCCGTGCGCGCCGTTGTGGCAGATTCGCCACAAGAGACGGAGCGTAAACGCTTCCCAAGTGGCGTTGCTCCACGTTTCGATGCGTCCCCGGGGGAACTGATCGAGCAGATGAGAAACCAACTGATGCTCGCGCGTGTCGCCGTTCGTCCCGTCGTTCTCGAGCACGCGCAAGACCCACTGGCGCGTCTGATCGATCGTTTGAATTCTCGTTTCGGCGGGGGCTTCTTCGCGGAAGTGCGCCAGCGCGTCGGTCTCGGTGATCAGCCAGCGCAGCTCTTCATCCCTTCCGATGTACAATGGATGCTCCAGCATCGCCATGCGGAGATGAAACCGCGTTCCCATAAAGCCGATCAGCTCGTCGGCTCCGTCGTCCAGATCGTCCAGCAGCGCCGCGGAAATGTCCGCAGGTTGAATGCGGCCGCGATGAAACTCCTCGCGGTATCGCTCTTCGGACAGGTACGGTTCGCACTGGTACAACTCCAGCCCTTTTTGCAGCGCCTGTTCGAAGGGAAGATCCTCAAAAGCGTGCAGCGTGTTATGATGAACGAACACCGTAATCGGTCCCTGTGACGGCAACAGATGGGCGGCATGGTCGATCATATGTTGCAGATGCTCAAGCCGAGACGTATCGTGACTCGAACTGGAGCTGTGCATTTCCGGGGAAGGAGCGTCTTGCACTCGTGGGGGTCGCTTTTTATGTTAGGTGTGTGCGGGAGGTTTGTTCGGTCGAGGCGGGTGCAATCGGGGTTAAGCGGCTTTGTCAGCCATCGTCGTTTTGTCTCTCATCATCGAGTTGCGTCTTTCATCATTTATAAGAAGCAATCGGACGCTGGGCATAGGGCGTTTGATTACAATCCTGCAAGGTACTCGCCCGGGACTGGCGGGCGGTTACACTTTCCGACAATAACACCAAGAGGACGGGCAAAGCCTCAACCGCCGGTCGTGACGCGGCCGGACTCGTGATATGGCTGGATCGAGGACCGAGACGATTCCTGCGTAACAATCGGAGAGCTATGGACGCGTCGGCTGATTCAAATCGCAACTGCTTGCTCAACGTCCTTGTCATTGAAGACGACGACGTCCTGGGCAAGGCACTGTTACGGGGACTGGAAGAAGCGGGCCACGCCTGCGTTCGCGTTCGGAGCGGTCAGGTCGGGCTCGAACACGCCCTGTCGCAAAAATCGGACGCCATCGTGCTCGACCTGATGCTGCCCGACCTTTCGGGACTTGAAGTCTTGCACGCGATTCGCCAGCACGGCATCCAGACTCCCGTGCTCGTGCTCACGGCGCTCGGCTCGGTCGAAGAGCGCGTGAAGGGCCTCAACTTTGGCGCCGACGATTACCTCATCAAACCGTTCGCGTTTCCCGAACTGCTGGCCCGGCTGACGGCGATTACCCGGCGGACGCGCAAACTCGGCTCGCAGTCGTTAGCCATCGGTCCGCTGGAACTCGATCTCTCGACGCGCAAGGTTTCGCGCGATAACAAAGAGATCGTGCTGACTCCGACCGAATTCAGCCTGCTCGAATTTCTGATGCGGCACGCCGGCGAGGTCGTCACCCGCCGCATGCTCTGCGAGCACCTGTGGGAAGCGAACTGGGAAGGGGTGACGAACGTGATCGAGGTGCACATCAACCGGCTGCGCGGCAAGATCGACCGCGACTTCGACACGCCGCTGCTGCACACGGTCCGCGGGCGGGGATACGTGCTGCGCGCCGGGTGAGTCAAGTTCTGACTCGATCGGGAAACATTCTGTTGTCCCAAACTCGCAAGATTCAAGAGATTTGCTTCGCCCGCCGATTGCGAACGAACACTGCACCCGTACCAAATAAAACGAGGCTGAGCAGGGAAGCCAGCGTGCCGGGTTCGGGGACCACTTGTTGAGAAGGGCTGATGACCTCGAGACCGGTGACGCTGGAACTTCCCAGTCCCGGAGTTACAGTGGACAATGCAACTCCCGCTTGGCTGAATTGATGAAAGTTGCCACCGCTGGCGACCCAAAGCGTAGCATCGTTAGGGTCGTACGCCAAACCGCGAATGGAGTCTGTCGGCACATTCGTGTTAAAGAAGCTCAGAAGGTTCCCTGCCGTGTCATTGATTTGAATTGGCTGATACCCAAGGTTTGCGGACATAAAGATTGAAGATCCATCACCATCGATCCCTTCCATTTGAAAATTCGATAGCGTATGCCTTGTCATGGCGACCTCGCTCACGAAATTGCCACCTGTGGTGTAAGTGTACACATCCCACGTGTTGACGGAATCCAACAGCAGAAGATTGGTGCCGTCGTCGCCGAGAGCCGTGATTTGCGGTGTCGCCGTATCGAATATATTGATCGCGGCACCCGTTTCGGGATCAACCTCCACGATCTTCGGCGTGAATGAGGCGTTCGTGCTGACCAAACCAATAAAGAGTTGGCTATTGAGGACACTCACGCCTTGAGCGGTTCCGGTGGGTGTCAGCTCCAAGCCCAGCCCGGTGATCTGCAGCGTTTGCACAAGCGTTCCGGTTCCGGCAAGCGAGTAGCTCCGCAATTTATTGTCGGTCGACACCGTGAGCAGGTCGCCCGAGTGGATGATCATTCCGGCGTCTGATGTACTTGAGCCAATAATCATTAACAGAGTGCCCATCGCGGCAAATCGACTGGATTTCAAGCATTTTGTGAATGACGAATTCATTGTTGCGATCCGCAGTTGAGGTTTGTTAAGAAACTAGCCGGCATCTCTATTGACAAAGATATTTTGGAAGACGGCGAGCAGGAGTCACTCCAATCTATCCGTTCTACTTAGGAAAGATAGACATTGCTAAAGAAATTATCCGGGAGAATATTAAAATATATGTATATATGTGTACTTTTGATCCGATAGTAATGTCATCCGGGACGGTCGCGGTCGCGAGGAGGTGATGAGGAGGTGATGAGGAGGTGATGAGGAGGTGATGAGGATCGCGTGAGCCGATATGTCAATCTTGAACCTCAGTCCTTATGATGAAAGGGATCAATTCTTATTTCAGAGTTCGTCACCTCGAATTAAAAATGGCGAGAGTGCACTTTTGAAAAATTTCTGGAAGACTCTGAGAGTTCGACTTGCGATCTGGAATGCCGGGGCGGTGATTTTGACGGCATTGGTGACGTTGGTCGGTCTGCAACAGGGGGTGCGCTGGGCTCTGCTGCACGAAATGGATCAACTGCTCATCGAAGACGCCCAGGAAATTTCGCTGACGCTGAAGGAGCTCTCTCCCGACGAGTTTGATAACTACACCGCCGAACTCAATCGCAAGGCGGTTGTGCACCGGCATCACGGCTGGTTCGTCGATTTGCTCTCCGCCAATGGCGAGGTGTTCTGGACCAGCGTCGCCACGCCCGAGGCCACGTTTCCCGTTCCTCCGGTCGATTCGCAGGCTCCGTCGACCTTTCAAAACTATCGCCTCGTCTTTCGCCGATTGACGTCGCAATATCACCAGGTCGGGGCCATTCGCGTGGGATCGTCGCTCACGTTTCTTGGGGAAGACTTGGCCATCATCGATCGATTCGTATTATTGGCCGCCGGGTTCGTGCTGATTCTCGCCCCGCTCAGCGGGTATCTGCTCGCGGGGCGAACGGTTCGCTCGATCGGCGACATCATTCAAACCGCCGCCCGACTTCGCCCCAGTCATCTCAACGAACGATTGCCCATTCGCGGCACTGGCGATGAACTCGATCAACTGGCGAAAACGGTCAACGGCCTGTTGGATCGTATCGCGACTTATCTCGAACAGAAACGCGATTTTCTTGCCAATGCCGCCCACGAATTGCGGACCCCGCTGGCGGCGATACGGAGTTCGGTCGAGGTGGCCCTCAACAGCAATCGTTCGAGCGAGGAATATCAGGAACTGCTGATCGACATCATCGACGAGGGTTCGGCTCTGGAAACGCTCGTCAATCAGCTCTTGTTGATCTCGGAGTCCGAAGCAGAAAAAATCAAAAGCGATTTCGACGCGGTGGCGTTTCACGAAGTCGTGCAAAAGGCGGTCGACATGTTCGTCGGCGTGGCCGAAACGCGAGACATCACGCTGGAGGCTCACATCCCAAAGCCATTGACCGTTCCCGGAATTCGCGGCCACTTGAGACAACTGGTGAACAACCTGATCGATAACGCCATCAAATATACGCCGTCGGGTGGAACCGTGACTGTTACGCTCGCCGCCGATTCACAGTCCGGCATGGTGCAACTCGACGTGCAGGACAATGGCATCGGGATTGCTCCGGAAGATCTGCCGCACATTTTCGATCGGTTTTATCGGGCCGAGCGGTCGCGAGCGCGAGGCCAGGAAATCGTGGGGACGGGGCTGGGGTTGAGCATCTGTCAGGCGGTCGTTTCGGCTCACAATGGAACGATTACCTGCCGCAGTTCGGCCGAAACCGGCACCTGCTTTACGGTGCGTCTGCCCGCGTTTAGGGGTGAAGCATCGTCCCGTTCCGTCTCGAAGCCGAGCGACGCGGTTTATCACTCGGCATAACCGTGCGGATGTTGCCGAAACCAATCCCACGCCGTTTGAATGATAGCGCCGATCTCGGTGTAGCGCGGTTCCCAACCCAGTTCCCGGCGGATGCGGTCCGCGCTGGCATAGAGTGCCGGCGGATCGCCGGGGCGGCGCTCGCCGTATTCAATGCGAATGGGACAGCCCGTGACTGCTTCGACCGCGGCGATGATTTGTTTCACCGAAAACCCCTGGCCGTTGCCGAGGTTGTAGGCACAGCGGTCACCGGGCTGCAGCGCGTGGAGAGCAAGAATATGCGCGGCGGCAAGGTCTTCGACGTGAATGTAATCGCGCACGCAGGTGCCGTCGGGCGTGGGATAGTCGGTGCCGTTGACCGTCACGTGCGTGCGTTGGCCCAATGCGACTTGCAGCAGGATGGGAATGAGATGCGTCTCCGGATCGTGATCTTCCCCGAGCCTGCCGTCCGTCGAACAGCCGGCGACGTTGAAATACCGCAGAAATGTGTACGCAAACTCGGGATGCACGTGCCGATAATCGCTGAGGATCCGCTCGAAGAAGAGCTTGCTCCAACCGTACGGATTGATCGGCGTTTGCGGCATCTCCTCGGTAAGTGGCAGTCTCTCGGGAATGCCATACGTGGCACAGGACGAACTGAAAATGATCTTGCCGACGTTCGCATGTTGCATCGCTTTCAGCAGGCTGATCGCCCCCGAGACGTTGTTCTCGTAATACCGCAAAGGCTCAGCGACCGACTCGGCGATGTACGCCAGTGCGGCGAAGTGCATCACTGCGTCGATGTCGTGACGTGTCATCAGTTCGGCCAATTGCTCGGTTTCTGCCAGGGCAAGTTCGTAGAAATCGGCTTGTGGAGGGACGGCGCAGCGGTGTCCGCGATGCAGGTTGTCGACGACGACGACCTCGCGGCCCTGTTCGATCAGTTGCCGCGTCACATGCGAGCCGATGTAGCCCGCGCCACCGGTGACTAGAATTGCCATTTGCCCTCCGGAGCGATTTTTATCGTTCTCAAGCAACCGTGGGCGGCGTCGAGCGACGGAACGCCGCACTAGCCCGCCATGCAGGTCAATGACGAATGCCTAAACCCAAATGATTAAGGTAAACACTATATCCGAATCACAGAACGCGATCCAGCCGATCGTTCAATCGTCACAACCGGAACCGGCTACCTAGAGGCCCCGCTTTAAGAGAAACGCGGCACGATCGGACGCAGCCGAAATCGGAAAATCTCCGATATTGCTGTTAGGGCACAGGAAAACGCCTCAATTTCAGAGACGCGACAGCTACAGATCGGCGAATCGGGTGCGATAGGGACGAATTCATGATTTATGGACGAGTAACGGTGCTGATATTGGTCATGATGCTGTTCGTCGGAATCTGGTCTTCCGATCAACCGGCCGTGCGTCAGGAATACGCGGCACGCCATCGCGGCGAGATTTACGTCATCGGCGGTTCACATCCGCGATTCCCGGTGAAGCGAATCGGCGTCGACGGGCAGGTCGCGCCGGTAAAGCGGTTCCCCGCTCCCGTCCGTCCGGCGGCTGTCACGTCGACGCAATTCATCGTCCCGTCGGTGGCAATCCCCGGCGACCTGTCGATCGGCAGCTATCGTGTGGTGAATGATGCCGGAACCACAGCGACCGTTGTCGTCACGAGAGAATGGCTGATGCGCGAGCACATTCCGGCGAATCTCCCGGCTCGCGAGTTTTACATTCATCAGACGGCGAACGAATGCTGGTATTGGATTCGGCTGCAACCGTTCGCGACTGTTCGCATGGCGGCGGGATCGTAGCGTAGAAGGGTGGGTCGAGCGGGGCCACCGGGGCGGTGAATGACTAATGACGAAGGCCTAATGACTAAGGAACTCCCAATTCCTAATTCCCAACGGGGAATATCGGGCGAGCCGCTATTTCAAAACGGAATTATGCACTTAACAAAGCACGGTAAAACCTGAACGTCAGTCCTGAAATCCAAGCCCCTGTTGCCGGTCCGCCGCTTTTTTCTTTGCTTTCGGTGCCCGCTTGAACGTCCTGATATCAACTCGCGGAGGCATATCGATCGTTTTCCCGCTTAGCAAATCTTCAATCGTCAGCACTTGGATTTTCTGACGTCGTTTTCCATCCCACGGCGATTCGTAGAATCCTGCCCCCGCCGCCTCTTGTGTCATTGGTCGCGTCGGCTGGTGCAGAGTTATCAAGACGCCGATTTGAGCCTGTTCGCGGTCCACGACGGCAGTTAGCTCGCGAATATCTTTCACGTTAGTATTTCCGCCCTTCACAGAAATGATAATTTGTTTCGTTTTCGATGATTCGGCGTCATCGTGAAAAACGATACGACCGTCAATGCCACGGTCCGCCCCCTTTTTCTGTTCAACTGGGCGAGCTTCGACCAAGCCTAATGCCCACCATTGGAATTGATACTTGTCCTGTTCCGCCAATGCGATCGCACCCGCCAAGTCGACAGGTTCGCCGATCACATCGTACTTAACACTTTCGCCGAATGCGTCCCGCAAGCGATTCTTGATGAGTGAAATCGCGAGCGATGTAACATCGATTCCGATCCATTGGCGATTCAGTCTCTGTGCTGTTGAAATCGTTGTGCCGCAACCGCAGAACGGATCAAGAACCGTATCGCCCTCATTGCTTGACGCCAGAATAATGCGTTCTAGCAAAGCCTCTGGTTTTTGTGTGGGGTATCCAAGTCGTTCCGCTGCCCTTGCGTTAATTTCTGGTACGTCAACCCAAAGGTTTTGAATGGGCATTCCGCGAAGTTCGTCCGCAAAACTTTTACGGCGAATCCTCTTGTTTTTATCCGGCGGAAAGTGCAGCTTTCCGTCAGCATCCCATTGTTCCATTTTCTCTTTCGTAATCATCCACCCATTTGGCGGAGATTTGTAACCCTTGTAATCATAAATCAAATTTGGCCGATATGCGGGATTCACGAGGCTCGTCGCCTGAAACTGCCGACCGCTAACGGCCTCGACCATCGTGAACCGCTCTTTGATGTACTGCTGATATTCTGGAGAGTCGAGATTGTACTGTGGGTGAAATTTTGCTTCATCCGATGCCGCGTAGAATAGGATTATGTCCGTACAAATGCCAAAGCGGTTCGATTCGTGTACGGCACTGCTAAACCCAACTCTCCGCTTCCAGGTAATTTCATTTCGGAAATTTTTGGGACCGAATACGGAATCAAGTAGCATCTTGAGATAATGGCTCGCCGTCGGGTCACAGTGAAGATAAATACTGCCAGTCACCTTCAGCACACGCCGCAATTCGACCAATCGCGGGGCCATCATCGACAAATAGGCCAGCATGTCGCTATCGCCCAAGAACATGCGGAACGCTCGCAAGGCATCGGAAACTTTCCCGCCCATTTCGACCGTTTCCTGCCAAGCCTGAGCTGCAGACTCATCCCATCGCCACGTATCCTCGAACGCCTGAACCTGAGCCGCTGAACGGCTTCCGTCCTGTTCGGCGAATAGGACGTTGTAATTCTGATCGCTCTTGAATGGCGGATCGAGATAGACCAAATCGACCGATTCATCGGCGATATAACGCCTGAGGATGTCGAGATTGTCACCATAATACAGCGTGTTTTTTGCATCCGACATGCCCGTGAACCTTCACTTTCATCCGGTGTCATCCACAGATCAGTTTCTTCAACGATACCCCTACAGCATCGGCAAAGCGACGCAACATGCTAATCTGCGGATCGCCACTTCTCAGGAATTGCGAAACAGCTTGACGGGCTGAGCGGGGAGGATACCCCATTCGCTCGCCTAATTCCTGTTGGGTCATGCCGGACTTCTCGAAACGATCCCTGACCCTCCCCATTGCCGGATCGTCGACGCGCGTTTTTCCCATGTCAGAAATCTTAGGAAATTCCCCCTTTCGTGTCAATATCTGATTGACATTATCCGGCATTGTAAATAAGATATATACATACGAAACACGAAAGGGATGACCATGAATTTGCTTGAAGCCGCCAGATTGACCGATGATGAAGCCCGTGGATATCTCGAAAATATCCGATGGCCGAATAAACCGGTTTGCCCGCATTGCAAATCGGAAAACTGCACTCGGTTGCAGGGCGAAGCTCATCGCGCGGGAGTGCTTCAGTGTAACGATTGTCGCGAACAATTCACCGTGACTGTCGGCAGCGTGATGGAATCGAGCAAGATTCCCTTGCAGAAATGGGTACTCGCGTTTCATCTGATGTGCAGCAGCAAAAAAGGAATCTCGGCTTTGCAGTTGCAGCGTGAATTGGAACTCGGCAGTTACCGGACGGCGTGGTTCATGTGCCACCGGATTCGACACGCGATGGCTGGCGACGAATCGCAAGAGCAGTTGAAGGGGGCCGTTGAAGCCGATGAAACCTACGTCGGCGGAAAAACCAAGGGCGGGAAACGGGGACGTGGCGCAAACAAGAAAACGCCTGTCATGGCCTTGGTTGCTCGCGACGGCGGTATTCGTGTGAAGCCGATCGAGCGGGTGAACAAGAAAACGCTCCACGGCGAGATTCTGAAAAACGTCTCGCCTCAGTCAATCATTCTGACGGACGATTGGTCGTCGTATCGAGGCATCGGCAAACATTTCGAAGGGGGTCATGAAACCGTGAATCATTCCGCGAAAGAATACGCTAGAATCCATCCGGAAAGCGGACTGCCGATCAATACCAACACCGTCGAATCGTTTTTCTGCCTCATCAAGCGTGGTCATTACGGCGTGTTTCATCAACTGTCGAAGAAACATCTGCACCGATATTGCGACGAATTCGGCTTCCGTTGGGAATACCGCAAGGTGAGCGATGCCGTGCGACGGAATGAGGCGATTCGACGGGCGGAAGGGAAGCGGCTCATGTACCGCGAACCAACCGATCGATAGAATACAAAACCCCTGCCCCGAAACTGGTATTACAGAACGGGGCAGGGTAAGCTAAAGTCTCAGACCTTTACCCAAATCGGAAAGGCACGAATGCCGAACGATTTTGCCCAGACGATCGTACCGTCAGGTTTTCGGATAAAAGGTCTGAAGATCAGCTTATACCCGTCACGATGAAGTTTCTTTTTCTTCATGTTGACGAATCTCCAGAATTCGAGCCACTTAAAACCAGATACCCAATGCGTGTGACGGCTGGGGTAAATCCTGGCTGACTGTCGGCTGACTCCGTTAGCCGGTGGTCAATTATGCGGCGAGCGGGGGTTGCACCCGCACGGGTCCGGGGTCAATCGGTATCCCACCAGCGTCCAAAGCTGGCGCGTCTGCTCTTTCGCCATCGCCGCAAAAAAACGAAAACGCTACACACAAAATCCCCTAATTCTGAGGATGTGTGTAGCGTTTTCTGTTGATTCGTGGTGGGCTTCGCGGTAGAATAAAAAACGAACCCGCCCAAGTGTTTCCGTACATGGGACACTCCTACAACCAAAACCAAAACGTGTGGGTTCAACCAGGGATGGATGCGTTCCACCGCATCCATCCCACTTTAATTTTAGCCTTTCACGGCTTTTGCCTCTTCTGCAATGCTCTCTTCATCCCTGCTCATGTCTTCGTGAAACTCAGTCACTTCAACATCATCTGATTCGTTTCCGTTTTCGCGATTATCGTCAGGCTTGCTCTTGCCGCTCGCTTTTATGTTCGGATACCATTCCAGAAGCCCTACCGTTGCGTTCGGAAGTTTATGGAAAGTCGATGTATTTTTTGAAAGCGAAATTCGAAGGGCTCGCTTAGCATTTTCCGCAGTAGCCGTATTGAAATCGTAACCACCGGTGACCATCGCATCGTAAATCGCGCTTACGGCCATTGCCCTGTGATTGATTTCAAGGATCTTGCGAGCCACCTTGGCAAGTGGCTGACCATAGAATTGATCAGGCCGAATCGAAGAGGATGTATGCGACGAAGATTCGATATCCACATAACACGGAGGTTGGCCCGCAAGTGCGAGCAGGTCATTTACCATCCGCTTTTTGTGGGCAAGGTCTTTCGTCAACTGATCAATTTGAACTCGCACTTCATCTACGGTTTTCTGAATGTGATCCGACATATCCACTCCAATCATTACAACCATTAACATCCACTCAAAACGTTTCGCCATTATTGCTAGCATTTTTTACATTTGCAAGATGTCCGTAAGTCGTACCTTTTGTTTATGCCTGCCATTGCTTCGTAAGTGTTTTTGCAATAAGTGGTTATAATTTTGTTAGTTGCGTCGTTTTTCTTCCAGACATAGCGTTGATGTCGTGTGGATGGCGTGGAGCGTGATCGCAATAACGGAAGGTGATATGAAAAAATCAAGGCCAAAGACACACAATCCACCAGTCTGTATTCCGCTGCCTTTTGATATTGCAATCAAAGGCTTACTTGAAGTGAAACCCTCGCCC
This sequence comes from Planctomycetaceae bacterium, assembly GCA_040881995.1. Classification (GTDB taxonomy): domain Bacteria; phylum Planctomycetota; class Planctomycetia; order Planctomycetales; family Planctomycetaceae; genus JAQCEJ01. The sequence continues at coordinate 50,330 of JBBECD010000199.1, forward strand.
GCGCCACCGAAGCCAAAAAAGAAACCCGCCAAGTGAGGCGGGTTTGGTCGTTTCGCGGCGGTCGATCCGGTCAATTCATGGGTTTGTCAAGTATATAATTCCGATAGGAAAATCGAATGAATGGCAAGTCTGATCGACCCATCAAATCAAACCTCACCCCCGAAGAGGCGTTACGCCGCGCCCTGAACACGCCCCCGCCGAAGAAAGTGAAGCCGGAGAAGAAACGAAAGCGGAAGGGCGGGAAGTGAGCGGGTCAGCCGATCGAGTCGATTTTCGGCGATCTGGTCGTGCTTTGTTAAGTGCATAATTCCGTTTCAAAATTAGTCATTGGGAATTGGGATTTCCTTAGACATTCGTCATTAGACATTAGTCATTCTCACCCCCGGTGGGTCAGCGCGGCCATGTGCCGCTCGACTCACTCTACACTACTATTTACCACTGCTTTAGCGGGCCGATGGCGGTTGTGGTCCAGGATGTGAGCGGGTAGCGGTCGATGACTTCGCGGATTTGTTCGAGCGTGACTCCTTCGATGTCTTGGAGATCGTCGGTGACGCTGCGGTATTCGTTGCGGTGGATCCAGTTCCCTCCGAGGGACGACAACCGTTCCATCGGGCGTTCGCTACGGAGGACGATGCGCGCCGCCGTTTTATTCTTCGCCCGGCTGAGTTCGTCCGCCGTCACCGCATGTCTGTTGACGTCGTCAAAAATCTCGCGGATGTGGTCGAGATTCGTCCCGACTTGTTCCGGATCACACGTGAGATACGTCATGAACCCGCCGCAGTCTTCGTAATCCTGAAACGAAAGCTCGGCGACTTCGGCCAGGCCCGAATCGACGAGCTTCCAATAAAAGCGGCTTCCCGAATCGTCTCCCACGATCACCGTCAGCAGTTCAGCGGCGAACCGCAGCGGACTGTTCGCCGCGGGCGCGGGCGTCATCAGCATGAGTTGCTCTTGATACGCCGATTCGCGCACGAGCAGTTCTCTCGCGGCCGGCGGCCGCGGCACGATCGCAGGCCGCGGCGTTTTTCCCGCCGGCCAGTGACTGCAACCGGCGACGGCGAAATCTTCGATTTCGTTCCACGTCGTATTTCCCGCGACGGCGAGCACGATGTTTCCCGCGCGGTAATGATCGCGGTGATACTGCCGCATCTGGTCGGCGGTCAGCGCCCGCACCGATTCGCTCGAACCGAGAATGCTTTGTCCCAGCGGATGTCCCGAGAAATGCGACTGCATCAGCTTGTCGTACAACACGAACGACGGCTGATCCTCGTACATGCCGATCTCTTCGAGAATCACCTGCTTTTCCATATCGAAATCTTCGGTCCGCAGCGACGGATACAAGATGCTGGCGAGCAGCCCGGCGGTCCGCCGCCAGTATTCCGGCAGCACGGCGGCGTAATAAAAGGTCGTCTCTTCGCCGGTCGCCGCGTTATAGTTCGCGCCGACTTCGTCGAAGATACGGTTGACATCTTCTGCGGTGAACTCTTCCGTTCCCTTGAACATCATATGTTCGAGGAAATGGCTGACGCCCGAGACGTCGAGCGACTCGTCCCGCGAACCGGTCTTGACGAAAAAACCGACGGCCACGCTGTGAACACTGGGATTGATCTCCGCAATGATCTCCAGACCGTTATCGAGTTGGGTCTTATTAAAGATCATTCGGAATCTCCAGCATCTCGGGGCCGATCGTCAGAATGGTGAATTCGCGGGCGGGGAATTGATGCACGTGGTCGAGCACGGTTTGGGGCGTCAGTGCATCGATTTTCCGGTGAATCTCATCGAGCGTTTGCACTTCGCCCAGATAAAACCAGTCGCGGGCCACGCTCGACGACCGGGCCATTGACGATTCCTGCTGCATGATCAGCGAACTTTTCGCCCGCGCTTTGCAGCGGTCGAGTTCGTCGTCGGCGATGCCGTTCTCTAAATCGCGAATCACCTGCAGCGTGACGTCGAGCGTTTCCTGCGCCCGCTCGTTCGTGGTGCCCGCGTAGCAGACGACGCGTCCGTCGTGGGGCAGGCTGTTGAGCGACGCATACACCGAATAACACAAGCCCCGCTTTTCGCGGACTTCGGTAAACAGCCGTGAACTCATGCCGCCGCTCAGCACGCCGACCGCCGCCCAGGCGGCGTAATAATCGGGGTGCCGGTACGGCACGCTGGGGTAAGCGATCCCGATTTGCGTCTGCGTCGATTCCTGCATGAGATGATCGAACGGCGGGCCGCCGTCGAGTTCTTCGAATTCACCGCTGCGAGGGTTGTCCCAGTCGCCGAACAGTTCTTCGACCCAGGACTTGACGTCTTCGAATTCGACGTTTCCGGCGATGCCGAGGATCGTCTCTTGCGGCCTGAAGCAGTTGCCCCAATTCTGTTGCACGTCCAGCGGTTCGATGCGCGGCAAGTCGTCGAGCGATCCTTCCGGCGGAAGTCCCCACGGACGTTTAAACGTGCGGCGGCGGAGTTCCTGCATCACCTTCTGACGCGGCTCGTCTTCAATCGACCCCAGCATCTGCTCGACATACGCCATCGACGATTCGAACTGCTCTTCGGCCAGATGCGGTGCGCGGACGACGTCGGCGTAGATTTCGAGCGTCGGTCTTAGAATGTGACTGAGCGTCGCGCCGTTGAGCATCAGATGGCTGACGCCGACCGTTTCGCTGCGCTGCACGCCGAGATTGTCGAGATCGGTGGTCAGTTCCTGACTGCCGCGCGCCCCGGCGCCTTTCATCAGCCAGGTGGCCAGGATCGAGGCGACGCCGTTTTGTCCCGGCGGATCGAACACGCTTCCCGCCGGCAACAGCAGCGTGAACGCCGCCGATTGCACGTTTCTCATCGTCTCGACGACCAGCGTCATGCCGTTCGTCAGCCGATAAGTATTCAGTTCCTGATGCTGCATTATGGTGATCGACTTCCCGGAGGTGATTTATCGTGAATGGTCCGCACGCGGCCCGTGAGAACGCCCCCATGACGTCCCGGCGCAGTATCGCAGAAAGAAAGCCCGATGACAATTCAGACCCCCACGCCCTCTCCCGCCGGGTGGCACTCAGCCGAAATACACATTACATCTAATCGACTTTACCGGCGAACGCTTTCCGACGTTGGCTTCTCCGCCCATCGTTGCGTACAATTCACGAATGTTTCGCACTCCCGCATTCTGTACCCCTGCGACATACAATCGACAAGAGGGCAATACGACCAATGAAATCTCGACAATTCTCTCAACACTATCCGACTTTCGGTTTGTTTCTCATCGCCTCTCTTCTGGCATGCGCCTTCACACTCGCCAACGACAACTCCTCGACCGAAGACCGCATCGCTCGCATGAAGGCGGATATTCAGTATCTCGCCTCCGATGAACTCGAAGGCCGGGGACTGGGAACCAACGGGATCAATCTCGCCGCCGATTATTTGCAGTCGACGTTCGACAAGCTCGGGCTCGACGTCTCCAAAGCAGACGGAGACGCCTTTCAGGAATTCGATTACACCACCGGCGCGACCCTCGGCGGAACGAATACGCTCGCCATATCATTGCCCGAAGAGAAAAAACTCGAACCGTCATACGACGCCGGCTTCCGCACCTGTTCGTTCGGCGGCAGCGGCTCGTTCTCCGGCGGCGCTGCCTTCTGCGGATACGGCATCCAGGCCGAAGACCTGCAGTACGACGACTTCGCCGGTGTCGATCTCAAGGGCAAAATCGCCATTATCTTGCGGCGCAATCCGCGGCAAAGCGACACGCATTCCGACCCGCACACCGGCTTCGGCCTGTATGCCGATCTCCGCTCGAAGATGAATAACGCCGCGGCCGCCGGCGCGGTGGCGGTGCTGTTCGTCAACGATCCGCATATGATTCACACGGCGGAAAAAGAACGACAGAAAGAACTCGATGCATTGGCCTATGCCGTCGTCGAGGCCGCGACCGCTTTCGAGGCCGCCGACCCGCAGAACACCGATGACTTCGCCGCGGCTCGCCGGAAACTGACCGAATCTGTCACGACGTTTCAGACCGAAAAGCAGAAAACGGTCAATCACGACGCGCTGATGGAATTCGGCTATGCCGGCATCGGCAATGCCGAGCAGATCCCGGTCTTTCACATCTCTCAACAACTTTGCGATCAGATGCTCAAGCCGTCGCTGAACAAGTCGCTCGAAGAACTCGAAGCGGCGATCGACCGGGATCTCAAGCCTCAGAGCGCCGTGCTCGAGGGCGTGACTATTGCAGGAACCACATCGATCAATCGCGTCGTCGCGGAGGTAAAGAACGTGATCGCCGTGCTCGAAGGGGAAGGCCCGCTGGCCGATGAAACGATCGTGATCGGTGCCCATTACGACCATCTCGGCCGCGGCGGCGAAGGTTCGCTCACGCCGGGATCGAACGAGATCCACAACGGCGCCGACGACAACGCATCGGGGACGGTCGCCCTCTTAGAACTCGCCCGCCGCTTTGCCGCCTGCAACGAAAAACTTCCTCGCCGGCTGGTGTTTATCGCCTTCACCGCCGAAGAACGGGGCTTAATCGGCTCGGCCCGTTACACGAAGGAACCGATCTTTCCCCTCGAAAACACCGTCGCCATGTTCAACATGGACATGGTCGGCCGCATGACGGACGACAAGATGCAGATTTTCGGCACGGGAACTTCGAAACGCTGGGACGGCGCGATCAGCGGCCTCGCCGAGAAGTACAGTCTCAACGTGACCAAGAAACCGGAGGGATTCGGGCCGAGCGACCATTCGTCGTTCTACGCCAAGAAAATCCCCGTGCTGCATTTCTTCACCGGGACGCACACCGATTATCATCGCCCGAGCGACGACTGGGAGAAGATCAACCTCGCCGATATGAACCGCGTCGCCAACGTGCTCGAAGAACTGATCGTCGAGACGGCGAACACCAGCGAACGCCCCGATTACGTCGAAGTGCAGACGCCGGTGACGCTCGGCCGCAGCGGCAACCGCCCGTATTTCGGCAGCATTCCCGACTTCGGCAACGAAGAGCCGGGTTATGCGATCTCGGGCACCGCTCCCAACAGCCCTGCCGCCAATGCCGGCATCGAGCCGGGCGACCTGATCGTGAAACTCGGCCCGCACCGCATCACCGGCCTCGACGATTTCGACCTGGCTCTCAGAAAATTCTCGGCGGGAGACGTCGTCGACGTGGTCGTGAAACGCAAGAACGAAGAACTCACGCTGCAGGTGACGCTGGCGAAACCGCGGTAGCGGTTCTGATGCCTTAGAGACTCTAACATAACCGGTTGTGCTTCTCAAAACCGCCTGAACGTTTGCAATAAATCGTGAGGCACAGAGGTTATGTTAGGATTTCTTAAGAATGGCGACGGATAAAATCGCGGGACCGGCTATGGATCGAGCTGATCGCAATGTGTCGAGTCATCGCACCTCACACATCCCCTGGCACCGCGGCTGGATCCCCGTGATTCTCCTAACAGCGCTCACCGTTGTCGCCTTTCCGGCCGCGTGGCCGCGGTGGGCATTCATGTGGACGCTGTCGTTCGCCATTTACAGCGGCTGCAAATGGCTGACGTGGCGACGGACGCCCACGACGGCCCTACCGGTTTCGATGCACGTCGGCTATCTGCTCGCGTGGCCCGGTCTCGACGCCGTCGCTTTTTTGCAACCGCCTCGCGAGAATATTGCAACGCCGACCGTCGGCGAATGGATGTTCGCCGCATTGAAACTTCTCTTCGGCGTCGGACTCGTCTGGGGACTCGCTCGACTGATACCTATAGACTTTCCCTACCTCGTCGGTTGGATCGGTCTCGTCGGGATTGTGATGCTGCTGCACTTCGGCATGTTCCATCTGCTCTCGTGCCACTGGCGATCGCGCGGTGTGAATGCTCCGCCGTTAATGGACTGGCCGATCGTCTCGGTCAGCGTGAGCGAGTTCTGGAGCCGGCGGTGGAACCGGGCGTTTCGCGATCTGACGCACCGGTTTCTGTTCCGTCCGCTGACGGCGAAGGTCGGCCCGCGCTGGGGACTGGCGTTCGGATTTCTCTTCAGCGGACTCGTTCACGATGCCGTCATTTCGTTTCCCGCAAACGGCGGCTTCGGCGGGCCGACCCTCTTTTTCTTGCTGCAAGCGGCTGCCATGTTCATCGAACGCTCGCGGATGGGTCGCCGAATCGGCCTTGGCCGCGGTCTGCGCGGACACCTCTTCGCCGCCGTCGTGCTGATCGTCCCGGTCGGCCTGCTGTTTCATCGCCCGTTCGTAGTGAGAATCATCATTCCGTTTCTCATGGCGCTTAAGGCCATATAAAAGCGGGACGAAACGGTTAAGGATGAGAGTCGATGACGGTTTTTATGGTGGAACACAACAATCATCGATGGAACCCTTTCCATGAAAACGCATCTCGCCGATCTCATTTTTCTCGCCGGCCTCGGCCAAATGTCGGTCCTCATTGCCTCGTCGCTGGTGCCGCTGCGGCTCAACTGGAAGGAGGAATTCAAATCGCTCTCGAAGCTGCACCGCCAGATGTACTGGGTCTACGGCGGCTACGTAGTGCTGTCGATCGTCGCGCTGGGATTGATCAGCGTCTTCAACGCGAAAGAGCTCGCCTCCGGCAGCGGTCTGGCTCGCGGCTTCTGCTTGTACGCGGCGGTTTTTTGGGGAGTCCGCCTCAGCCTGCAAGGGGTGCTGGATGTGAAGGAGCATCTCACGATGTGGTGGCTGAAGGCGGGATATCATGCGCTGACGGTGTTGTTTTTGTTTTTTACAGCGGTGTTTCTGTGGGCGAGCGTGGCGGTGAGAGTTGTTGAAACCCATCGACATTTTTCATCGGAGTCGATAACATTAACATTAACGAACCTTACAAAAGCCGAATCCCAGCATCCTTTAGCAGAATTGGACTATGTTTATGTCCCTCAAAGATGAAAACAAAGAAATCTTTTCTTTTAACCTGCTGGCTGAACCTGGATCGGGCAAGACGCCGCTCGAACTGTTGGGCCTGTTAAATGCCACGACATGGAACGACAAAGAGCCTGAGTCATGCATGGTTGTTGAAATATCGCAGAAAACGCCGGTCACAACTTATCAGACTGCCGAATTTATCATAACAGTTGGTTACCGTCCCAGAGGATATATTAGTGACATCCGCGACAACGGACGTCAAAGGCTGAATGGTTGGCAACTTGAGGTGAGGAACCAGCGAAATGACGGTACATTGTTAGATGGCAATGGTGAAACCCTCCGGCTAGGGGCCGAACCTGTATATTTGGGTTATGATATTTATCACGTCGAAGAATTCAATGATGTTGATTTCGGTATGCCAAGTTAGCAACTTGGCATAATGTCACCCTATCATTCGAATCAGGAATTTCTGAAATTTCCCTTTGCAGTCGTGGTGATGGCATGCTGTCCCCCTCACGGGTTCGGCGGCGACGTGCAGATCAGCACCACCAGCATCTCCGTCCCGGTGTTCTCGATGCCGTGCAGACACCACGGCGGCAAATAGACGAAATCTCCCTTTTTCACGGGGCGCGGGCCGCTGCCGAAGGTCATGGCGCCGGCCCCTTCTAAGATGACGTACGTCTCTTCGGTCTCGTGCGAGCCGGGTTCGAGGATGGCGTGCGGGGGGATGTAGAACATCACCAGGCCCATGTTCTTCGCCGGGGCGTTGGGGTTGACCGGATGCACCACGCGCACCGCCGGGGCGACGCAGTTGGGGTACACGACGGGGACCCCCTCCTGCACCGTGACGATCATCGGCTCGGGGGGAACCGCGGGCTTGGGAATCGTCGGTGGTTTGTTGCCGGTGTAGCCTTTGAACTCGGTGAATTTTGCCATGAGGTGGTCCTTTGATGTGTGAACTCGTATGTCGAATTGAAGCGCTCCGCTGCGCAAAGCCTTCGCGTCGCGGCTAAACGAAGACGGCTAAAAATCGCGTGTATAGCCCGCGGTCCAGCCGCCGTCTACCGTCAGCACGTGGCCGGTGATATAGCTGCTTTCGGGGGCGGCAAGGAACAGAGCGGCGTGGGCGATTTCTTCCGTGGTGCCGGGGCGTCCCAAGGGAATGTGATCGAGCAGCCGTTGCGTTGAATCTTTGAACTTGCCGTCGTCGCCATAGAACAGGTGCTCGGTCGCCTCGGTCAGCGTCGAGCCCGGAGCGATGGCGTTGACGAGAATGCCGAATTGCCCGAGTTCGATCGCCATCGCTTTGGTGAGATTGATGACCCCCGCCTTCGCCGCCGTGAAGGCGCACTGCAATCGTAGCGGCACAAGCCCGGCGATCGAGGCGATGTTGATGATTTTTCCCGATTGCTGTTGTCGCATCACCCGCGTCGCGGCCTGGCTGACGGTGAACAGACCCGTGAGATCGACGTTGAGAATGCGGTCCCATTCGTCGCGAGGGAATTCGTCGATCGTAACTCGATGAGTCAGCGTATTCACACCGGCGTTGTTGACGACGATGTTCAACCGGCCGTGCTGCTTGACGACCGCGCCGATCACCGCTTGCACTTGTTCTGTGTTGGTGACATTCATGGCGTACGCCGAGCAGTTGGTCCGTCGAGCGGCGTTCTGTTGAACGCGTTCGAGACTCAGGTCCGTATAAACGACGTGTGCCCCATTCTCGGCAAGACGATCGGCAATCGCCAGGCCGATGCCTTGCGCGGCGCCGGTGACGAGTGCGACCTGGTTGTGCAGGTTGACTTGCATGGGTGATGTTCCGTGGGAGTTGGTGGTCGTATTGGGTTGTGGTCGTGTTGAAAACGATCCACAATACCCTGACTCTTCGCCTCACCACAACTGAAGCGGATTTTGGTCGTCTCGGGTGGCACGTCCCTGAGCGGCTGTTCGTATTCAAAACCGTGCGAAGGGCGTGTTTCTTCGTGATCGCCACGCCCTTCGAAGACTCAGGGACGTGCCACACAGCCATCGAGTTCTGTCGCGAGACGACAATTGAACGAAGCGGAGCTTCGAAGACTTGCGTTCCCAAGCGGAGCATAGGAACGAGGATTGGGGAACGGGGATGGGATCACTCCGTCTTCAGCGACTCGAACTCGGCATATTCGGATTCGAAGTCGGACTCCTTTTTCGGGTCGAGGTAGCGTTTGATCAATTCCTCGGTGTCTCTGCAGAGGCTGTTCACGCGGGCTTCGGTGAGTTTGTCCTTGTCGCCGCGCGCCGCTTCGACGCCGGTGACGCGGATGGTCGAGAGGTCGGCGAGGAAAGCCTCGCGCCGGGGGAGTTTTTCCCAACGCTGCTTGAAGGTCGCGGCCTGTTCTTTCTTTCCGTCTTTCAGGAGAGCGATGGCCCGTGAGCGGAAGACCGCCCCTTGAGCGACGGTATCGATCAGGCGTCCCTGCAAAATCGAAAGATCTCCCTCCGTCATCAGGCGGATGGTGTCGTCCGGCAATTCGAGCGTGGTGACGGGATGAATTCCCGGAATATACGGCACGCGGGCGAGCAGCAATTTGCCGCTGCGAACCGACAGCCAGACCAACGGATGCTCGGGCAGGCGAGGAATACGGACATCCCCTTCGCGATCCGACAGAAAATACCTTATCTCGCCGGGCGGAGGCGACACGGGTGTCGCGTTGGGGTCTTCTTCCCGTGCTTTTTCCTGTGCTCGTTCCCAGGCGGCGAGTTCTCGGGGATGGACCGTCGTCAGCGTCACATGATAACCGACGAGATGGCGCCGGTCGTTTTTGGCGAGCGTCAAGTGGACGTCGCCGGCGTCCAGATGCGGTTTCGAGACGAGGGCGACGGTTTCGATGCGCCGCTTTTTGCCGGGAAGGGCGGCACGTAGTCCGCTTAGCACCGAACAGGTGATGCGGCCCCGCTCGATGGCGTCGACCGTCAGAAACGTCCAAGGGACTTGCTGAATGCCTTTGATGTCGCGCTCGCGGGTGTAGATCAACAGTTCGGGGGTGACGTAATCGCCCACGCGGAGTTGCCGGCAGGAATCGTCGGGAGGGGGGAATTCACCCGCCTTCAGAACCAGTTCGGCCTGTTGCGCGTCGGCGGCGGTCACATAGGCGACGGCGCGGAACAGCGAGTTCGCCAATCGAAACGCCCCGTTCCCGAGTTCGCGTTCGTCGTAGAGTTCGGCTTCCGCGACCGGCCCCAGCGATTCGGTGACGACGTCCCATTCGCGGGCCGAAATGAGAAACCCCGCGCCGTGAGGCGTAATCGCGATAAAGAACGCCTTGTCCCATTCGTCCCGCCGATAGCGGATTTTCAATTCGTCCGGCGTTAATCGACGAAGTCCCTCGGCGGTCGCCGGAAACATCCAGTCGTTTTCTGCGACCGTGTGATCCCACATCCCCGAGACCGAACGCGTGACGGCGTGCGACAAAGCGGAACGAATTTGCCGTTGAACCGCGGGACTGAACGTGCCGTCAATCGGAAATGAGACCCCGAGATGCACGCGGTACGGCGTCAGGTCGGGGGGCGGGGGAACGGCAGCGGCGGCGGGCTCGACGGCGGCGTTTTTTGCCGACGACGGGACCGCTGACGGCGTTGCGTTTTTCCGGGGCGAATCGACCGGCTCTGCCGGCGGCTTGGCCGTAGCCGTTTTCGGCGCGTCCTGGGCGGCGGATAAAGAAACCGGCGAACCCCGTGCGATCATCAGTGCGATGCCCATCAGTATCGGGCCCGCAATCAGACGCGCGTTGATGATCGCCGGCATCGAACGGCTTCGCGACTCGCTTCGGCTTCGGGGTGTCTGACGTTGATCATCCATTGAAAGTATCCATGACGATTGCATGTGTTAGGACTCTAACACAACCGGTTGTGCTTGTTGTTGAGGTCGCAAATCTGGCGGAAGATCGACACGCACAGAGGTTGTGTTAAAGTCAATGAGAGACTCTAACATAACCGGTTGTGCTTCTCGAAAACGGCTGAACGTTTGCAATAAATCGTGAGGCACAGAGGTTATGTTAGGATTTCTTAGCGTCATTTACGGAGTTTCCGTCGAATACCACGGAGTCAGCGACCAGAACTCGGCGTTCTGATAGCCCCAGATCGGTTGCGCCGGGATGCCGCGGATGTTCTTGCGATAGAGGAAAAACTCGTCGGTTTCCCAAAGTGGAATGACGACCGCTTCGTTCTGCAGATGCTCGTGCAAGCGATGCATCCAGCGAATCGCCGTCTTGAAGTCGGCGGCGTTTTCGAGTTCGACGAGTTCCTGACGGAGCCAGTCGGGGAGAAAAGCGAGCGACGCCACGCTGGCATGCGGCTGCTGGCAGATCAAAGGCCAGAGATCCATAATGGGGTCTTCGACGACCGCCGTGCGGTACGCGATATCCCACGGCGGGGAACCGTCGGGAGGGGCCGCGGTCAAGTCGACCTCCATGGGGAGCAGTTCGACCTGGATGCCCATCCGCGACCATTCGCGGGCGATTCGCTCCGCCGCGGCTCGCAAGGCGGCGTCGGGCTCGCACGCCATTTTCAGAACGGGCATGCCGTCGGGGAATTGCCGTTTCGCCGAGAACAACAGCGAAAGCGACATCGTCAGGTCGTAGGGGCGTTCTGAGATCAGCTTGCTGTAAGCGTCGTGCTGACTCGAAAACGGAGCCGAGATCAGTCGGCCCCACGTCGGTTCCGCGTTTTTGAGAATCGTTTCCTGCAGAATTTTCTCGCGATTGACGCCGTAAGCCAGCGCCCGGCGGACCTGCACGTTTTGCATCGGTTCGCTGCGCGGATGAAACTGAATGAGGTGCGTCACCGGCAGGCCGTACTTGCCGACGGTGAAGCGATCGTCGTTTTGCAGAAAGGCGACGTCGGATTTGTCGAGACGGGCGATCATCGAAACCTCGCCGCGGAACAGAGCCTGCATCATTTTTTGCGGCGTGGGGAATCGCTGCTCGGAAATTTCGGCGATGTGATATTCGAGTGCGCCATCCGGTTCGGGAATCGCCCGGCGGTAGAGCACGCGCTCGGCGGTCCGCTCCTGCAGAACGAAACGCTGACCGACGAGTTCGGCGGTCGGTTCACGTGTCGGAGCCGCGGAGGGATCGGCCGATGGCCCCGTCGTCTGAACGGTCGTTTGATTCCCGGCGAGAACGACGGACTGATCGGCGGACGGTTCGGCGGAGCGAGCGCCGGCTTGTTGAATCGGTGCGTTCGCCGTCGCTGCGAGCCGTTCGTCGCTGATCGAGCGGTTGAGCGTCACGGGGAAGCGAAACAGGGCTTCCGACTGGAACGGGATACGAGAAAAGTTGACCGAGAGTTCGTACGGAGTTTTCACCGTCACCGATTCGAGATAACTGGCCAGCCGTTCGTCGTAATCGGGAGAGCCGGGTTGAATGCGGCGTTCGAGTTCGTCGGCGACGTCGCTTGCGGAAATCGCGGGCAACGATTCTTCGGCGCGCCGGCCTCTGCGGAGCCAGAATTCGGTTTCGCGTCCGAGGTTGGTGGGATCCCATCGTTCGAAATAGCGCGAGGCATATCGAGTTTGCTTCTGCACGGCGGTGACTTCGAACAGATCGACTTCCAGCAGCCGGCGATGCCGCTCCTGGACGATCGTCCGCCACGGAAACTGCGATTCGCCGTCGAACCGCCTGAGCACGCCCACTTCCAGACGTTGGCTGCGATTGACGATCTTGCGGAAGGCGCTGAGGAGTTGCGGTTCTTGCGGCCAGACGCGGCTGGCGCGGCGAACGAGTTCGGTCGCTTCGGCGTATCGGCCGGCGGAAAACGCGGTCTGGGCTTCGGCGACCAGTTGCGCCGCCTGCGACGACCATTCCGTCTCCCACCGTACGGCGACGGGGTGATCGGGAAACAAGTCTTTCAAGCGGCGGTGATAATGCCGCGCCCGCCGTTCGTCGGCATCGGCGCTGGCGGCCTGAATCAGATCCTCGGCTACCAGTCCGGCTTGCTCCGCGAGGCCGTTCGCCTGCGGATCGAGCCGATACGCTTCTTCCAACAGAACCAAGGCGTTGACCGGGTCGTTGGCATTACGCTTGGCGATCGCCTCGGCGAGAATGAGCTTCGACTTGCGGTTCGTCAAACCGGGCCATTGCGGAGATTGTTTTTCGAGAACGTACAGCATTTCGAAGGCGGCGCCGAGTTTCTGTTCCTGGATCAGTTGATCGGCGCGGAGCAGCATCAGATCTTCGTGATAGACGATCTCCTTAACGTAGCGAATGCGAATACGAACTTCCGGCTGTTCGCCGCCGTCGGTGAGCACGAGCGAGAGCATGTCGAGGTTGTGCCGCTCTTCCAGCATGATCTTGAGACGTTCGGATCGAAGATCCTTCAATTCTTGCGAGGCGGTCCGGCGATCGTCCTGACGCTGACGGCGCATGTCGCGGCGTTCTTCGGCGCTGAGGTCTTTATCGGCGAGTTCCTCGGCGTTTTTTATGACGGTTTTACGGAGTTCCAGATAACGGGCGGGTGTGAGTTTTTCGACTTGCTCGATGAGAATCTTCTTCAGCGTTTGACCTTTGAGCAACTCGGTGAGATCGCGGCCGGACGATTTGTCGTTGTCGCTGTCGTTCTTAACGCCGCGCGCCGACCGAAATGCCTCCTTGCGGAAATGGTCGATGATCAACTCGGGGATGTCGAGCTGGCTTTCGGGGGGCGTCTGTTCGATCGTGGCGAGATCGGCGTTGTGAATTCGCCGAATGGTGTGCTGCTTCAGTTCGTCCGCGTCCATGTCCTCGTAAATGAGATTGCGATGGGGCAGGCCGTCGTCGAAGGAGAGTTCGTCCAACAGGGCGCGATCGACGAATGTTTTCGAGTCAAAACGCTCGTTGATTCGGGCGCGGATCGACTCCAGCGTTCCCGGACGGGGATAGAGAGGTTCGACGACGAGCACGTATTCGGGAATGTCCGGTGGAATCGGCGTGTCCGCACTCAGCGGACCGGTGTCCTGCTGGCTCACGAACACGACCCAATCGTACTTCGGACCGTTCAGCAGTTGAGCATCGGGAGGGAGCGTCATTTCGCCGCGCAGGAGCGGTTCCGAAGCCGAAAGCGTATCTTCATCGGCAGCAGAGGGGGTCGTGGGGTCGGCGGGCGTTTCGGCGTCGGGGTTCTCCGCTGCATCGGCGGCGGGTGGAACATTTTGATCCTGGGCCCAAGCGAGACGCCGGGACACGGGACGCAGCGGTGAAACATCTTCGACGATGCTTCCACACAGGCATCCTACGATCAACAGACAGCGCCGAGTTTTACCGAACATGCTCACGTTTCCGATCAATTATCCCCGAAGGGTGCTAAGGCGTTATTCACTCGCGGCGGTTTCCGCCGACGCGGATTTGATCCATTCATCGATACGGTGCACGCTGCCGTCGCTGCCGAGCGTGACCATTGCTTCTCCGATGGCGAGCGCCCCGGAGGTGAGCCGGCTTGCCAGCGACAATTTCTTTTCGACTTGGCCGTTGTCCGCGCCGACCAATTCAATTGTTCCATTCGTATGCACGACGACGACCCCGCGCTCGGTTTGAACCGGAGCGCCGGCGAGTCCGTTGCCGTTGAGGGGCAATTCCCAGATCGATTTCGGTTCGTCGTCCAACTGAAAGCAGTTGAGCGTTTCGGTTCCTACTTGCACGCACAGTTTATTGCCGATGGTCCATAGCCGTCGCGACGCGGGCGCCTTCAATTTAACCGCATGCAGTTTGTCGAACGTCGAGGCGTCCCAGATGCTGAGCTCTCCGGAAGCGTCGGCGATGCACAACCGGCCGTCGATGATGGCAGGAGAGACGTCGACCGGATGATCTAACTGCACCGATGAAATTTCCGCGAGGTGCACCGGGGTGGGTGACTGGCGGAGCTGCAATTTCACCATCTTGCCGTTTTCATCGATGGCGATCAGATGTTCGTCATCGACCGGAAGAATCGATCGCCAGCGTAACGCGGGATCGGCTCCGCTCGTCGCGGCAAATTCTTCAACCGGGGGAAGTCCCGGCGATCGCTGGATGAGGCGAATCCGGCCCCCCGCCGAGACGAGGATCCCGTCTGCCCACGGAAAAGGATCGTGATCGATGGGGGCTTCGAGCGTCTGGTCGGCTTCCACCTGTCCCGCGGCATTCAACACCCACAACCGGGGTTTCTCCCCGCCGATCGCGACAGCCATTCGGCCGTTCGGCAAAGCGACTGCCCGCGGCGTTTCTTTTAACGTTTCGGAGATCGGCAACGAGGTCGTCGGCGAGAGCTTAAACCCGCCGGGCGTGAAATCGTTCAGGCCGATCTTGAAGACGTCTCCCGTTTCATTCACGAGAACCGCGGAGTTGCCGTCGACGGCGGAAACGCGGAGCACCGGCGAGCCGAGAATCGTCCGCCAGGGACTTGTCATTTCTTCGCGAGCGACTTGTGCAAAGTAGACCGCGGTGCTGAAGGGCTGTTTGCGGCCGACGTACACGAAGTCGCCGATCATTTGCAAGGGCTGCGAACTCAATCCGACGGCAAGTTGACGCGAATCGGGTTTAATGGCGTCCCCTTCGACTTCGAGGCGCCGAAACGCCGTGCTCGACATCCAGAGCTGTCCGTTGGGGCCGGCGGTAACGTAAATGCGTCCCCCCTTCCCTTCTTCGACCTGGAACATGGCGACGCGGGACAGAGCGGGTTGTCCCGCTTCATCCGAGACCGTAAAAACCGTGATCCGCTCGCCGCTCGACGGAACAAAAAGCTGATTCCCGCGAACGGCCAGTTCGTCGCGCACGTGTCCGTCCACCTTTTGCGAACCGGCGATGCGCAACGGCTGCTCGGGCGACGTGACCGACAACATGCGCAGCAACGAGGAATCCGCCGTGTTGTTTTCCGCCGCAAGGACCATCGAACCGAGCGTCATCAGCGGTGCCGCGATGGTCGACGGTTTGTGGCCGAGATATGTGACGCGGCTGCAAAGCAAGGGACGCAGTCCCAGCGTGTAGACCACCCCTTCATTCCCGGCGACGACGAGGGCGTTTCCCTGCGCGGCGACGGCGGGCGCTCCCGACAATTCCTGCGGGAATTTCAGATGAAAGTTCAACCGCCCCGACTCCTGATCGATGCGCCATAAATTCCCGCCGGTGGCGGCGATGTAGATCTGCCCCTCAAACAGGAGCGGGCTACCGACCAGTTCTCCGGTCAGCGGTTGCCGCCAGACGATCGATCCGTCCTGCCGCGACAGATAACGCAGTTCGCGTTCAACGGTGTGAAACGCGAGCAATCCCGAGATCGAGGTCTGCATCGGCTGGGGGAAGAACGGTGCATCATCTCCCAGCGTCTGCGACCACTGCGGAATGCCGGTCATCGTGTCGACGGCGAACACTGCATCCTGTGCCAGCACAAATGCGACTTGATTCTCCGATTGCACGTTCGTCCGCGAGCGGGCATGCGGCGTGAGGGCGATTTTCGGAATGTTATTCGCGGGGGGCGCGGGGGGCAACGCGTCGACCGTCTCGTCGTTCTGCGTCACCAGCGACTTTTCGAGATCGAGCGCGCGGTTGAGCGCATTGCGCAGATCCGAATTCCCCGAAATGAATTCATCGCGCGGATAGCGGTCGAGCAACTGCTGACGGTTGCGCAGCGCTTCGAGGGTATCGCGATCGTCCAGCGCGGCCATCATTTTCTGCAAGGTCTCGGTCAACGCCTCATGCCGGCGGAGCAACGACTCCGACGCGTTCTGTGCGGCGGCGACCTGCTGTTGAATGTCGGATTTCGAATCCTCTTCGCTGTTCAAATCGACAAGCGCCAACGCTTCGGCCGAGGTCTGCAATAACGGGCGCTCCAGCCGCGACCCGGCGGATTTCGCCGCTTCTAACGCGATAATTTCGGCGTAATGGACGATGGCCGGCTTGCGGCCGGCGAAGTCTTCGTCGCGGCGGTGAACTTTCAACAATTCGTTTAACGCGTCGAGCGCCGACTGCCAGTCGGGGACCGAGCCGGCGAGGTATTGATCGACCTTGGCGACGCTCAAATTCCAACGGGCTTCGGGAGCCATGCGGTGCCGGCCATGCGCCTCGATGAAATTTTCGAACAGAGGAATGGCTTGGTTGTAGTCCCGCTGCTCGAACCGGCCATACGCCTCGTCGTAAAACCGCTGGCCTGAGTCGCGCAGAATGATGAAGTAAAAGGTCGCTCCCAGAAGCAGAAGGATCAGCGTCCCGCCCCCCAGCCCCAGGACGAGCGGCGAGCGGAGCAGTTCCTGTTCGCCGGGGCGCGCGGAGGCGAACTCTTTTTTCAAGCGGGAGACGATGGCCTGATCGTTCGACGAAGGGGGGGGAGAGGCTGATGCCGGGGCGGACTTCGCGGGCTTATCCCGTTCCTTCGAAGGAGCAGATTTTTCCCCCGCCACGATTTCGCCCGATGACGCATGGGAGCGGGATAAAAAGATCCCGCTCGTGGCGTCGTCCGTCGCCTCCTCCACCACTTCCAGATCGATTTCCATGAGCGTCGGTTCCGGCGCGGGGGTGGCCGGGGCATCGAGAATCCCGATCGGCGCATCGTCGCCGTCATCGTCGAAGAGCGAATTCTTCTTGCTCGGCGGACTCTCGTTCCGCTCGACCTTCGTCTCCTTTTTATCCTTCTTCGATTTCTGCGGCGCGGCGTCCTTGAGGGGATTGGTCTCTTTTTGAGAACCGGCGGTCTTAGTCGGACTCGCGTTTTTCGACGAAAGGGTATGCTTTGGGGATGTCCCGGTCTTCTCGGCGCGGACATCCTTTACGGCCTTGATCTCCGGCTTTTTCTCCGGTTTACTTTCCGGTTTGACCGGTGCGGGAGGGGGCGCTATGGGCCGGGACGTGAATTGGGGAATCAGATCGTCGGTTAACGGCTTCAGGTCGATCTCCGCAGAAAGCCCTCCCAGGATCGGCACGAGTTCCTTGGCGCTGGAGTCTTCCTCGCCGGACTCGGCTTGCGCGAGGCAGACGTCGACCTGACCGATCTGCAGGACGTCCCCCTCTTTTAACGAAGAAAAGCTGACCGACTTGCCGTTGACTTCGACTCCGTGCGTTGAGCCGGAGGTGACTTCGTATCCGTCTTTCTTCCAGGCAATGCGGCAATGGAGCGGTTGGACGTCTTTGTCCACGATCCGTATATCGCTGGAAGAATGACTGCCGATCGAGAGCGGAGCCTGCTTGGTCAGTTCGCGCCGCTCCGTGGTCCCATCCAGATATCGAATTTCAAGTATCGCCATAGATGACTCGTTATGTTCTTCTGCAAGTCCCCGTCGTCTTACGCGGTGATTTGGCTTCGGTTATCGTTGATCAATCATCACTGCCGCTGTGCGCCGCCATACGGATGCGCTGCATTCCCACTTCGTTCGCCGAATCGATAACGGCCACGACGATTTCATGCCAGGCTTTATCGTGCGCCATGAGCATCAGTTCGGTTTTCTTTTCCAGGAGCATCTTGTTCGTGAGGACTTGCGGCAGGCTCGCCAGTGCGGTGAGCGGCTCGTCGTCGATGAGAATCGCGTTGCGTTCGTCGATCTCGACGATGATCGAATCCTCTTTGAAATCGTCGAGCGTTTGGAGCGATTGTGCCGCCCCTTTTTTGTCGGGATTGGGAGGGGGAACCTCGATGGTTTTCTGCAGACTGAACGACGCGGTAATCATAAAGAAAATCAGCAGCAAAAAGGTGCAGTCGACCATCGGCGTGAGATCCATCTCGTCGACATCCGATTTCATCCTGCGGATGATTAACTCGTCGTCGCCTTCGCCGCCGGCGAGGTACGCGGGCTTTCGAGGGGGCGGAGGTTTGGCGGGCGCCGATCCCGACGGACGAACCTCGGCCGGCTGGTGGGTCTCAAACGGCCGCCTCGATTCTGCGGCGGGCCGCGTTGCCAGCGGATGGCGGGTTTCCGGCGGGGGCTGCGTTTCCGCGGGCGCGTCGTCGTCGTCCCAGCCGAGATCGAGCATTTCTCCTTCTTCGGACGCAAAGGCGGCGGCGTTCTCTTCGTCGACGTGTTCGTCGTCCCAAGCCTCGTCCGATTCCCAGCGAACGCGCCCCCATTCATCCTCGTCGGTCGCGTCCGGGGCGTCGGAGGGGGATCGCTGCGCTTCAGCACCTTCCGCCTCGATGTCCGATGCGGCGGGATCGAATGTCGCCTCTCCCATATCCTCCAGCGGCACGATGATTCGCGCTTGGCAGCGCGGACACTGCACCGGACTGCCGGCCTTGCGCGTGGCGATTCCGGATAGCTGTCGGCACTGGGGACATCGAAAACGGATCGGCATGGGTTCAACTCATTCCCGGTATTTGCATTCGCAGGTTCATGTGCGTTTCGTCAACCCGCATTGATTCTCGCGTTATTGTTCTTCATTCACGCCTATATAGAATTGGGCCCCTTCGACTTCGGTGACGGCGCGGGCCACGGCTTGCACAAAACCGTGTTCGACCTGTCGCTCCGCCTTGATGATGACGTGATTCTGCGTATTCTTCGCGTTGTCGCTCACCAGTTTGCGGACTGCTTCGACGCTGATTTCCGGACCATCGCCATCCCCCTGCAGAATGCGCGGCGGATCGCCGGCGAGAATCGTGAGAATCAGGGCGCTTTCGGTTTCGACGCCGATCCCGTAGTTCGCCGTCGGCACGTCGAGGTCGGGGGTCGATTGCATCGTCGACGTCACCATAAAAAAGATCAGCAATTGAAATACGCAATCGATCATCGGCGTGATGTCGATGTCGGCGTCGTCGGGTTCGCGCGACGGGGCGGCGAAGCCTTCATCGGTGTCGTTAAACAGACTTCGCTTGGCCAAGCTCAGTCCCCTTTATTTTGATGGACCGCCAGATCGAGTTCTTCGATGAGGCGTCCGAGTTGAAATTGAACGGCGTCCTGCAGCTTGCCCATGCGGACGTGAATAGCCGACCCGGCGAGCACGAGCGGAATGGCGACAAACAGGCCGACGGCGGTCGTCCAGAGGGCGAAGCTGATGTCGCCGGCGAGTGCGGTGGGGTCGCCTCCCCCTTTTTGCATCGTGGCGATTTTGGCGAACGCCCCGATCATGCCGAGCACCGTGCCCAGCAGCCCCAACATCGGCTCGGTCTTAACGACCGAACCGATCCACGCCACGCGGTATTCGAGGTCGGCGATCACGTCGCGCTCGAATTTATCCGCGAGCAGCCGCCGGAGCTTCGGGATCGGCAACTCGCGGTTTTCGACGGCGACGATCGTGAGCTGCGGAACGGCTTTGTTCCAGAGTTGCGGCGTATCGCAGTAATTCGCCAGTCCTTCGAAATCTTTCTGACGCAGTCGTTCGCGGACTTCGGCAAGAAACTGCTCGCCCGCTTCGTCGTTGGAAAATCGCTTCTGGGCGATGCGGCGTATCACCAGTGCGACGCAGTACGCACCGTAGAACGCCATCGCTCCCATGGCGAAGTAAATTCCCACACCGATGACATCGAAAATTTGCTCGTAGGTATATCCCATATTGCGTGGTTCTTCTTTACTGGTGCCAAGTTGACGGTTATTTCGTTGAATTGCAGTCGTTCAATCTATCGTCTTCGGGCATCTCATGCCGCCCCGCTTCGGTGCGTGGGTTTCACCAGACTCGAGGCCGTTCTTTGCGGAGACGCGGCGGAATTACGCTGAGCGCCGATCACTCCAAAAACGTCTGCCGCGATACGTAAAACTCGAAATCGTTTCTGTTGCCGCGGACCCCAAAATACGTACGTCGGATTTGTTCCGGCCTTTTGTTGCGGTACTTTCGTTCGAGATCGGCCAGCATCGCTTCGGTTTCGGGCGAATAAAAATGAAAGATAAGTCCGTCGCCAACCTGCACGCCCGCTTTGCGCGCTTTTTCGATGAGCAGCACGTCCGCCTTTTTGCGGTCGCCTCCCTGCCACGTCATGAACAGCCGTTTTTCGTCCTTGCCCGAATTGATCACTCGTGCTTGCGGCTTGTCATCAGATAATCGCGAGAGATACACAATTCTGCCGTCGTTCTGCAGGATGCCGAGTTCGATGCCGAAAAAATCGAGTTGAGCCGCATAGGTTTCGAGAGCGTCGCGGTCGCCCCAACGGACGAACCAGCGTTCTTCGCGGCCGAAGCCGGCTTTACCGGGACCGGCTCCGAGAGCGCGTCGTCCCGTCCCGGAGGCGCTTCCGACTTTCCCCGCGTTCAATGTATCTTGTTGAAACTGCTGGACCGCCTGATTGGTCGCTTCATCGGCGACGTCGATCACGTTTTCGAGCGTTTCCTGAATCTGCGTTTCTTCCGCTTCGACCTCGGCCATCGAGGGGTCGTCCGTTTCCGGTTCGGGCGAATCGACCTGCAGCGTTTCGTCGATGGCGCCGTCTTCGACGCCGCCGGGCAGTTCCACCATTTCCACGGGAACCGCTTGGCGCGGAGCAGGGAGTCGATTAACGAACCAGTATGCACCCAGCACCGCGACGCCGAAGCCGAGAAAGACCACGATCGCCATCATCTGCGAGCTAAACAGATCATAGCGAGTCACCTTCAGCACGGGTGCCGGCGGCAGATGATGTTGTGAGAGCGATTGGCGACGAGCAGACATCAAACCTCGAAGTCGTAATCCATAAAATTGAAAGTTGTGAACGGCAGGTGAGTCAAGAAGAGACGGTTCAATGATGCCCAAACGAACGCCCGTGTTATCGCAGTGATCTTGAAGATAAACGGAATGAGAATGAGATTCAACCGGTCGGCGTCAGTTTATGAATTGACGTGACCTGCCGTTTATGTCTGCCTTTGCGTTCAAGGTTTTTCGGCGATGGCGCACCGGCAGACGCTGTTTCCGCATCCGGGACAGCCATTTCCGTACTTGATCGCGACGGCCTGTTCCAGATCGACGCCGCTGATATTGGCCAGCGTAGCCAGCCACGCCAGCACGTCGGCGAATTCAGCCGCCAGTTCTTCGGGCGATCCTTCGCGCAAGGCCGCAGCCAGTTCGCCGACTTCCTCCATAAACCACATAAACGTTCCGTCAACGCCGCGCGTTTCGTCTTTGCTCGAGTACATCGTCTGAATGATCGATTGCCAGTTGCGCAAGGTCATGGTTCCGGACGCCGGAGAAGAAGAGGAAGAAAGCGAAGCGTCCGAACAACGTGCAGGTTCTGATGTGGGCATTGACATTCCAACAAGAACAACATTCCGCCGTAAACAATTTTTCGGGGCGTTGTCGTCAACTTTCAATGAGGAACGAAAGGAATTCGATGAGATCGCCGATTTGTATGTCTCACCTTAATTGTACCAGACATCGAATTGAGTTGAAGGGATTAAAGACGAGTTTGTCGCAGATGAGAGCAACTTTCTGGCGGATGACGGCACAGAAAAGCCGCGGGCCGCGCTAATTTTTCCGTTCGGCGTCTCCATCGGTTAACATCTGACGCAGCGCTTTCGCCTCGGCATCATCGGGCTGAAGTTTCAGTACGGCGTCGATAACCGCCTTGGCCTTATCGACTTCGCCGGCGTCGCGGTAACACTTCGCCTGCCGGATCCCGAGCGTGTGATCCTCGGCGTCGAGTTGCCATGCCGTCGCGAATGCTTTCGCCCCCTTTGTATAGTCTTTCCGTCGGCGGTAGCTTTCGCCCAGCATCGGATAAATCGTCTTGTCGAGCACGTCGACGTGCAGCACCTGCCCGCCATACCGAACGACCGCGGCGTAGTCGTGTTCGTCCCACGCCGACGCACACAATCGCCGCGCGTAAGACGGGTCGTCGAATTCGTACAGCATCAGCGCTTCGAGGAGTTGTTTCGTCCGCGGTGCGTCGTCGGTCGCGGCATCGAGGGAGAGTTTCATCAGCGGCACGTGGTCGGGCCACTTCGCGAGACCGATGGCGCACATTTCCGCGGCCTCTTTTTTCTCCCCCCGAGCGACGTGAAACGCCGCCAGCCGCAGCAGTACCGGCAAGGAAGGCGTTTGCGGGTTCCAAATCTTGAGCAACCGTTCTCGAGCATCGTCGACGTGCTTCGCCTTGATTTCTGCGTCGGCCTTGAAGAGCGTCGCCAGTTCGTGTCGGTCGTTCTTCGTCAGGACATCGTCGGCGAGCGCCACAGCGCGCTTGTGTTCGCCCGTTTCCCTCAAAGCATGCGCCAAATTGATCTGCACGTCGAGGTCGTCGGGCGATTCGGCATGCCGTTGTTCCCACTCTTCGACCGTTCCTGCCGCGAATGTTCCCTTTCCCCAGTATTCCAACTTCTGCTGTAAAAATGAGAGAAACGAATTTTCCAACTCCGCGACTTCGATGCCGCATGCCTTCTGCACGGCGTCTTCGGTCGTCAGATTCTGATGATACGCGGCGATCAGGTCGAGCCCGACCTGCGGTCCGAACGTCTGTTCGAGAAAATCGAGATACAATCGGCTTTGACAATACGCCATCTGCCAGTCTTCGGAGGACTTGGCGCGCTGAAAGCCGTCGTTGAGCGTCTTGAGCTCGAAGAGCTTTCCGCCGGGCAGCCGCTTACGAACCAGGTCTTGCCATTGCCACGGCATGACGGGCGATTCGTACTTGACCGCCATCGCTTCGGTGAACCAGTGCGGAATGCCGAATTCGGTCTGCTGCAGCGTGAGAATGTGCACGAATTCATGCCGGACGACCCGAGCCCAGTTGAACGGTTTCTTCATGGCGGTGGGCGAGACGATCGAAATCACCTTGCCGGTCGACGCCCCGATCGTGTGCAGCCAGGGCAAGCCCGTCATGCGGGCGCTGAACCAGGCGTGCGCCGATTCCCCGCCGCCGTCGTGAAAGACGTCGATCTGCGTCCGTTCCGGCGGTTCGTAGCCGAGCGCCTGCGTCAGTTCGGGATAGATCTCTTCGAGATAGTCGGCGAGCGCTTCGCCAAAGATGCCGTCCTGTTCGCCGTCCACGCGGATGATGAAATGTGCGGTCGTGATTTCGCGATAATTTCCCAGTTGATCGAGAACCTTGCGCAGGTTGCTGATCCGCACATGATACGGATCGGCCTTGAAGGCCGCGTCGAGCAACGTTCTTCCTTCTTCGAGCCGGCCGACGCGAAGGTACAGTTCCGCGAGATCGGCTTTGGGATCGGGAAGTTTGGGGAACAAGCGGTTGGCCCACACGAGACAGACTTCCGCCTGCGGATAACGCCGTTGCGATTCGAACAAGCGCCCCAGTTCGGCGAGGGCGTATCCGGGACGCGGATTTCGTCTGGCGAGCGCGACGAAAATCTGTTGATACTTTCTTTCGGTTTCGCTCTGGTATTCGTCGATCGTCTCAAGATGCGAGCAGAGCGATTCGAGTTCTTCGACGGAGGGCCAACCGGTATTCAACATGTCACAGAACGCTTCCCGCGCCAGCATTCGCTGATCGTGCGGATTGACGTCGAGCGCCTGCCGCACGAAGGCGAGGGCGTCGTCGGGTCGGCCGCGCCAGAGCGCGACGTCGGCGAGAATCGCAAAAGCTGGCGGGTAACGGGGATTGATCGTGAGGGCCTCACTCGCCGATTTTTCAGCGGCTTCGTAGTCGTACTTGATCAATCGCGACTGCGCCATCGCCGTCAGGACTTCGGCCGATTGAAAATTAATCGCCAGCGCCGATTGAAATTCAGAAATCGCGTCGGGCTCGTTGTACTTTTCGAGAAACATCAATCCCGAAAAATGCAGCGCGGGCCAGAAGTCCTTGTCGACGGCGATCGCGTCGGGACAGAGCGTGTTGACGATGAAGTTGAATATCTGCGTCGATCCATTCCAGCGGGCGTATTGTGCCGCCCCGCGGGCGACGACGAGCAGCGACTCGGCATCCGTCGGCTGAGCCTGATTGTAGTACCGCACCAGATCGCGGTAATTCGTTTCGGCTTCCTTCAACCGCCCGGTTTCGGTAAAGACGTCCCCTTGCACGAGCGTCGCCAGCGGATGATTCTTCTCGATGGCAAGGGCCGCTTGAGCCAGTTCTTCTGCGGCGTCGTAATCGCCGGTGAGAAACGCGAGTTCGGCCCGACGGGCGATAATCCGAGGCGATTTCAATTTCGCGAGCCGTTCGGTTCCCAGGACCGCTTTCGCATCGTCCCAGTTTCCGAGCGACTGATCCAACTGACTGTGCAGCAGCGCGCATTCAATCCGCTGTTGCCGGCTTTCGTCGAGCGACGTGTCGTCGGACAGAGATTGTTCGACTTCCGCAAGAACTTCGCGCGCTTCCTCGTACCGGCCGCCGAGCAGATGCCCGCGGGCCGACGGCAACTCGGCGTCCTGGGCACAAACCGTTAAGGCGAGCGGGCATAAACAAAAAAGTCCGCAGAGCAACGCGGGGATTCGGGACATCAAACACCACTTGTGCGAAAGAAGAAGATTCCACCCTGTACGAGGTAGGTTGCGCGCCGGCGGAAGTCGCCCCCCCTGCTCGTCCGACCGCAAGGGAAATTGTCGCCGGAATCGAACCGCTTGGCAAGGCTTTGCGTCGGAACGATCAACCGCGCACGCCAGGCCGATACCGGTGCACTCGCTGTAGAGAGACGTTACGAGAACAACTCGCGAATCGGTTGTCCGCGATAGACGCGGTAAGGGCGTCCCGTGGAATCGTGGAATTCGCGATCGGGGCCGACGCCGAGACAATGGAAGATCGTCGCCGCCAGGTCTTCGGGCGTGTAAGCCTCGGTTTCGGGAAGTCCGCCCTGGGCGTCGGTGCGGCCGATGATGCGGCCCGGTTCCACCCCGCCCCCCGCGATGAAACAGGGAAACGAATCGCCCCAATGATGCCGGCCGTCGGTGAACGGTTCGCCGGCGACGTTTTTTCCATTGGGGCTGATCGGTGAAATCTTCGGCGTGCGGCCCATTTAGCCGCACATCACGATCAGCGTTTCGTCGAGGAG
>JBBECD010000200.1:0-15220 GCA_040881995.1 Planctomycetaceae bacterium
CTCAAATCAACAATCCAAGCCAACCCCACTTTTTAAGCCTGACACAGCACTAGATAATTCTTAAATCATCCACCATTGCACAGCGGCGGACGCGCGTGAACGTCATCGGGTTGGTAATTCCTTCACCCGTCGGCGTGGCGATGCTGTACGATAGATATCCTTCGCCGCCTAGTCCCAGACCCGCCATACAGGGGCCGTTCTTGATGAACAGCGTCGTGTCCATCAGTTTGCCCATCGTCGACATGTTCCGCACGTTGCGGCTGTGAATCAGACTCGTGTGCCGGTAGTTGTGCTCGTATTCGTGTGCCCGCTCAATCGCTTCCTGCACGTTGCGGCAACGGACGAACGGGACGAACGGCATCATCTGCTCTTCGGGAACGAACGGATTGTTGACGTCGGTCTCGCCGTATAGCAGATCGGTTCCCGGGGGAATGCGGATGCCGATCATTTCGCCGAGCACGTGTGTGTCTTTGCCGACGAGGTCGCGGTTGAGGACGGCGTGTCCCCCCGGTTCCTTTGACGGAGAAAACGCGAGTTTTGTCAATGCTGCGATTTGATCGTCGCTGAGCCGATAACCTCCGTTGCGTCCCATCGCGTCCATCAATTGATCGAAGATCGCATCGACGGCGAAGACTTCTTTCTCGCCGATGCACAGCAGGTTGTTGTCGTACGCTCCTCCCTTGACGATCGAGCGAGCGGCGTTTTCGATGTCGGCGGTCTCGTCGACCACCACCGGCGGATTTCCCGGACCGGCGACGATCGCCCGTTTGCGACTAGCAAGAGCCGCGCGGGCCACTCCCGGGCCACCAGTGACGCACAGCAACCGCACGCCGCGATGATTGAAAATCTGCTCGGCGGTTTCGAGCGTCGGCTGCTCGACGATGGTGATCACGTTTTCGATGCCGATCGCCTTGTGAATCGCCTTGTTGAACTGGCGAACTCCCTCGCACGCAATGCGAGCGCCGCCAGGATGCGGATTGACGACCAGCGTGTTTCCTCCCGCGACCATGCTGACCACGTTGCCGGCGAGCGTGGGGAGCGAATGCGTCACCGGCGTGATGGCCCCAATCACGCCGAACGGAGCATACTCGGTGACGGTTAAACCGTGATCGCCGCTCTGGGCGTCGGTCCGCATGAATTCGACGCCAGGGACGAGTTTGACGATCGTCAGCTTTTCGATCTTGTGATCGAGCCGGCCGATTTTCGTTTCTTCGAGTTCCATCCGCCCCCATTCTTCGGACTTGGCGTTACACATCTGCTTGACGATTTCGACGATCTGCACCCGATGCGAGACGGGCGAATCCTGCAGTTCGCGGAATGCCGCCCTCGCCGCGTCGACCGCCTGGTCGACCGAGCGGAACACGCCCCAGTCGCCGTCGCGGTGCTGCGGCGCACTCTTCGCCGCGGGATACGGCTGCCGTAGCTTCGATAGCACTTCTTCCACAACCTGACGGATGGCTTGTTCGGTCGCTTGCATGCTTGGTTCACCTTATCGATTTGCCCGCCTGAGCGGGGGATTGTTCGCGAGGGATTTGCATTTTTGTGACGGATCGGGAGATGGGGGGATAGGGAGATGGGGAGTTATTTTTCTTTTGCCCTATCTCCCCATCACCCTATCTCCCCATCACCCTATCTCCCTATCACTATGTTCTGTATTCATCCACCGTGCGTTTTATAGACGATGTTCGCGCCAACCTGGACGGTGTCGACGATGCCGATGATCGCCGTGTCGACCGGCAGCGATTTCGTTTCGGGCGTAAAGCGGGCGCTCGAACCCTGCACGCAAAGGACGACCTCCCCTTCGCCGGCCCCGACGGTGTCGACGGTGACGAACGTCCGTCCGGTCGGTTTGAGTTCGCTTTTGTCTTGTTCGTTGACGCGCAGCGGTTCGACGATGAGCAGCTTCTGGCCGATTATCGATTCCACCTTTTGCGTGGAGACGATACTTCCGGTGATGCGGGCTAGAAACATGGGGGGCTCAGTTGAAGGATGAAGGATGAAGGATGAAAGTTGCTCCATCCCGATAACTTCTAGTTATTTGCATTTCTGACGGCTTCCGCCGATTGCCTGGCGACGACGAGTTCTTCGTTCGTGGGGATCACCCAGATTTTCGTTTTACTCTCGGCGTGGGAGAGTTCGCATTCTCCCTTCGCCGATTCATTCTTCTTGTCGTCTAGTTTGATGCCCGCCCATTCTAGGTTTTTGCAGACCGCCGAGCGGACTCGTTGGCTGTTCTCGCCGATGCCGCCGGTAAAGACAACCGCGTCGGCCCCGGCGAGGATCGTGAGATATCCGCCGAGGTAATGCCGAATCGACTGCGTGAAGACTTTCAACGAGAGCTCGGCTCGTTGATGGCCTTTCGCCGCCGCTTCTTCGAGATCGCGAACGTCGCTGCTGAGACCGCTAAGCCCCAGCAATCCGCTTTTCTCGGAGAGATCGTCGAGCAACTCGGCGAGCGATTTACCCGTCTCCTTGATCAGAATCGGCAGCGCGAACGGATCGAAATCGCCGACGCGGTTGTTGTGAGGCAACCCCGACTGCGGGCTCATCCCCAACGTGTTGGCTTGCGAGACTCCCCCCTTCATGGCACACAGCGAATTGCTGCCGCCCAAGTGACACGAGACGACGCGAAGATCGTCGCGCTGCATCAGTTGGCCGACGCGCCCGCCGATGTAGCGATGACTCGCCCCGTGATATCCCCAGCGCTGAATGCCGTATTTCTCTTGCCATTCGAACGGAATCGCATATGCGCGGTTTTCCGGCGGAATGGTTTCGTGAAACGCGGTTTCAAGTGCCGCCACGAGCGGGATCTGCGAAAAGGCTTGCTGCAGTTGCCGCATCGCCTTGGCATACGGCGGATTGTGCGCCGGGGCCACATCGGAAAACTGTTCCATCACTTGCAGCAGTTCTTCGGTGACGATGCGAATGCCGCTCATCTTGCCGGCAAAGACCGCTTTGAAACCGATCGCCGACACTTCCGAGACGTTGCGCAGGCAACCCCAGTCGGGATGGGTGAGATGTTCGAGGCACATGCTCACCGCCGCGGCGTGATCGGGAATGTTTCGATCGGTCTGGTCGTGATGCGTGTCGATATCCACAACGCAATGGCTCACCGGCTGGCCGATGCGGTCGATGCCGCCGCGGGCCAGTTGCCATTCGCTGGGAAAGTCGAACAATCGATATTTGAAGCTGGTCGAACCCAGATTGGCCACCAGAATCTTCATGACAGAATTCCGTTCTCTTCGGACACGTCTTGCATTTTTCTCCCTCTCCCTCTGGGAGAGGGTCGGGGTGAGGGGGCTTTTCGAAGGATGAGGGATGAAGGCTGAAGGATGAGTCAGAGAAAGACAATGCAATGAATTTCTCCCCTCTGACTCATCCTTCATCCCTCCGCCTTCATCCTTTTCTTTAAAGGCACCCTCATCCGGCCTGCGGCCACCTTCTCCTAGGGGGAGAAGGGTAAGAACCCTCGCTTGCGCTTCGGGCTAGTAGACGTTACATAAAGTAGTTCATCAAGTTCTGATCGGGGCGGGCGATGATGTGCGAACTGATGAGGTCGCCCACTTTCGACGCGGCACTCGCGCCGGCGTCGACCGCTGCGCGAACCGAGCCGACGTCCCCTTGAATCACCGTGGTGATGTAGGCGCCGCCGATGGAAATTTGCTTGACGAGTTTTACGTTCGCGGCCTTAAGCATGGCATCCGCGGCTTCAATCTGGGCGACGAGCCCTTTGGTTTCGATCAATCCAATTGCTTCCACGCTGGTATTCCTTATCGTTGCAGAACGTTGCTTTGACGTTGTTTCAGCCATATTACATTTTCAATGTCGCTGGTTTGTCGGCGTCGGCTACTTCGCGGGTTTTGGTGCCGGCAAAACGCTGATGAGTTCTTCATGCGGACGCGGAATCACCTGCACGCTGACAACTTCACCGATCTTGCTGGCGGCACTGGCGCCGGCATCGACGGCGGCTTTCACCGCGGCGACGTCGCCGACGACGAACGCGGTCACCAAACCGCTGCCGATTTTTTCCCAGCCGACCATCTGCACGTTCGCCGATTTCAGCATGGCGTCGCACGCTTCGATCAGACACACCAACCCCTTGGTTTCGATCATTCCGAGTGCTTCCATCGCCTTGGCCATGTTTTTCTTCTCCCATTTCGTTGCCGAGTTTTCGGCGTTGCGTTAAATACCGCCTGGGTCTAGTGTGATCGGTCGCCGGGCGGCATCTGGGCCGAACACGTTTGTCAATGACTAATGACTAATGACTAATGACTAATGACTAATGACTAACGAATGACCAAATCCCAATGACTAATGACTAATGACGACGTCGCGCCAAAATTTCTTTCCCACAACTATTTGAGCATTCGTCATTGGGATTTCTTAGTCATTAGGCCTTAGTCATTCTTAATGCTTGCAGGCACATTTTTCCGGTTTGATTAACTCGACGTGCGTTGCGCGGTCGAGATTGACGGCATTGCCTTCGTCGGTGTCGAGATGCACTTCGAGCCTCACTTCTTTCGAGGCGCGCACGACGACTTCATCGAGAATCGTGGTGCAGCCCGGCGAATGGACTTTCAGTTGCAGGCGGTCGCCGTTCCGGCATTTGAAATAGTCGAGATCGTCGGGCCCCATGTGAACGTGCCGCATCGCGCGGATGACTCCCGACGGGAGTTCGATCACTCCCTTCGGTCCGACGAGCACGCAGCCGGGGGTGCCGGCGAGATCGCCGCTGATTTTCACGGGCAGATCGATGCCGAGCGAAATGCCGTCGGTGAAGGCGAGTTCGACTTGCGACGCACCGCGGCAGGGGCCGAGCACGCGGACATTGGCGATCATCCGCAAGCGGGGGCCGACGACGGCGACGGTTTCATTCGCGGCGAAATAACCTTCCTGATAGAGCGGCTTAAAGACGGTCAGTTGCGAACCGGCGCCGAACAGCACTTCGACGTGTTCCTGCGAGAGATGCACGTGCCGGGCCGAGATGTTGACCATCAGTGGGTTGGGTTGTTCCGATCGTCGGCCGACCGGGCCGTCGAATCGTCCCGATAACACTTCGCGCACGACGCGTTCGACGTCGCCGCGGGAGAGCCGGGTGGGGGTTGCCAGTTGTGACATTGTTGTTGAACCTGTTCGACGCTATATAAGTGTTGCAAATCACACTGGCGGACAAGCCGCCAGTGGCACCCAAGGCTAATATGAATTCATTCCTCTTTCACGACCGTCACTTGCACGCCGTGGGACTTTAAGATCTCTTGCCATTCTTCGCTAATGCCATCGTCGACGACGGCGTGATGGACTGCCGACAGCGGGCAGAGATGGGCTAAGGCCGAGTGGCCGAATTTGCTGCTGTCGCAGACGGCGATGACTTCTTCGGCACACTCCATCATCTTGCGTTCGGTTTCTACCAAGAGCGAGTTGCTATTGTACAATCCCATTTCGTTAACGCCGCCGACGCTCATCACCAGTCGGCGTGCATGAATTCCATCCAGGGCCGAGGTTGCCATCGAACCGAGCGCCACGCCGGTTTTCGGGTACAAGTATCCGCCGATCACAATCAGTTCGATCGACGGCTGATTGATTAGTAAATTGACGATCGGCATCGAGTTGGTCACGACCTGCAACGGCTTGCCGATGAGCCGGCGGGCCACTTCCAGGGTGGTTGTTCCTCCATCGAGCAAAACCGTTTCTCCCGGTTGAATCAGATCGGCGACCGCTTTGGCGATGCGTTGCTTCTGCGGATAACTGCGCGTCCGCCGTTCTTCCAGGGCCGTTAACGAATCGCCGATGTAACTGGCACCGCCTCGCGTGCGGCGAATCTGTCCGATGTTGTCGAGGTATTCGAGATCGCGGCGGATCGTCGATTCGCTCGAGCCGATGGCGTCGACCAGTTCTTGCAGCGAGACAAACCCCTTCTGTTCGACCACATGGAGGATATTCTGCCGTCGTTCATCGAGAAGCATGGGCACGGCCTGAAAGCCTCCGTGAAGAAATTGCGTCTTGCTGACAACTCGCCCCATGCGTTCCGTCACGAACCACGAGTAAAACTTCATCCACTCTCACCACAATACCACCCTCACGAAGCAATTCAACCGAAAACCATCATTATTTTTCAAAATATGTCAAATTATTCCATAATATACCACAATAGATGACGGATAATAACCTCAAACTGTGACTCTTTTTGGCCGATCATGACAGCTTGCCCGCACTTCGTGGGGAAGAATTGACGGCCGTTGGCACGATCAATAGGACGGTCAGGCTTTGCCTGGCCCGATCGTCTTACCAGAACCGCATAACCCGATGGACTTTACGACGAGATTAGCTGTGAAGTCAGCATCGTATCGGTCATGAGAGGGAAGGGCTTGATCGATGCGGCTTCAGGCGGTCTGCGCGACCTGGTTCGCGGCCCGTTGCAGTTTTTACCATACTTTTTCTTTGGAAGCGGAACTCCACCGATACGAATCGGGGGAACTCGGCCGCGGTTTCACATGTCTGAACCGGTTTCATGCCGGTGCGATTGTTGACTCGCCAACTCCGTGGTCTACAATGCGTTCTTCGTGCGGCGGGGTACTTGCGTTATCCATTTCATTAAGAGGAATCAACGAGCGTTTCATCGTGGACGAAGCCATTCGCAAAGCCAATGTGTTGATTGAAGCGCTCGGTTGGATCCGCCGGTTTCGGGGCAAATACGTCGTTATCAAGCTCGGCGGAAGTGCCCTCGAAGAGACCGAAGCGGTCCGCAGCCTGCTGACCGACGTGATCTTTATGGAAGCGGTCGGCATGAAGCCGATCCTGATTCACGGCGGGGGCAAGGCGATCAATCAGGCGATGAAAACGTCGGGAATCACGCCGCGGTTCATTCAGGGGAGGCGCTACACCGACGAAGCAACGCTTGAGATCGTGGCCCGCGTGCTTGCCGGCGAAATCTGCGGTTCGCTCGTGGAAGAAATCGAACGGCAAGGAGGAAAAGCCCGCGGATTAAGCTATTTAACCGATAACTGCCTGATCGCCGAAAAGCTGCTCCTCCCCGCGGAAGGGGGTGAGCCGCTCGATCTGGGATTTGTCGGCCAGGTGATTGACCTGAATCGCGACGTCATCGAAACAACCTGCCGCGGCGGAATGATACCGGTCATCCCCTCCGTCGCGATGGATTGCGCGGGGCAGAAGTATAACGTCAACGCAGACACGGCGGCGGCCGCGGTGGCTCGGCTGCTCAAGGCGGAAAAGCTGGTGTTTTTGAGCGACGTTCCCGGTATTTTCCGCGACAAGAAGAATCCCGCGACGTTGATTTCTCACTTAACGGTGCGTTCCTGCCGCGAGTTGATCGCCGACGGCACAATCGACGCAGGGATGATTCCCAAAGTGGAAGCAGCGCTCGAGGCGTTGGAAGTCGGCGTGTCGAAGGTGCACGTCGTCGACGCGGCCATGCCGCATTCGGTGCTGCTGGAAATCTATTCCGACCGCGGGATTGGGACGGAGATCGTCCGATAGAATGGATAATCGACAATTGATAATGGACAATGGATGAGAATTGTTTTCGTTATCCATTGTCCATTATCAATTATCAATTTACTATCGGTTCGAGGGGAATGTCTTCATTTGAAGTGAAAAGGAGACGGAACGTGAGTACGGCCACGCGCAGCAGTGCAGAGACGATCGAATTGTTCGATCGATATGTGATTCCGAATTACAAGCGTTATCCGATCTCGCTGGTGCGCGGGGAAGGTTCGTTCGTGTGGGACGCCGAGGGGCGGAAATATCTCGATCTGTTTCCGGGGTGGGGCTGCAACATTCTCGGTTATTGTCCGCCGCCGGTGGTGAGGGCGATTCAGGATCAGGTGTCGCAACTCATTCATGTCCCCAATACCTGGTACACCGAACAACAAGGTGAATTCGCCGAGATATTATGCACCCGTGGGTTCGGTCAGGCGTTCTTCTGTAACAGCGGAGCCGAAGCAATCGAAGGGGCGATTAAACTTGCGCGGCTGCACAGCACCGAAGGAAAATACAAGATCGTCACTTTCGAAAACGGTTTTCACGGGCGGACGTACGCCGCCGTCACCGCGACCGCGCAGCCGAAGTATCACGACGGTCTCGGACCGCTGCTTGCCGGCTTTCGATACGCGCCGCATAACAATCTCGATGCCGTCGCGCAGATCATCGACGACGAGACGTGTGCGATTCTTGTCGAACCGATTCAGGGCGAAGGGGGCGTGAATATCCCCGGCGACGATTTCCTTCCGGGATTGCGCGAACTAGCCGACCAGCACAACTGTCTGCTCATTTTCGACGAAGTTCAAACCGGCATGGGGCGGACGGGGACATGGTTCGGTTATCAGCAATGGGGCGTGCAGCCCGACGTGATGACGCTGGCGAAAGGTCTCGCCGGGGGAGTGGCGTGCGGCGCCATTATCGCGAGCGAAAAAGTGGCCCCCAGTCTGCGGCCGGGAATGCATGCCAGTACGTTTGGCGGCAATCCGCTGGCGATGGCGGCAGGAATAGCGACCGCACGGATGATCGAAGACGAAAATCTGCTCGAGAACTGTAAACAGATGGCCGACCTCTTCCGCGAACGTCTCTCCGCGTTGCAGGCCGCGCTTCCCATCATTCGCGAGCTGCGCGTCCGCGGCATGATGATCGGCATCGACTTGAATATTCCTTCGACTCCCGCCGTCGCGAAATGCATGGAGCGCGGGGTGCTGGTGAATGCCACGCACGATACGGTTTTACGTTTGCTTCCGGCGCTGAACATCTCGGCGGAGCAAGTGGACCAGGGATGTACCGTCATCGAAGAGGTTCTGCGCGAAATGTCCGAGGAGACCTGACGACGTTGTTCTCACGCGGCCGTTTCATCAACAGGTGGACGGGGGATCGGTCGATCGAAGTTCCGATCGAACGTTTCGGCCACCGCATGATGAATTCAGCCCATGTCGGAACAACCGAGCAAGCGACAGGCGTCAGGGGTCGGGTCAACAATCATGAAACATGTTATTTCGTTATTTGATTTCAATGCGGGCGAACTACGGAAGCTCTTCGAGCTGGCTTCGGAGCTGAAGGCCCGTCTGCTCAACGGCGAACGACCGGCGTTGCTTCCCGGCCGCGTGCTCACGCAGGTCTTCGAAAAACCGTCGCTGCGGACGCGCGTCAGTTTCGAAGCGGCGATCATTCACCTCGGCGGGACGAGTATTTTTCTCTCGGGAAAAGATGCCGGACTGCACGGACGCGAATCTCTTCCCGACGTGGCCCGCGTGCTGACCGACTACTCCGACGCCGTCGTGCTGCGGACGTTTTCGCACGAGTTGATTCAGGAATTCTCGGAGTATTCGAGCTGCCCGGTCATCAACGGGTTGTCCGATCGAAATCACCCCTGTCAGGCGCTGACCGACATTTTCACGATTCAAGAAGTCTTCGGCGCCGACCATTCGCGAAAAATCGTCTTCGTAGGCGACGGCAACAACGTCGCCAACTCGCTGGCGGTCGCCGCGGCGTTGCTCAAGATTCCGTTCACGCTCGCCGCTCCGGAGGAATATCAGTTGCCCGACGAATTTCTCGCACAACTGGAACTCTTTGTACCGGGCGCCGAGATCGAGCAGACGGCCGATCCGCACAAAGCCGTTCGCGACGCCGGTGTGATTTACACCGACGTCTGGGCGAGCATGGGACAGGAGTCGGAACGGGAAGAACGGAAGAAAGTCTTCGCACCGTATCAGGTCAACGCGAAGCTGTTCCAGGCCGCCCCCGGCGATTGCCGCTTCATGCACTGTCTGCCGGCCCATCGCGGCGAAGAAGTGACCGACGACATTATCGACGGCCCGCAAAGTCTGGTCTTCCCGCAGGCGGAGAACCGCATGCACCTCGCCAAAGGATTGCTGGTGTGGCTGCTCGGGGAAGTCCAGGGTCCAGGGTCCAGAGTCCAGGGCCAGAAAAGTCAAGAGTCGAGAGACAAGAGTCAAGTGCCAGAAGAAGACCGTGACGTTTAGCCGCGACGCGAAGGGTTTCCGCAGCGGAGCGCTTTCTTCCGCGTGGCACTGGCGGCTTGTCCGCCAGTGTGCCTTTTCATCGTCGAACAACGGCGGGTGGCTGGGGCGCCGTGGGACGAAAACCAAACGACAAAACAACGAGCGAGCAGGAGACTCTCAGACAAATTTACGCGACATGGCCCCAGTCGAAGAGCAAACACGGCGGCGGTTTCGTTCGACTGGGGCCATGAGCGCGGTTTCATCGACCATTGATTCACGACGATGGGAACGGTTTTCCTTCATTAACAATCCACTTGCGCCCCAGCCACCCAGGCGAAGCAGGAGCTTCGAAGACTTGCGTTCCCAAGCGGGAGCTTGGGAACGAGAATCAAACGAGAAACACAACAGGAACATCCATGCGAACCGACGGACGACGGAACGATCAACTCCGCAACATCACCGTGCGGCGGCATTACACCAACGCCACGCCGGGGAGCGTGCTCATTCAGGCGGGGGAGACGATCGTGCTCTGCACGGCGAGCGTCGACGAATCGGTCCCGCCGTGGAAACAACGGCCGGGGGTCGTTCCGACCGGCTGGGTCACGGCGGAGTACAACATGCTGCCGGGGAGCACGTCGCCGCGCAAAGCGCGCGAGCGGAACAAAGTCGACGGGCGGACGAACGAGATTCAACGGCTCATCGGCCGGAGTCTGCGCGCTGTGGTCGACTTCGCAGCGCTCGGGCCGCGGACGATCACCATCGATTGCGACGTTTTGCAAGCGCACGGGGGGACGCGGACGCTGAGCATCACCGGCGGATTCATCGCGCTCGTCGATGCGATCGGTTCGATCGCCGAGTTGAAGACCGCTGCCAAACCGGTGCTCGGCGACAGCGTGGCCGCGATCAGCGTCGGCATCCTCAACGGTGAAACGCTGCTCGATCTCGATTACACCGAAGACAGCCGGGCCGAGGTCGACCTCAACGTCGTGATGACCGGCGGCGGGAACTTCATCGAGGTGCAGGGGACGGCCGAAGGCAAACCGTTCAGCCGCGAGCAGCTCGATCAGCAGATCCGCCTCGCGGAAGAAGGAGTCCGCCAGTTAAGGACGATTCAGCGCGATGCGCTAAGCGACGATTGGCCGTTCCCCGGTTAGCCGCGACGCGGAGGGTTTCCGTAGCGGAGCGCTAGCTGCGCAGTCGGCGAAGCGGAGCTTCGAAGACCTTGCGTTCCCAAGCGGAGCTTGGGAACGAGGATAACGCGCCATTCTGACTCATCCCTCGCCCCTCGTCTCACCCCGCTTGCGGCAAGCGGTTCAACTCGCGGCGGACGCAATTCAAGCCCAGCGTGCAGGCTTCGAACTCCTGACTGAGGCGGTCGAGGATTTCCGCTTCCTCGCGATATGGCTCGTTTCTGAAGCGGGCGGCGAGTTGATACGATCGTTTTCCCTGCTCGTAATAATCGATCAGATGATCTTTGCGATCGGCCGATTGCAGATGGCTTAAGGCTTCGGGATAGAGACCGGTCCAGAACAGCGTGAAGTCGCCGATGTGGCGATAGAGCTCCCGTTGCGGGTCGGCGGAGCGCTGCTCGGCTTCGGTGAGCATGTCGGCGACCCCTTCCAGCCGGCGGCCGATCGTATCGCGATAGCGGTGCTGCACGTCGAACCGCGAAAACCGCAGCAGCAGTTCGGAGATGTAATCGATCAGAGGAGGGTCCGCGATCCCGAGTTCCACCTGGAACGTATGCTCGGTGAGCGCCGCAAAGAGTTGTTTTAAACCATTGGTTCCCGTGACCAGAGCAACCATGATATCCCCTTTCTCTCGCTGTTCCTCTCTACATGATCTCCGAGGCTTCCGCCTCGGCGTTTTCCGTCTACAGATATTGATGAACCGGCCGACGGCACGCATTTTTGC
This sequence comes from Planctomycetaceae bacterium, assembly GCA_040881995.1. Taxonomy (GTDB): domain Bacteria; phylum Planctomycetota; class Planctomycetia; order Planctomycetales; family Planctomycetaceae; genus JAQCEJ01. Next base: position 11,877 of record JBBECD010000200.1, read on the forward strand.
CGTATGAATCTTACGTCCTATTTCATCCATCGGCAAAAATAACCGTCGATAATCAATACATTCCCTTCAGTTTGCCCCATCGCTACTAAAATTTTACGATAAAATCCCATTCCTTTTTTGGTCGCATTCGGTATGGTGAACTCTAAACGCCTCGGGACGAAGCGAACGTCGCCGTCGCTTGTTTGTGGTTAAAGACCCTTCACCGTTGAAATGAACGACAGAGGTATTCATGCTCAAGCCCGAAGAATTATTCGGAGAAACTCCCATAGCGGCCAGTCCTCCCGCGATGAATTGGCCTTACCCCGAAGAGATCCTCGACTGGAACGCGATCCTCGGCCAACCCCTCGTGGACGAGACGGCGTACGTGGCTCCCAACGCCGTCGTCGTCGGCCGCGTGACGCTGAAAGCCCGCAGCTCGATCTGGTACGGCTGCGTTCTGCGCGGGGATGGTGAATTCATCGAAGTCGGCGAAGAAGCCAACGTGCAGGACGGTTCGATTCTGCATACCGACGCGGGGTATCCCTGCATTTTGAAAGACCGGGTCTCGCTGGGACATCGCGCGACGGTGCACGCTTCGATCGTCGAAGAGGGAGCGCTCATCGGCATCGGAGCGACGGTCCTCAGCCGATGCATCATCGGCGCCGGCGCGTTGATCGCCGCCGGCGCAGTCGTCAAGGAGGGAGTTCACGTCCCGCCGAACACGTTATGGGCCGGCTGTCCCGCGCGGCAGATTCGCGAATTGACCCCCGAGCAAAAAGAACGGTTGGCACACACGTACCGCCATTACGTCAACCTGGCGATGGCGTACCGATTGCAACCGCCGCGCGGTGTGAAGGGGGGGGTTGAAAGGATGAGGGATGAAGGATGAGTCAGAGGACGAATGCCTGGTTTTCCGGCCCGGCAGGGCCATAACACTGTAGACCCGGGCAACGCCCGGGGTGACGAAGCGACCACGTCGCCAGAGCCCCGGGAGGGGCGACACAACGAAGAAGACGAAGAACCTGTTTCGCCCCTGCCGGAGCTTGGAAATCCGGTGGGATTCCGCGACCTCGGGCGTTGCCCGAGGCTACATTGTCGTGCCCCTGCCGGGGCGGAAGAATGCATTACCACCGGCAATTAGCGCAACTTCAAAAAGCGCAAGCGAGGGGTCGCGACTTGCGCTTCTCGGTTCGCGACCGTGACTCATTCACGACACGACGATGAGAATCATTCACTCCCATCACCTTCAGGTCGGTCATTGGAAATCGTCGGCGACACCCATGTCGTTTTCACACGCGGCACCGATCCCATTCCTCAACTCGACTCCCCCGATCCCCGGTCCCCGGCGTTTTTCTGACTCATCCCTCATCCTTTTCTTCACTCCTCATCCATCGACAACCCATGCTTGCGGCAGTGATCGACAATGAATTCCACGAATACGTCGGCGAAATCCTGGGCTTTCTTTTCGCCGACCCCTTTCACCTCGCGGAATGACGACGGCGAAGACGGACGACGGCGGGCCATATCGCGCAGCGCCGCGTCGCCGAAAACGATGTACGCCGGGACGTTCATCTCCTGAGCGATTTTTCGCCGCAAGCCTTTGAGCGCATCGAACAGCGGATGATCGTATGCATCGTCGGCACCTCCCGCCGTGCCGGGGGCGCGCGGCCGCGTCCGTTCGGCTTTCTTCAACTTTCGCGGAACGAGCAAGCGCGGGCTCGCGTCGCCGCGGAGCAGGCTCCATCCGCTGTCGCTCACGTTGAGGACGTTGTACTCGCCGACTTTGTCGAGGTAGCCTTGCCCCACGAGTTGTTCGATCCAGTCGCGAACGTTCTGCTTGCCCTCTTTGGCGAGCAGTCCCCACGTGCTGAGTCGATCGTGACCGGCCGAAAGGATGCGTTGCTCGTTCGATCCCGCCAGCACCTGTGCGGTGTAATCGGCGCCGAACCGCTGATTGAGCCGGACGACGCACGAGAGAATCTTTTGCGACACGATGAGGGGGTCGTCGAGCAGGTCGAGATCGCCGAGGCAGACGTCGCACGCCTTGCAGCGGGGTTCGTCGAGCTGCTGACCGAAGTACGCCACGAGCGAGCGATGCCGGCAGACGATGCCGGTGCAAAAATCGTACATCGCCGAAAGCGACTTGAGCGCCGCCTGATACGCGTCGCCGTCGAGTTCTTCGAGCATTTTCTTCCAGAGGCTGAAATCGCCTCCGGAGTAGAACAGGTAACACGTCGCATCCAAACCGTCGCGGCCCGCGCGGCCGCTTTCCTGCTGATAGCCTTCGAGCGACTTGGGCATGCCCGCGTGAATGACGAACCGCACGTTCGGCTTGTCGATCCCCATGCCGAAGGCGACCGTCGCCACGATGACGTCGACTTCTTCCTTCATATAGGCGTTCTGATTTCGCTTGCGCTGCACGTCGGTCATGCCGGCGTGATACGGAAGCGTGCGGTATCCCCGCGCATTGAGCGCAGCGCTGATCTCATCGACGTTCTTGCGGCTGATGCAGTAGACGATCCCCGAGTCCCCCCGATGCCGCATCAAGACCTCTTCGATCTGATTGAGCCGATCGCTGCGGCGTTCCACGCGGTAGAACAGGTTCGGCCGATCGAACGAGCCGACGAGGACTTCGGGATCGGCCAGCCCCAACTGACTGATGATGTCGTCTCGCACCGGGGGCGTTGCGGTCGCGGTATAAGCATGCACGGCGATATCGGGGAACGCCGATTTCAAGATGTTGAGCGTGCGATACTCCGGGCGAAAATTATGTCCCCATTCGCTGATGCAGTGCGCTTCGTCGATCGCAAAGAACGAAACGTCGACCCCTTTCAGGTATTCGAGCGTCCGCTCCATCACCAGCCGCTCGGGGGCGACGTACAGCAGCTTCAACCGGCCGGCGTCGATCTCTTCGGTCACGCGCTTTCGTTCTTGCAGCGAATTGCTGCTGTTGATGCACGCCGCGGGGACGCCGCACGTCGTGAGGGCGTCGACCTGATCTTTCATCAGCGAGATGAGGGGCGAGACGACGATGGCCAGCCCGTCGGTGCACATCGCGGGGGCCTGAAAGCAGAGCGATTTCCCGCCGCCGGTCGGCAGAACCACGACGGAATCGCGGCCGTCCAAAACCGATTGCATGGCGGGCCGCTGCAACGGACGAAACCGGTCGTAGCCCCAATACTTTTGGACGACCGTCGCCAGAGAATCGGATTGGAGTTCAGTGCTCATGGGCCGATGATCGTTGGTCGGGAGGGGGAGAGTCAAGAGACTGGGAGACTGGGAGATGGGGAGATGGGGAGATGGGGAGATGGGGAGATGGGGAGACCCGCTTGCGTCTGACTCATCCTTCATCCTTCATCCCTCAT
>JBBECD010000201.1:0-15096 GCA_040881995.1 Planctomycetaceae bacterium
CGACGAGTGTACTGGCCTTTCTTGCTTTACTCTACATGATAACTTTGCGTGAGAAAATCTTCTCGTCTCACGCCGGGACATTCAGAAAATTCTCGAGCAGCTTCAACCCATCCAGCGTGAGGAAACTTTCGGGATGAAACTGCACGCCGAAGGTGGGATAGTCGCGATGCCTTAGGCCCATGATCTCGCGATGAAAATCTTCGTCGGCGGTCCAGGCGGTGACTTCCAGTTCGGCGGTCACCGTCTCTTCCGGCACGATCAGACTGTGATACCGCGTCGCCGTGAAGGGATTCGGCAGCGCCGCGAACAGATCGCGCTCGTTGTGATGAATCTGCGAGACCTTGCCGTGCATCAACCGGTCGGTACGCACCACTTTGCAACCGAAAACTTCCGCGAGGCATTGATGTCCGAGGCAGACGCCGAGAATCGGCAGTCGGGTGTAGAAATGTTCGATGACGTTTTTGGAGAGCCCGGCTTCGTTGGGAGTGCACGGGCCGGGGGAAATGATGATCCGCTCCGGTTTCAGGGCGTCAATCTCTTCGACGGAGATTTGGTCGTTGCGTTCGACGCGAATCTCGAGCGTCGGGTCAAACTCTCCCAGCCGCTGAACCAGGTTATAGGTAAACGAATCGTAATTATCGAGGACGAAAATCATGCCGGTATTTTAGCACGCAGCCCGACGTTCGACCAGCACGAGCGGCGGGGACTGTCCCCGTTTTCATGTCCTGTAACGTCACCCGATCAGCTCGGGGATCGCCGTCCCGCCGTCGACGATTTTCATCGGGCGGCCGAGGGGGGAGATGTTTTCTTTCGCCGGGTCGATCTTCACCTTCTGGCAGACGGTGCTGAACAGGTCGAGCACCGAGACCGGGTGATCCTTGACGGCGGTGCCGTCTTCGGTCGACGAGCCGATCACCTGTCCCCCTTTGATCCCCGCGCCGGCGATCGCCGCGTTGAAGCAGCGGGGATAATGGTCGCGGCCGGTCCGCGGGTTGATCTTCGGCGTACGGCCGAATTCACCCATCCACAACACCACGGTGCGGTCGAGTATGCCGCGATCTTTGAGATCGGCAATCAACGCGCCGAATCCGGGATCGACCTGCGCGGCGTTGGTTCCCGTGCGGGTGAAATTGTCCTGATGCGTGTCCCAGCCATTGGCGGCGACTTCGACGTAGGTCGTACCCGCTTCGACCAGCCGGCGGGCGAGCAGGCACCCCTTGCCGAAGTTCGTATCGCCGTATTGATCGCGCAGCGACTGCGATTCTTGTTCGATATCGAACGCGGAGACTCTCGGACTGAGGATCATCTTCGCCGTTTTGTCGTACAGCTTTTTGTGGCTGGAAACGACGTTTTCTCCGCCCCGGCCGGCGAATTCTCCTTCGAGGCGGTCGAGCAGACCGAGCCGGCGATTCAGCCGGCCGGCGGGAACGGCGGTCGTCACGTTGCTCGGCATTTCACCGGGACGCTGCACGACGAACGGCTCGTAATCGACGCCCAGAAATCCCGCACCGACCGTGCGGCCGACGGCGACGACCGACGGGAACGCCAGTTCTTCCGGAGCAATTTCTTTGGCGATCGCGCAGCCGAGGCTCGGGTGCTTGACCGTGCCGGTGGGGACGTATCCGGTATGCATCTGATACGTCGCACGGGCGTGCTGGCCTTCTTTATTCGTCATCGAGCGGATGAGGGCGATCTCGTTCATCACGCCGGCGACTTTTTCCCACCCCTGGGCGATCTGGATCCCCGAAACGGCCGTCGAAATTGCTTTCGTCGGCCCGCCGTTGGGCGTATCGGGCTTGGGATCGAACGTTTCGAACTGGCTCGGGCCCCCTTGCATCCACAGCAGAATCACCGAGTAACCCGCCTGCTGAATTTCCTCGGCCTTCGCGTTGAGCGCCTCGCGAAAACCGAGCGCCCCCAGCGTCGCCAACCCCGCGGCGGAAGTCCGTCGCAAAAAGCACCGCCGATCGATTCCCTGACGATGAACGCGAACGTCGTGTTGAACGGAGAAACTCATGGGATGCCCTTTCGTGAAGGCATGGATGTTGAATAATGATGCTGGGAACAGGGAGCTTACGCCCCCCGCTCGCCTCTGAGTCTCGTCTCTGTTACCGCTTCGAGAGGAATTCGCTCGAGTTGATCAGACTCCACTGAATGTCTTCGAAGGCTTCGCCGCGGTTGCCGGCTTCTTTAATGAAGTCCTGACAAATCGTCAGTTCCGACTTCGACGGCTCGCGGGAGAGAACCAGCAGATACAACTCGATGACGGCGTCGTCGTTCTCGGGATAATCCTTGAGCAACTGAGCCAATCGAGTCTGTCCCTCGGCGCGGTTGAGGTTATTCAGAATCGGCGAATTCATCATGAATAAGGCTTGCGGCACTTCGCCGACCAGATCGTCCTGAGGCGTCGACGGGTCGAATCCGAAAAGTTCGTTGAACGCGCCGCGCGGCGAACGGTCGCCGCGGCGCAGGGCGCCGCGTGCCTGTCGGCCGCCTCCCCCGATCTGATCGATGCCGAGCACCTCGGTCAGCGACGAATACAACTGGTCGGCCCGCAATCGGGTGGGATTCGACGCCGCAAAAGTCGGCGTGAGTTCAGCGGCCGACTGAGCGCGGATATTCCGCTGATACGTCTGCGAGAGAGCCACCGTGCGGAACAGCCATTTGACATCATATTTGTTGGCGACAAACGCCTTACTCAGCAGTTCGAGCACCTCGGGATACGTCGCTTCACGCGACGGGCCGATGTCGTCGACCGGCGTGTAAAATCCTTCGCCGAGCATTTCACTCCAGATGCGGTTGACGAACGCCTTCGCGAACCAGGGGTTGTCGACCGATGTGAGATGCGACGCCAATTCATTGCGGCGATCGACGTCGCCCAGCTCCGTTTTCACTTTCGCGTTGCTCACGAAAAAGACCGGTTCCATCAGTGTTCCGCGAGAAGCGGGATTATTCAGGTCGGGCATGAAATGTTCGGCCTGACCGCGACGCTGATTGTTGGGCGGCTGGATTTTCTTGATCTCATCGGCCGAGAGTTTGCCGTCTTTGTTCGTGTCGCCCCGTTCGAGCAGCCGGTCAAAAATCCGCGTCAATTGCTTGTTGGCCTGCGGAACCTCATTTTTCGAGAGGAGCGAATCGTTGTCGGCATCGAGTCGTTTGATGAACGATTCCGGATTTTCGAGGAACTTTTGCCGAGCATTGTCGTTCCCTTTCCCCTTCGCGTTACCGCCATTCTGAGGAGTAAACGAAACGACTTCGAAGCCCGCCCCTCCCCCCGTCTTCGGCTTGCGGCGGACGTTCACGCGCGGGAAGAAGGCGGCGAGTTCATGAAACTGCTGACGCTTCCATTGATCGGACGGGTGATCGTGACAATTCGCACATTGAATCTGGATTCCCATGAAAATCCGCGACACTTCCGCCGCGATTTCTTCGGTGTCTCCCATGTGGGCGAAGATCAGTCCGGTCTGACCGTCGGCTTGCACGTCGCCCGTTGCGGTGATGATCTCGGTGGCAATCGCATCCCACGAGACGTTCGCCTTGAGTTTGTCGGCCATCCACTGTTCAAAGGTGGGGGCGGCGGCTCGCGCTCGCGGTTCGGTCGCCCGGTAGAACACGACGTCCCGCCAGTAACGCGCCCAGTTCTCGGCGTAATCGTCGGACTGAAGCAGCCGGTCGATCTGCGCGGCCCGTTTGCCGTCGTCTTGCGTCAGACCGAAGAGAGTCACATCTTTGGGACTGGGAACCGTGCCGGTGAGATCGAGCGTCACCCGGCGCAGGAAGTCTTCATCCTTCGTGAGAGCCGCGGGAGTCAGGCCGTTTTTTTGCAACTCGGCGTCGATTAAGCGATCGGCCTCAGCCGCGACGGCGGCGGAGTTGCTGAGATCAACGAGCGCCGATTGAGCCGAGTCGTCCCCCCACGTCGTGACCGCACAGCCGAACGTCACTAAAACAGCAGCCGTAACTTTTGAAATAGACATGGATTAGGCTCCCGCAGCATCAAGAAAAACCGGAGACGTCGTCGTGAAGATTCGCCGGCAATCGCAACGGCCGGCAAGCATGAGTCTAACGCATTAAACCCGAAAGCTGGAGATGAGTTTCGCGAAGTTTAGCGTCTGCGCCAAAAAGTTCGGGAAAATCCTGAAAGCTTAAGATCAACTGAAGTTGCGACGAGTATCGAATTCCAGATTAATAACGCGACTTCAACATCCGACTCTGACACTTTCGTGTTTTTCTTGCCGTTCGTGGTCCAATGACTTGCTCGCGGATCATGAAGCGGCCGATCACGCCGTAAACAGCGCATCGACGAACGTCTGGGGATTGAAGACTTCCAGATCGTCGATCTGTTCGCCGACGCCGATGTACTTGACCGGGGTGCCCATCTGCTGGCGGATGGCGACGACGACGCCTCCTTTGGCGGTACCGTCGAGTTTCGCGAGGATGATCCCCGTGCAGTCGATCGCCTCGCCGAAGTTTTTCGCCTGGCTGATGCCGTTTTGCCCCGTGGTCGCATCGAGCACGAGCAATCGTTCGTGCGGACCGCCGGGAATTTTCTTGCCGATCACGCGAGAGATCTTCGTCAGCTCTTCCATCAGGTTTTTGTGCGTCTGTAGCCGGCCGGCGGTATCGATGATCACCACGTCGGCGTTGGTTTCGAGTGCCCGCTCGCAGCCGGTGTAGGCGACGCTCGCCGGGTCGGTCCCCGAGGGCCGGGTGACGATTTCGCAACCCAGCCGTTGGCTCCACAACGTCAATTGTTCGACCGCCGCGGCTCGGAAGGTGTCCCCCGCCGCCAGCACCACTTTCTTCCCGTTGACCTGCAAAAACCGGGCGAGCTTGGCGATGGAGGTCGTCTTCCCGACGCCGTTGACGCCGGTCACCAGAATCACGGTCGGCCCCGACGCGGCGAACGTAATCGGCGAGAGAGGCTTCGCCGGATCCCACGTCGACGCATCATCTCCTTTTAACAGGCTGATGAGTTTCGCGCGAATCGTTCCCCAAATCTCATCGACAACCACGGTCCGGCCGAGGTGTTTTTCTTTCAATTCGTCGATGATCGCCGTCGAGGCGGCGACCCCCATATCGGTGCGAATCAACCGTTGCTCGAATTCCTGCAGCTTCGAATCGTCGAGAATCTCCCCCGCCTTGAACAAATCGCGAACGTCGGTCCGCAAAACGTCTTTGGTTTTCTGGAGCCCTTTTTTCAGCTTATCGAATAAACCCATGTTGGATTTGGTTACCTCGTGACGGGGATTGGGGGATGGGGTTTGGAGGTTGGGGTTAGGGGATGGGGATCAAGATACTGGTAAGCAGTTATCTCTCCAACTCCCAATCCCTAACACCTAGTCCCTAACTCTTCAAATTTATAATACGCGGCGTTCCAGGCGGATGCATTCTTCGGCTCGTATTCTTTCATCGTGCTTGAATTTCTCACGATCTCGCGAATTTCGCCGAGCGAACCGACGACGCCCGCCGAGCGAGCCTGCACCAACACATTGCCGAGCGCCGTCGCCTCGATCGGTCCGGTGACGACTTGCAGTCCGCAGGCATCGGCGGTGAATTGGTTCAAGAGTTCGTTCTGCGTCCCGCCCCCCACGATATGAATGACTTCAGTTTTTTCGCCCGTGAGTTCTTCCAGCCAGCCGAGCACTTTGCGATATTTGAGGGCCAGGCTTTCCAGCGCACAGCGAACGAGCGCCCCTGCCGATTCGGGAATCGGTTGATTCGATTTCTTGCACCACTCGCGGATCGCCGTCGGCATGTCGGCGGGAGCCAAAAACGAAATATCATCGGGATCGACCAGCGAACGAAACGGCTCCGCCGCGGCGGCTTGTGTCATCAACTCGGCATACGAAACCGGCGTCCCCTGCTTTTCGAACGACCGCTTGCACTCCTGCACCAACCATAAACCCATGATGTTCTTCAGCAGCCGGTACGTGCCGTCGATCCCCCCTTCGTTGGTCACGTTGCGGGCCAATGCCTGCGGCGTGAGGATGGCTGATTCGACTTCAACCCCCATCAGCGACCATGTCCCCGAGCTGATGTACGCCCAACTCGCCGAGCCGGTGCGCGTCGTCGGCACCGCCGCGACCGCCGACGCCGTGTCGTGCGTCGCCGGGGTGACGACGGGAATCCGCGAGAGCCCCGTCTCGGCGGCCACGCTTTCCCGCAGCCGGCCGAGGTTCGTCCCCGGCGTGACGATCGAGGGAAACATCTCCGTCGGGATGCCGAATTTTTTAAGCATATCCCATGCCCAGTCGCGCTCTGTCGGATGCAGACATTGCGTCGTCGTCGCATTCGTGAATTCGACGACCCGGCTGCCGCAGAGCAGCCAGTGAAAGAAATCGGGCATCAGCAAAAACGTGCGGGCAAGAGGCAACAGCGAATGCGGCGCGAGGTTCGCCGCGAGAAGTTGATAGAGCGTGTTGATCTCCATGAACTGCAACCCGGTGTTCGCGAAAATCTCGGCGCGCGACACTTTCGTCATCGCCTGCGCGAGCATCCCCTGCGTCCGCCGGTCGCGATAATGATAAGGCTGCCCGAGCATTTCATCCCCGGCGGAGAGCAGCACGTAATCGACCCCCCACGTATCGACCCCGATAGAGACAATCGCCGAGCCGTACTTGTCCGCTGCCTTGGCGAGCCCGATCTTGATGTCGCTCCAGAGCCGCAGCACATTCCAGCGCAGCGTTTCGGCAAAGCCGACGGCCCCGTTGGGAAAGCGATGCAGTTCGTCCAGCCGCATCGTCTTGCCATCGAAGACTCCGGCAATCACCCGCCCACTTTCGGCCCCGAGGTCGATGGCGAGGAAGATGTGGCTGGGCATGGCGTGCTCCGTTGTGATTCGCTTTTTTTGCTGAGTTTAGCGGAGGGGGAGCAGGTGAGACAAGGCGTGGCGATTGAACGGGCACCAGGTTAGCCGCGACGCAACGCGGAGCGCTAGCCCGAGTCGGGCGACCGCCGATCGACTTGAAAAAGACAGCAAGTGCATTGAGATTTCGAACTATCTGATTATCATCCACAATCAGAACGATCAAAACCTTCTCCAAACGCGCGCTGTGGCGAAAAGTGACACGAGGCCCATGCTGCTCCCTTCCGACGAATGTATGCTGTTCTTCAAGCTGCACGGAATGCTGATGATCTTCGTGAATCAGCGTCTCAAGCTGTTTCCCGATCATCTTTCTCACGAGAAATATTCGACGCTGCCGCCCAGTCTCCAAATCAAAGTCAATAACGCCTTTGCCGACAACACCGACCTGATCCGACCGTTCGTCGATGAAAACCTGTTCGATTTCTCCGACGACGAGTTGGAGATTGTGAGTTCGTGGCGGCATCTCGTTCGAGGCGCGTTCATTATCTATCGCGAGTTGAAAGGTCACACGGTCTTCCTTTCAAGCGACGATCCCACCATCGCCTACGGCGTGCTGGCGCTCTCGGATCCGTTCGAAGTGGTAATTGGCCGCCCGCTCCCCGTCATGGCCCAGACGATTTTGCTGCCGTTCAAGGACAAGATCGTGTACGACGGGTTGTTAAACTCCCGCAACATGTTGTTCGGTGCCGGCATTCGCCGTTCGTTCAACGAGAGCTTCAAAGAAGCCAAGGCGCGGTATGGCATCGTCACATCGCTGCCGATGTCAAACGAGCCGCCGCCCCCCCCAAAACCGCCAAAAGCGAAGCCGGCGTCGAAGCAGCCGTCGAAGGAAGAAAAGTCCGAGGTTCTGCAGGAGATCATCTCCGTCATCGACCGGTTCTGCCAAGAGCATCTGAACGAAGAATATGCGCTGCTCTGCCGCAAGCTGGCCGAGAAGCTGGAGCGCAAGCGTCCGTCGCCGTTGCTTCAGGGCCGCCCGAATGTCTGGGCCAGCGGCATCGTGCGGGCCATCGGCGGCGTCAACTTTCTGCACGACAAGAGCCAGACGCCTTATTTGAAGGCGACCGACATCGACGATTATTTCGGGGTGACCAAGAACAGCGGATCGGCGAAGGCGACGGCCATTCGCAAGATGTTGCGAATGTACCAACTCGACCCCAACTGGACCTTGCCCAGCCGTCTGGACGACAACCCGCTGGTGTGGATGCTGGAGGTCAACGGCTTCATGATGGACGTGCGACGCGCTCCCCGGGAGGTGCAAGAGATCGCCTACGGGAAGGGGCTGATTCCGTATATTCCGGCTGATCGAGAGGAGACACCAACCGATCGGCCCGGCGTATCGGTGAAGGACGCCCCGAAAAAACCGTCTTTTGATCCGCGTCAGCGTGAACTGCCACTTGGCCCGACGGATTCGGCAGACGTGGACTGATCCGCTTTCTCGACCACCACCGTCCCATCGCGCTTGGCCACGGCCACATGGCCATCGGGTCGATAGAACAGCCACAACTCTCCTTCGGGCTCTTCCGTCATTGGCCGACAGGTGAGGGTGGTGCCGAGGTCGAAAGAGAATTCGGTCACTCCCCGTTTCGCGTCGAATTGAACCGACGTCATCGTTTCGCCTTCAAGGTGTAAAAGGGCATTGGCGAGTTTCTTCGACGATGACGATCCGGTTGCGAAAAGTGTGTTCTTTGTCGAGATGTTCCAATAGCAGTGATAGATCCACAGCCACCATTCGCCTCGCAGCGCCACGATTCGTCTTGCCGCATGTTCTCGGACGCTTTTCAATCTGGATTTGCTGGCGATCGGTTCGCGAATGATTTCGAGGGAAGGACTGCCGAAGTTGATAGAAAGGTTGAGCTGCCGACGGTAGTGCAAGCCCCAGCAGGGGTGCGTGAATACGGGTTGAAACAGCTCTGTAACGATTGGTTCTTCCATATCCGACACCCTCACTCCCCAATCACCTTCACCAGCACCCGCTTCTTTCTCTTCCTATTTGACGTGCAATCAAAATGTAATCGCAACGGCAAAGAGGAGCATCGGACTGGCATAACACCAGACGCCGCTAATGACGATATAACGCCGCGAGACGCGGCAACCGCTTCTGGACTTCATCGTCGTCGTCAAAGTCCCACATCTCACCCTTCAATTCGGCATGCTCATTTCTGGCGGGATAGGGATCTTCGTAGGAATGACCCGTAACTTTCATCCACGCGCAATGAGCCGCAGCATAGATTTCTGCTTCGGCATCCTTACTCGGATCTACAACATCGGCGAGATTGTCGGGATTTGTTAAAGCCGCCTCGTAGACGTCTCTCCCCATGCCGATCAGCCAGCAACGAAAATAATAGAATCCGTCATCCCCTGCGCCGCCGTTGATTAAATACGCCGCACCCCAAAGATCGGCTGTGTATGCATCTGCCGCGCATCGATCGAAATATTGGTTCCACTCGACAATCTCATCAGCTCTCAGCCGCGACAATGTTGCTTCAAGTTGCTCCGCCCAATCTTCGTGGTCCAGAATATCACGCAGACCGGCCTCGATTATCAGCTTCCAGAATCGATTGATTTCCATATAGTTCACTCCCCCATCACCTTCACCAACACCCGCTTCTTCCTTCGCCCGTCGAACTCATAATAAAAAATGGTTCATCCGGGAATTGCGTATTGAAGTAGATCAAAAAACATGACCATTCGAACCTCTTCTCGGGCTCGGGCAAACGGGGTCGCCCCTTTTCACCCTCACCGTCGGTGCGGCCCAGCAAGCGTGAGGCCGACGCGACGGCGAGGGTGAACGGGGCTTGGGCCAAATCCATTTGGACTTAAACGACTTACGTCAAACCTGTCTTCAATACGCATTTGCCGGATGAGCCTAAAAAATGTGCTCCCACGGGCCGAGGTGGAGTTTTCCTCCGGTGATCGCCACGACCCACCTCTCTCCCCATGATCTGCCGTTTGTGGTGGGCGTCGGCGTTGTCTTCACCCGTTTGATTGTGGTCGTATCGCTCGGGGGAGGGGTCGAACGGGGCGAGTTCTTCGAGCCACTTGTCGTAATCGCGATGCAGGCCCGGCTCGTCGTCGTTGATGAACACGCTCGCCGTGATGTGCATCGCATTGACGAGCACCAAGCCTTCCTGCACGCCGCCACGTCGCCCCACGAGTTGCAATCGCATATCGCGCCGCACAAGGCGACGAACACCATTTCGACGAGCGGATAGTTCATACCGCGATTCACGCGGGGGTCTGTCACTTTTTCAAAATGTTCGTAAATTGACATCCTTTTGCAGGCGAGCATGGCATGATGAAATCGACAACCTTCGGGGTCTTGCTCCCACTCTCCTTCACGCCGGGTTCAAATCCATCAGCACCCACAAACTCGGATCGTGAGCGAAGGGAAAATCTTCGCCGACCGAAAAATGCTGTTTCCCTTTTTCCAGGTCGTGAACCTGATAGTAGAAACCGAGTTGCGGATGGTTCTCGGGGTCGAATCCGGGCAGCACTTCGGCGGGGAGCCAGACGCTGAGATGGTAGCCATCTTTGAGCGATCGCAGGCCGAGTTTGACGGCTTTGAGCGCAATCGGCAGCGACGGTTCGCGGGCCAATGCGATGGAGGCCGAGACCGCGTGCGGTTCGGTTTTGGATTTCCCGCCGCCGCCGGGATACAAGATCAGCGACTGGCAGAGCCGATTGGCACGGTGCACCGAAGCGGAGTACCGCGTGTCCCACCAGATGCGGGTCCAGTCCGATTCCGCCGGGCGATCGCGGTCGACCGTCGCCGGGTGTTTTTTCCCGGTGACGTCGACCGTGAGCGCGATTCCGGCTTGCGACCAGCCCAGCCGAACGTCGGCAAACGGACGTTCGGCTTCCAGTTCTCTCAAAAACGGCAGGCGATAATCTTCGGCGAGTTCGAAATCTCCCGAGGAGACGTCGGATTCGCGGACCTCGCCGACGGAGACGCGGTACTCGAACAGATAGGTCGGAGAGACAATCGCCATGCGGCACCGGTTCGATCAATTGGCCCGGTCGATCACTTGACGAGATCGAGGCCGGCCTGTTCCGCCCAGATCATCAGATGGTCCTCGGCCGCCTTGAGCGTTACCCGCCCTTTGCGTGCGGAGTCATCCAGTTCGTAACCGGCCTGAAGCAGGAATTTTCCCTGCTCGGAATCTTCGGCGACGGCCATGTCATCGCCGACCGCTCGCCACCATTGCAGGTGAGGCCAGTCGCGACGGACGGTGTTCAGACAGTTTTCGATGGTTTGCCCCTTGGAACCGGGATTAAATCCGGCGCGCCGGGCGATCGTCGTGTAGGTGGCGACTTTGCCGGCTCGCTTCAGTTCCCACAGGATTTCAGCCACTTCTGTTGCTCTAGCGGACGTCATCACATTCCCCTCTTCTAAAACTCGGCAGATCTGCCATCCTGGCTACCCGATTCGAGAATTCCCGATGCGGGCACGGCATTCGACGAAAGCCGGAAGGCTCTCGATGGTGTTTTGCTACGATCGCTCGTATCAGAACGCGAAAATCCGGAGCGGCCCGAAAATGAGCTCGTAAAAACACCCGGACGGTTCGCCGTGACTTACCACATCTGATAGGATGCAACCGAAAATTCGTTGGACGTCGCTTCAGAGAATTGAACACAAGCCTCTCTGCGGCGTCGAAAAAGCCTGAATGGCTGCCGCTTTTTGCGAGGCACAGAGGTTGGTCGAATATCTTACCGGGACGTAGAATGGTCATTGCAAGAATTGAAAGGTCGAAACGAATCACCTCTAAAAGCGGTTCCTCATCCTGCGGATGCCGAAAAATGGCAGGCCGTTTGCTTTATGGACGTGCCGATAACCGGATGACGAACCTTCATCTAACATACCCGATTCGCGGGGCGTTCACAAGCCGATTGAAGAGAAGTTGAACGCGAGGGAGAACTGATGAACCTGACGAATCAACATATCGACGACTGTCTGTATGAGATTTATACCGGCTACGGCGTGCAGTTTCGCTACCCGGGGGCGTGGGCCTTGTCCGAAACCCGGCAAAGCGACGAAGTGACGATCCAGGTCGAAAGCGGCGAAACGTCGTTCTGGTCGCTGACGCTGTTGTTCGATCTCCCCGAACCGGCTGACGTCATCGAGGTGGTCTCGCAGGCCTTTCGCGAAGAATACCCCGAATTGGATTTATACGCCTCGCACGATCAATTGAACGGCCGGCCGACATGGGGCTGCGACATCGAGTTCGTCTCGTTCGAACTGGTTAACAGCGCGTTTGTCCGCTGCTTTCAGGCCGACGATTTCACCGGCGTGGTTCTTTACCAGGGGACCGATCTGGAACTGGAGACGACACAGCCGGAAATGGATGCGATGACCAAAAGCCTCGCGGTGACGGACGACGCCGACAGCGAAGAAGCTCACTCAGACCGTGGCAAGTTGATCGAGAGGGGCGATTTCGCTGCCGACGAACCCGATGCAAGAGAATGAAATACGTTTATCGCGATCGGCCCCTGTTTTCCGAGTTTCGCCGACACCTTTTGTGTGGTTTGCGGGTTAGATCAATAGACATTGGCACGGAGATGATCCGTCCCTTGATTGATCAACACGGCACGACATTCCCGTCGTGAGTTAAAGGATTTCCCTTATATGTTCACGTTTCAGAAATCATTCGCTCGTTCGTCGGCGTCCGCTTCTCGATTTTCATGCCGGGGTCGTCGTCTTGCGACGCTGATGTTTGTCGTCGCGGGTGTGATCAGCGGTTCGTTCGCCCTCGTCCGTCTGCAGGCGGATGAAAGCGACGCGAAAGACGCGAAAAAACCGAAAGTCGAACGGACCCCCGAAGCGGCAGAAATTCAGCAGGCGCTCACCGAGTTTAACTCGCTGATCGGCGAATGGCGCGGCGTCGGCATGCCGAAACGAAATTCGAACAGCGGCGCGTGGAAGGAATCGGCCAACTGGGTCTGGGACTTCGACGCCAAGCCGCTCGGCATCCGCTACGACGTTAAAGACGGCAAACTGATCGAACAGGGGCTTCTCTCCTTCGACCCGAAACAGAAACAGTTCACGCTCGCCGTCCTCTCGCCCGATGAGACCAAGCGCACTTACGTCGGCAAATTCGACGAGAAAAAACTCGTCCTCGAAACGACAACCGGCGACGAGGAAGAAGGGCATCGGCTGACGATTACGCGCCTGAACGAAAAACGAACGCTCGTCCTCCACGAAAAACGACGCGCGGGTCAGACGTTCTTCAGCCGGGTCGCCGAAGTCGGCTACACCCGCGAGGGAACCCGCCTCGCCGATCCCGGCGCAGGCGAACCCGAATGCCTCGTCACCGGCGGCTACGGTTCGATGAAAGTGATGTTCGAAGGCGAAACGTATTACGTCTGCTGCACCGGCTGCCTGCAGGCATTTCAGGAAGACCCCGCGGGCGTCGTCGCCGAGTACAAGAAAAAACTCGCCGACCGCAAGAAGAAGGCGGGGAAGTGAGGCCGCGCGAATGATTGAGCGTCAACGGGAAAGTTGTCTGAATGACTAATGTTAGTCATTCTCTTCAATGCTCCAGATCATATTCCTTGATCTTGCGATACAACGTCCGTTCGCCGATGCCCAGCAGCGTGGCGGTTTCGGCTCGGTTGCCGCTCGTCAGTTCTAACGCCTTCTGAATGTAATATCGTTCCACTTCATTGAGCGGTTTGCCCACGAGGAAATCGGACGACGTCTGCTCTTCGTGATAGCGGACGTCGCCTTGACTGGCTTCGGGAGGTGCGATTTCTTCCGGCAGGTCGTCGACGTCAAGCACGCCGTCCATGTCGAGCACCATCATCCCCTCGACCATGTTTTTCAGTTCGCGAATATTGCCGGGCCAGTTGTAGATCATCAACGCATGCCGGGCCGGCTTGGTGATGCCCGTGACGTCTTTCCGCAGCCGTTTCGAGTGCTCTCGCAAGAAAAGTTCCATCAGCAGCGGAATATCCCCCCGGCGTTCTCTAAGCGGCGGCAGAAAAATGTTGACCACCGACAAGCGATAATACAAATCCTCGCGGAACTTGCCGATTTTGACCATTTCCTTGAGGTCGGCGTTCGTGGCGGCGACGAGGCGGACGTTGATGTCGAGCTCTTCGTTGTTCCCCAGCCGGGTGATCTTGCGTTCTTCGAGCACGCGGAGCAGCTTAATCTGCGTCTCCATCGGCATCTCGCCGACTTCATCGAGAAACAGCGTTCCGCCGTTGGCATGTTCGAACTTGCCGACCCGCTTGCCCATCGCTCCGGTGAAAGCTCCCATTTCGTGGCCGAACAGTTCGCTTTCGAGAATGCTCGACGGCAACGCCGAGATATTCAGCGGCACAAACGGCTTCGTTTTGCGTTCGCTGTTTTGATGAAGCGCGCGGGCGACGAGTTCTTTACCGGTCCCGCTTTCGCCTTGAATGAGGACCGTGGTATCGGTCGGAGCGATCTGCTTGAGCCGCGCGAGAATCTTCTGCATCGACGGGCTGTTGCCGACGACTCCTTCGAAGCCGAACTTTTCATCGAGCCGGCGATTGAGTTCGGCGTTGCGGCGGATCAGCCGGACGCGCGTCGAGGCTTTGTCGACGGCGTGCCTGAGTTCGGTGATGTCGAGCGGCTTGATGAGATAGGTGTAGGCCCCCCCCTGCCCGGCGTCGAGCGCCGACTTATACGTGGCGTGACCGGTAAGCAGAATCACTTCGGCGTTGGGGAGTTCTTCTTTGGCCTTGCGGAGAATTTCCAGCCCGTCGACTTCGTCCATCTTGAGATCGGTGACGATGACGTCGAAATTTTCGCTTTCGATCAGCGAGGCGCCGCGCTTGCCGGTCGTGGCGATCGTGCAATCGTAACCGACGCGCCCGAGACTCTCGGCCACGGCCTGCGCATGGGCTTCGTCGTCGTCGACCACCAATACGCTGACCTTAATCGAGGCCAGGTCGGTCGCTTCTGTTTTATCCGGATTCATCAACTTATCCCGACGGGAATGTTCGTATTCGTTTAGCGGTCTGCCGTGTCATTTTAGGAGTACAGGCTTTAGCCTGCCCCGGAGAGTCTTGAAACTCTCGAAGCGTCAGTTTAACGAACCGAAAGCCAATCGGCGATGATCGCGCCCGATTTCGGCGGAAGCAGGGTCGTGACGAATAGATTGTCCACAGAAGTAGCGAAGCTGCGGACGAATCAGCAAGATGATTGTCACGCAAAGTTATCATGTAGAGTAAAGCAAGAAAGGCCAGTACACTCGTCG
>JBBECD010000202.1:0-14996 GCA_040881995.1 Planctomycetaceae bacterium
ACCGCCTCGATACCACGAATTGTGTCCGAGCCAACTTTCCGGATAGCCTCTAAGTGATGCGAAAGTCTAAATATCGCCAGTGAGGGAACTGGCCACCGAACCGACTATTTGCCGGCTCGTCGCGGATATCAAAATTCGTCTCTGTCTTGTGATTAGGTTTACGGGGCTTCGACCCGAGCCGACCCTTTGCAAATCGCCGCCTCACTTGTTCTACTGAAAGCGCTTCGGCCGTTCCGGAGAGGAATTCGCGCCTCGACGTGATGTTCAAGTGAAAAAGTTTCCCGCCGTCGCTGATGAAGGAGATGCGTAAAATAACGCAAGTCCATCATGGGGGTGGTTTGTTTTCCTGCCTCAATTGTTATGATTTGTGCTTTCGTCTTGACAACCGTATCGTCTGAATGTGGTTAGCGGGTAGCCGGTTCCGTCCGAATGGCGGAAACGAAATTTTCCGTTGCCCCGATCCTTCATGCGGCGTGTCAGGATGTGGTTCACCGTCCGAAGATACTACGAGCGTACCGAGTTTGACCGACCATGCCAACCGACCGCGCACAAGTCAAGGATGATCTTGGCCCTGAAATGGAAACAATCCTCCGCGAGGTCATGGGATACCTGAATTTTTCCAACGGTTCTCCCGATCCGGCGTTTCAGCGGAATTTGAATGCGATGTTCGCCCACTGGGGCGAGAACACGTGGTCGATTCTGCCCGACGTGCTCAAGGATCGCGTCGAAAAATACCGCCTTCAAGATGCGGTCTTCGCCGACAATTCACAAGCGATTGAAGTGGTACGGCTGGTTTTTTCGGGCCTTTTCCCGGCCTATTTGGCCCATCATGCCGATCTTTTCTTTCATCTCCCCCCCACCGAATTCCAGCAGCCTTTTATGCTGGCGCGGTTGTTCGAAGCGGTCCTCAAACAGGGAGGGCCGTGGCCGGAGACCGACCGCATCGTGCGTCAGTCGCTGTTGCAGCTCAACGATTACATCGGGCACCGGCCGGTCGCCATGCTCGAGAACGACCGGCAGATGGAGCCGTACGCCCACGAACGTTTTCGGCCGATCCCGCTGTACCTGCAGGGCGCCGGCGTCGCCGTCGGGCCGTATCAGACGCTGATTACCAAAACGATCGAATTTCTTTCGCAGGTTCCCGAGGAACTATTAAACGCGGCGTATTTCACCCCGGAGCGGTTGGAGGAATTGAGCCTCGATCCGCGGGCGCACGATCATCTGCACCCCGTCAACAAACGGACGAATTACATCTTCGGCGAATGGGATCCCCATCTGATCGACAATCAGGGATTCTACCGGAGATTCGTGCTCCGCGAAATCATTTTGCAGTCGCTGCTCAACTGGATCAACAGCCACGAAGATATGGGCGAAGAGGAGGCGTTGTTCGACGCCGCCGCCGTGTTGAGCGGGACGATTTTGATGGCGTCCTCGATCAGCGGGGCCGGTCCCGATACGCATCAATCGGAAATCACGCTGACGTCGCTGTTGCCCCGCGTGGCCCGGCAGCGCGACGCCTTTTACGCCCGCCTGATGGAGATGGTCAGCGGCGCCCGCGAAAAACGGCTGAAACGGGTCGTCAAGTCGACGCAGCAACCCTTCGGACACGTACGGCAGGCGCTCAATCTCGAATTGGCCCATTACGGCGCCCAACAGTTGCAGTCGCGAACGCTCGCCGGGCTCTATGCCCGGCTGGGTTACCCCGAAATCTCGCGAGAAGAAGCGGCCCGCATCCCCTGCCTTTCCGTCCGTTTCGAATGCGACATTCAATGCTGCATCACCACGGCCCGGCAGGCGCTCGATCGCGGAGAACTGCACGTCGCCGAAACTCTGTTGCAAGACATCGTCGATCTGCTGCACCGGGGCATCGATTGCGGCGCGCTCGTCGATCCGTGGGAAATCCTGGGATTTCAGGGGCAATTTCCGCTGTTTTCTTCGCGGGAAGACAGCGTTCCCGACCAGCGCGTCGAAATCCTGCTCGAACTCGTTCAAGGGACGTTCGACATCTATTCCCGTCTGATGTGCGAAGCGGCGGCACAGGGACGAAACGAACTCATCGAATCGACCTCGCGGCGGTTTCGTGCGATCGCCGAAGAGTGGGATCGATACGCCTCGTCTACGGTGGAAGAACTCCCCCGCGTCGTCGGCCGCGAGTGTTGGGAGTCGGCCGATAAAGTTTCTCGCGTGCTGCTCGAATGGAAAGCCGCGGGAGAATCGGCCGACGACATTTCGTTCTGGCGGCAGCATTCGCACGAATTGCAGACCGCGCAGGCGTATCTGCAGGTGGTCGACATTCTGCTCAAACGGCGCGAACACAAGGCGGCGCTCGGTCTGTTGATGCAGTGGCTCAGTCAGGCGGAGGAAGTCGGACTCGAAGCCGGACCGGTTTCGTTTCACGCCCTGATTCTGCGCTGGGGACAGCTTATTCTGGGGAGTGACGACGTCCCCGCGGTCGTCGACGATCCCTGGCCGATCCTGCGCAAGATGTTCGACTATCTCGAAGCCAATGCCGGAGAATACTGGCACGCTCCGCTGTTGCAACAACTCGAACAAAACGGCGGGAATGACCGGGACGTCTGGAATAACTCCGGCGAAGGCGAATTTGACGACCAGTTCGACGACGAGGACGACGACGGCGACGACGACCTGTTCGAAGCGGCGTACGACGATATCGTCTTTCGCGACAGCGCGG
The DNA here is from genome assembly GCA_040881995.1 of Planctomycetaceae bacterium. Taxonomy (GTDB): domain Bacteria; phylum Planctomycetota; class Planctomycetia; order Planctomycetales; family Planctomycetaceae; genus JAQCEJ01. The sequence goes on from JBBECD010000202.1 coordinate 2,693, forward strand.
AAGACGGCGTCAACGAAAGCATTATGGACAGCGGCGAGCGGATGTCGCTCACCGAAATCGAAGTGCTGCAAGATCGGCTCGAACCCCGGCTCAGATTTCTGCACACGCTGACGTTATTATGGCAGATGGCCGCCGGAGCGTACGGCAGCACGCGGATCGTCAAAGTCTCCGAACCGGAAGAAAACATCTCGGCGGAGGTCGATGAGAATCGGCCCGATGAGGACGACGCGAGCGGCGGCGACGTTCCGTCCGTCCAAAACCGCGAACCCGATAGCTCGACGGTCGCGCGCGAGTCGGAAATCGCCGAATGGATGACGGTCTGGTATCAGCGGACGCTCGGTCTCGAAAAAGAATTGCTGTCGCTGTTGCAGCAGTTGTGGAAATATGAAATCCCCCTCCCCTCCGGCGAACACGATGCCAATATCGAATTCGACCTGCAGTTGCAGACGCGGCATTACTTGCTGCATGCCACGGTGAGCACGGCCGTCAGTTGCCGGACGTCGGCCCGCATGTTGGCCGCCTGTTTGCCGTCGCTCGACGGCCAGCGGATACCGCCGGGAACGAGTCAGACGATGCTGGCGGTGTTTCGGGGGATCTTCCGCCGCGATCCGACGGAAGTCCGCCGCTTATTGCCCGTCCTGCTGAAGGAATTCACGCACAAGGCGCTGTTGTACATTCCCTTCGATAAAGGGGGATACCCCAAGGAAATTCTCGAAGCCCGCTCGCTGCAGGCGGTGATGCGGTTTCTGCTCGCGCAGTTGCCGCGACTGGGGCTCATTCGCGAAACATGGCATCTGCTGAAGATGGCCCAGCGGATGGAACGGGAAACCCGGCCCGACGGACTGGCCGTCAGCGAGTTCGACCGGTTGTTTCGCACGGCGCTGCGCAATTCGTTGGAGTGCATCGTCGAATCGTCGGCGAGCTGGAAATCGGGGCGCTTCACTGATGCCGAACTGATCGAAATCGTCGAAGACGTGCTCGAGCGTTACACCGAACAATGGACGCGCCATAGCCGCACCATGCGGCTATCGAGCGTCGAAGCCCTGCTGCTCGACGACGTCTGGGAGCAGACGAAAGACTTCATTACACTGTACGGCGGCGAAATGCTGCAGGCGAAACGGCTGACGCTCGGCAACGTCCGCGCCATCCTGCACATCGGCGTCGAGAAGTTTCTCGAATACCTCGCCGAAAACCCCGACCCGATCAATCCCGTCACGCTGATCGACGACATCGAATCGGGCGCGGCGGATAAAGAATCCGCCGACGAAACCTTATCGCTGATCTACGACATTATCGTCGATAAGTTCGACCGGTTTCTCGAGTACAACACCACGACCACCCAATCGGATTACGGCGAGATGTTGTATACGTTTCTCGACATGCTGCGGCTGGAAGCGAAATACGACCGCGACGCCTGGAGTCTGATGCCCGGGATTCTCTGTCACGAAGTCTTCATCCGCGTGGCTCGCCCCTCCGTCATCTCGACGTGGGAGCGGATGTTCGAGGCCCAGAGCCGGCCGCTTGCCGAACGCCATCTCTCCGAACTGCGCCATCTCGAACGCAAATACGGCATGCGTCTCCCGTCGGTCGGCGACCACATTCAAGAGCGGTTCGTCAAAACGCTGGCCGTCAACCGCATTCTCGCGCTGGCGCCCCAAGTTCTGGCCGATGCGAAAGAGGGACACGGCCGTTCCGAGCACATCAAGGCGCTGCAGCAGGAAGTGACCGAATACCTGAACGATACCGCCGGGTCGAGCGTCGATCTCCCGCCGTGGCTGCGGCAGCTCGAACACGCCGTGCAGCAGGCGGAAGATATTCTCAGCCTGGAGATTTTCGGCGGCGACCGGGATATTTTACTCCCGCCCATCAACGTCAATTTGAGGGAAATGCGGCTGCAACTGCGGACATGGACGCAATCGCTGCTGCGGCGAAAACGGGAATCCGATTAGCTGCGCCATGCGCAAATCCGAGCCCCGGCAGTCGCATGACGTGAAATCGACTGTGCATGGAATCGACTGAGCCGCGGCCTCCTACAACGATCGGAACGTCCAATACGCGACGACCGACATCGCGATCACCGTATACAGAAAAAACGACGAGAGCAGCTTGCCGATCGCGCGGCCGGCTTGCACATCCTCGGCGTCGAAGAATTCGAGATCGTGATTGTCGAAATGAAATTCGACCGTCGGTGCGGCGTGACCCTCTGCGTCGCCGTGTGCATCATGGCTTCCCGATTTTTCGACCGTAGCGGTATCAGGCATTGTCGTCGTTTCCTTCGCTTCTTTTTTCAACCCGTCTCATCAATTGTGGTCAATAACTCAAGTATAATCAACCCGGCTTCGATCTGGAACCGAATTTTGGTTCCGATGCCGCCCAAAATGCGAGCGAGTTCGGAACCGTAACATCTTCCCTCTGGCTCTGGACCCTCGACCCTCGACTACGACAGCAGCTTCATCAGCAAATTGTCTCCCGGATACGGGTGCCCTTTGTGCTGGCGGTAACCCTCGCCGTAGGTCGCTCCGATTTGCGCGCCGCGTTGGGCGCTCCAGCGTTCGCATTTTTGCAGGTATTCGTCGATGCCGTGCTGTTTACGCAGCCAGTTTCGCTGACTTTCGTGGCAGGCGAGCATTTTCTGTTTCAGGTCGAATGTCTCGGAAATATCGATGACGAATTCGGGAACGATCTCTTCGCCGAAGTGGCCGATCCCTTCGATGGGGTCGACGTAATACAAATAAGGGATGTGATCCAGCGGCGCGGCGGGATGCGGCTGATTCGTCGTGTAATTGGGAACGGCGGCGTTAAAACAGGCGTCGCGCACCAATCGGCTGGTCAATTCGTGATCGCTCATATAATCGGTCGCCGGGGCCGTCAGCACGAGATCGGGCCGCGTCTTGCGGACGATTTCCGTCACCCGGCGACGGCTGTCGTTATCGACCACAATCGCCAAATCGAGAAATTCGAGGCAATAACACTCCGCGCCGAGCAAATCGGCGGCATTCCTGGCTTCCTGCCGACGGACGCGGGCAATTTCCAGCGGCCCCATCTCGGCACTGCCGCAGTCCCCCGCGGTCATTGTGGCGATGGAAATGGGACAACCAAGCTGTTTCAGCCGCGCCAGCGTCCCGGCGCATTGAAATTCCACGTCATCGGGATGGGCATGGATGGCGAGAATCCGGGGCTGCTGATTTCTCTCCGGCATTGAATTCCCCTGTCATTACAGATTTGATAGACTAAAAGACTACGGCAACAAAAAGGCGGGATTCCAGTCCGCGAACTGTATGCTGTTTCAGTCGCCGTGGACTGATGTGCCGTGCGTCTCGCGTCACAAGAAAAAAGCAGCGGCTTCGTCGCCGACGCGAACGAATATGCTAAACAAGTGACGCCGGAGTTTCCAGATGCCCGGCATGACGATCCGGAAAAATGCGCATGTCAACGGAAGGTTGTGATGAAAGTCTGACACACCGCTTGTGCCGGTGAAAAAAACGTCGACCGCTCCCGATAAATATGACGCACGGACTTCGCGTTGGAATTCAAGAAAGTCGACGAACAGAGAAGGCGTTTTTCCCATCGCTCCGATCGGCATGGACGTACAATAGTGTCATACCGTACCCACGCCCGACGCCGGCGGTGTCAAATCGCCAACAAACCGAAATAAACCCAGTATCGAGTTCAACGAATGGCTACCGAGACGATCTCACGCACCAAGACACCCCAGTCGGCGATCTATCTCCGTCGGACGAAAATTCCCACGCTCCTGTTTCCGACGGCTCCCGACGTCGATCGGCATGTGGCGCTGGTGATCGAAAGCCTGATTCGCGAAAACAACTCCGCGGGCATCCCGACCGTGCTGGGATTGGCGACCGGTTCGACCCCGATCGGCGTCTACCGTGAGCTGATCCGCCTGCATCGCGAAGAAGACCTCGACTTCTCTCAGGTCATCACATTCAACCTCGACGAATACTGGCCGATGGATCCCGGTTCGATCCACAGCTACCACCGCTTCATGCACGAGCACTTTTTCGACCACGTGAACATCGAACCGCGAAATATTCATATTCCGTCGGGGACGGTGGCCGGCGGCGATCTCGATGCCTGGTGCGACGAATACGAACGGGCCATCGAAAAAGCCGGCGGGATCGACTTGCAGATTCTCGGAATCGGCCGGACCGGGCACATCGGCTTCAACGAGCCGGGCAGTCCCCGCAACAGCCGCACCCGCATCGTGCAGCTCGACCCCGTCACACGCCGCGATGCCGCCAGCGATTTCTTCGGCGAAGAGAACGTCCCCTTCGAAGCGATTACGATGGGGGTCGGCACGATTCTCTCGGCTCGCAAGATCATCATCATGGCACTCGGCGAACACAAGGCGTACATCGTTCGCCGGGCCGTCGAAGGGGAAATCTCTCCCGAAGTCACGGCCAGTTTTCTGCAGTCGCATCCGCACTGCATTTTCGCGGTCGACGAAGCCGCCGCGAACAATCTGACGTCGGTGAGCACCCCCTGGCTGGTCGGCCACGTCAACTGGACCAGCGAAATTGAGAAAAAAGCCGTCATCTGGCTGGCGCAACGGATCAACAAGCCTTTGCTCAAGCTCGAAAACCGCGATTTCCTCGACAACCATCTGCACGAATTGCTGCACGATCGCGGGCCCATTGACGCCATCCGTCAGCGCGTGTTTCAGGATTTGCTCGGCGGCATCTGCACGCAGCCGGCGGGAACCGTATCGCAGCGGGTGATTGTCTTCAGTCCGCATCCCGACGACGACGTGATCTCGATGGGGGGTACGCTGATCACCCTCGCCGATCAGGGACACGACGTCCGCGTCGCCTACATGACCAGCGGCAACATCGCCGTCTTCGATCACGACGCCCTGCGGCATATCGATTTCGTGGAAGAGTATCAGGAGATTTTCGGTCCGCCTCAGCCGGAGGATAAAGCGATCTGCCAGCGGATGCGGGCGGCGATCGCGGCGAAAAGCCCCGGCGACCCCGATTCGGACGAAGTCCTTAACGTGAAGGGGTTGATCCGCAAGACCGAAGCCGCCGCGGCCGCTGCGACCGCCGGAGTCCCGTCAGAAAAACTGTACTTCCTCGATCTGCCGTTTTACCGCACCGGCAAGGTGTCGAAGCGGCCGATCGGCGACGAAGACGTCGGCATTATCGCCGATTTGCTCCGCGAAACGAATCCCGATCAGATTTACGTCGCCGGCGATTTGTCCGATCCACACGGCACGCACCGCATGTGTGCGCGGGCCATCATTTTCGCGCTCGACGTCGTCGCCAAAGAGGGAATCAAACCCGAAGTCTGGCTGTATCGCGGCGCCTGGGAAGAATACGAACCGCACGAAATCGACCGCGCGGTACCTCTCAGTCCCGAAAGCACGCTCCGCAAGCGAGACGCCATCTTCAAGCACGAATCGCAAAAAGACAGAGCCTTATACCCCGGCAGCGACGAACGCGAATTCTGGGTTCGTGCGGACGCGAGAACCAGAAACACGGCTCGCATCTACAACGAACTCGGCCTCCCCGAATTCTTCGCCCTCGAAGGCTTCAAGCGTTTCCTCGGACAGTTATTGTAGTTCTCGCCCTCGTTCCCAAGCTCCGCTTGGGAACGCAAGTCTTCAAAGCTCCGCTTCGCTCTTCGTATTTTAGCCCCCGGTCAATGACCGGGGGATTCGACGGTGAATCGTACCCCCGGCGACTCGCCGGGGGCTAAAAGAAAGCGCTCCACCAGTGTCTTCGAAGTTGAAAGACACACCGGCGGACGAGCCGCCGGTGCCACCCAAATTCAATACGTCGGACCAGCACCACGAAAGTCTCCCCCGATGAAAATTACCAAAATCCAAACCTACGCCGTCGAAATCCCCGTCAAGCCCGAACGGCGGATCACCTCTTCGCTGGGGTCGCACATCATCTCGCGGTACGTCATCGTCCGCATCGGCACCGACGCCGGTATCGAAGGCGTCGGCGAGGCGACGGTCATGCCGCGGTGGAGCGGCGAGACGGTTTGGGGAAGCAAGGCCCTCATCGAAAACGTTTTTGCTCCCCTGCTCGTCGGCCGCGATCCGCACAACATTGCCGAGATCGACAACCTGATGGAGCGGGCCGCCGCCGACAACTGGTTTTCCAAAGCCGCCGTCGAAATGGCGTGCTGGGACATCATGGGGAAGGAAGCCGGCAAGCCGGTGTACGAACTGCTGGGAGGCCCCGTCCGCGATCGCAAAATTCGCTGTCGATTTTCAATGAGTGCCTATGACATCCCCCGCGCGAAACAAAGAGCGCAAGAACTGATTGACGAGGGTTTCACCACCATCAAAATCAAGGTCACCGGCGACGTTCCATCGGACGTCGAACGGGTGCACGCCGTCCGCGAAGTGATCGGCCCCGATATCCCCATCGTCATCGACGCCAACTGCGGCTATCAGGCCGACGCTGCAATCGATGCGGCGAAGAAAATGACCGGCGACAACGTCGTGCTGTTCGAGCAGCCGACGCCGCAGGGTGATTTCGCGGGGCTGGCGAAAGTCCGTCAGAACATCGATTTCGAAGTGATGGCCGACGATGCGGTGTTCGACATGCACGACGCCGTCAATTGCGTGCGGGCCAACGCCTGCCAGGTGATCAGCGTCTACCCCGGCAAGAACGGCGGCATCTCGCGCACCAAGGCGATCGTCGAATACAGCGAACAGAACGGCATCGCGTGCAGCATGGGGTCGAATCTGGAATGGGACATCGCCACCGCCGCGATGTGCCATCTCGTCGTTGCCTGCAAGAATCTCCAGATCGAAAAATACCCCGGCGACATCCTCGGCCCCGCGTATCACGCCTTTTCGATTGCGAAAGAGCCGATCGTCATCGACGGCCCCTTTGTGACGGTGAGCGACCGCCCGGGATTGGGGGTGGATGTCGACTGGAAGACCGTCGAAGAGAACCTCTTTATTAAATGACGAATGACGAAATCCGAATGACGAATCAATGTCGAAGCTCGAAATCCGAATGTCGAAAACCTCGGATCATGCCGTTTCGTTATTCGTGCTTCGTCATTCGGATTTGATTCGACATTCGTGCTTCGACATTCTTCATTCGCGCCTTGTTCCCTGCACGTTGACGCCGCTGCCGATGAGCAGATTGTTTTCGTACGTCCAGCGATAAAACCGGCCGGTTTTTTCGGGCGGGAGGACGACAAGGTCGTCATACCCGGCGTCGCGAAACCAGCCGCTTAATTCCTCGACTGTGTGATGGTGTTGATACTGCGGGGCGAACCAGTCGAACGTATCGCAGACGCGGTTTTCCCAGTTCGGGTGATTGCTGAAATTCACGATCTTGTTCGCCGTTTGCTTGACGAGCGGGACGCCGCCGAGGAACGCTCCGAGTCGGCACCAGCGTTCGAGTTTCTCCGCCGACATTCGCATTGTCCGCCGACGAATCGCCGAGTTGAGCCATTCCTGCCAGAACTGATTCTGGCGATACAGCCAGACCGACAGTTTCCCGCCCGGCTTGACCATCTTCGCGACGGCGTCGAACACCGCGCGGGTGTCGACGTCGTGATGCATCACCCCGATCGAAAAGACGTAATCGAACGACGCCGGCGGAAACGGCAACTTCTTCAGATCGGCCTGCACGAACGAAACATTCGACAAACCGTGACACAACGTCGCGGCTTTGTCGACCGCCGTCGTATGATCGGCCCCGATGACGTGCGCCCCCGCTTCGCCGAGAATCTTGCTGTAACGTCCGCCGCCGCAGCCGGCGTCGAGCACGAGTTTGCCGGCGAATTCAGCGAGCGAAAACCCGGTTTTGGCCTGAAACGTCGCGCGGTCTTCGTCTTCGTGGGCGACTTCGTAGCGGTTCCATTGCAGTCCGAAACTTTCGAGGTGAGCCGATTCGACGAAGCGTGGAATTCCATCACGCACATTGACCTGCAGCGCACACCGCGGACACCACAAAAACCCCGCGACCCGCTCGTCGTTCATGACGTATCCGCACGTCGGGCAGATGAAGGGAATCGGTGCTGTCATATTCTGTCTCCCTCTCCCTCTGGGAGAGGGCCGGGGTGAGGGTGCCTTTCAAAATGTCGAATGACGAAATCCGAATGTCGAATCAATGACGAAGTTCAAAATCCGAATGGCCAAATCGCCGACCTCTGTGTTTTGTCATTTGGAGATTTGATTCGTCATTCGAGCTTCGACATTCGACATTTCTACTGCGGTTCCTTGCGCTCGCGAATCCAGTCCGTATGAAACTTCTCACCGCGGGGTTTGTCGGTCCGTTCGTACGTGTGCGCGCCGAAGTAATCGCGCTGGGCCTGCAATAAATTTGCGGGTAAGCGGGCTTGGCGATAGCCATCGTAATAACTCAGGGCCGCGCTGAAGACCGGGACCGGCAACCCGAGTTGCACCGACGTCGAAATCACCCGCCGCCAGCTCGGCTGCGCTTTGTCGACCGCCGCGCGGAAGAAATCGTCGAGCAGCAGATTTTCGAGCTTGGGATTTTTGTCGAACGCGCTCTTGATATCCCCCAGAAACCGCGAACGAATAATGCAGCCGCCGCGCCAGAGCAAGGCGATGTTGCCGTTGTTGAGTTCCCAGCCGAATTCCCGAGCCGCGGCGTCGAGTTGCACGTATCCCTGGGCATAACTGCAAAGTTTCGACGCATAGAGCGCCTGCCGCACATCTTCGATGAACTGGCTCTTGTCGCCGTCAAATTTCGTCGGCGGGCCGCTGAGCACTTTCGCTGCCCGTACCCGTTCGTCCTTCTGAGCCGACAGACAGCGGGCATAGACGGCTTCGGTGATGAGCGTCGTCGGCACGCCGAGGTCGAGGGCGTGCTGGCTCATCCACTTGCCGGTTCCTTTTTGTTGAGCGGTGTCGAGAATCAGATCGACGAGATCGCCGCCGGTCGCCTGGTCCTTCACCGAGAAAATATCCCGCGTGATTTCGATGAGATAACTTTCGAGTTCGCCGCGGTTCCACTCGGCGAAGACGTCGTACAGTTCGCCGTTCGTCAGGCCGAGGGCGTTCTTGAGAATGAAGTACGCCTCGCAGATGAGCTGCATGTCGCCGTATTCGATGCCGTTGTGCACCATCTTGACGTAATGCCCGGCCCCGGCGGGACCGACCCAGTCGCAGCACGGGATATCGTGCTTCGGCCCGACCTTCGCGCTGATCGATTGCAAGATATCTTTCACGAACGGCCAGGCTTCGGGATGTCCCCCCGGCATGATGCTTGGGCCTTTGAGCGCTCCTTCCTCGCCGCCGCTAACCCCCGTCCCGATAAACTGAAGCCCTTCCTTTTCCAGATCGACGTGCCGGCGGTTGGTATCGCGGAAATCGGAATTCCCGCCGTCGATGAGGATGTCCCCTTTGTCGAGCAGCGGTTTGAGTTGCTCGATGACGGCGTCGACGGGGCCGCCCGCTTTGACCATGATCATAATCCGCCGCGGCGACTTGAGACTGCCGACGAATTCTTCGAGCGAATGATAACCGCCGATGCGATCGGTCGTTCCCTCGTGGACTTTGTCCGCCGGTTCGTTCTTCAGTCCGCCGGTGAATTCGTCGGTGACCGACGTCGTTCGGTTATAAACCGCGACCGAAAAACCGTGATTGGCCATGTTCAAGACGAGGTTCTGGCCCATGACCGCCAGGCCGATCAGGCCGATATCGTGTTTTGACATTTATTAGTTCCTGTTGCATTTTCAACTCTCCCTCTGGGAGAGGTCGGCCGCTTGCGGCCGGGTGAGGGTGTCTTTTGATCTTTTAGCCCCCGGTCAATGACCGGGGGGATTTCGAGCTTTCGTGAGGAACCCCCGGCGACTCGCCGGGGGCTAAAAGGCGAGGCAAGCTGAGACACCGTCACGTCTTCCACGGCGGATGTTCGGGGAGATACCGATCGAACTCGGCGATGAGTTCGGCTTCATAGTCTCCCGCGTACTGGCCGGTGAAGAACTTGTCACAGGCTTCGCTCACGAATCGTTCCCAGCTCTTTTCTTCATGACCGGGGTTGATCGGAAAGAACAGCGCCCCGACCGACATCGCGGCTTTCATGTCGCCGGGGGCGTCGCCGATCATCAGAATATTGTCTTTCGCGTAGCCCTTATTCTGGGCTTCGGCGAGAATCTCCCCTTTGCTGCCGACTTCCTGGCCGCAGATCGCCGAGACGTAGCGGTCGATGTTATGTTCGAGCCATTCCTTGTTGAGGGCGGGCGTCGGCGTCGCCGAGCAGACGATCAAATCGGCTCGGCCCGTCATTTTCTGAAGACTTTCGAGCACGCCGGGAAAAGGGGGCACGCCGTGCACGATTTCCTTGACGGCGGCATCGACCGCTGCCGACCAGTCGGCGGCGCGAATGAGGTCGGCATCCTGCGTTTTATCGGCTTCGGCGCGGACCGTGCCGCTGCTCAGCCGGGTTTCGCGTTTGACCCAATCGCGGACGGACTGCAACTTGGGAATCGTTGCGCTGCGGGCATTGACTTCCGCCCGCTGTTCGAGGAGTTCGAGCGCGAGCAGATACGCCGGGAAGCGATTCGCCCCGCGGGTTTTCGAGTACAGATTCGTGAACTCGCACGCCTCGCGGGCGTATTTCGAAATCGGCTGCAAGCCCATAAACCTGATGAAATTGGGGATGAAGCACTCCTTGTGCTTGATCTCCATCGAATCGAACGCACAGCCGTCGGAATCGATGGCGACCAGAAAGTCGTGCTGCTTCTGCATATTTGATAACGGGTTGTCCGCCACGTTGGAAACTCCTTCGGCCGGTATGCATTCGCCGGCATGTATAACAATTCTAATCAGTTCTAACTACTTATAACCAGTTACAGCGAATTTCAGTTATAACTGGTTATACTTTGAGCCAAATCTGTCGCAGTGTGTCTTAAGTGTTTTTTCTGTCACGACTTCCGGTCCGCCTGCGGCGTATATTTCGGCAACTTCTGCTCCGCGAAGATCGGTTTCAGCTTCGCCGTGCGGATGCGGCCGTCGATCAGCGGGACGGTGACCCAGTCGTCGCCGATCAGCGGGCGTGCGTATTTCACGAATTCATCCGTCACGTCGGTGCCGCAGTCAGTGATCCAGTGCGCGGGGAACTTGCGATCCTTGGCCGCGACTTCCGCCAGCGGAACCTTGTCGTACCGCGGCTGATAATTGTTCCAGTCGGCCCGTAAAATCGTCGCCATGTAGCCGTGTTCGTTCGCCGCGGCGAGCAAAGCGGCTTTCTGGCCGACGTAATAGGCTTCTTCCAGATCGACGGTGCTCGCCGAGACCATGTCGTGCCGCTGGTGCGTGCCGGGGACGTTGCAACGGGCGGCTCCTTTGACGGCGAGACCGTTATCGTTGAGATAATTGGTGACCACCTGGGCGATGGTCGTACTCGATGAGCTGAATTGCGGATGCCCGAAACTGTCGTACCGCACGATGACGAGTTTCTGGGCGATCAACTCTTCGCTCATGACGTCGAGCAATCCCTCGCTGAGGACGACGATGCACCGGCCGCGCTGTTTCAGCGTTTCGTTGACGTTGTGATGAATCTCTGCAAGCGTCGTCTTCCGCTCGGCGAGATAAATCTGTAGCGGCATCTCGCGTTTCGGGTCGGCCAGCCGGGCGGCGGCGGGGATGTACCCGATCTTGCGGCCCATCGCCTGCAGCACGAGCACGGGGTCGGCGGGGCTGCTTCCCTCGTTTTCTTCGTTCGCCAGTTGCACGTAATGCGTCCAATACCGGGCGGTCGAACCGTAGCCCGGCGTGTGATCGACGAGTTTGAACTCGCTGTCGCCGACGTCGTTGTCGATCGTTTTCGGCCCGCCGATGCCGCACACGTCGACGCCGCGCTCGCGGGCCAGACTGGCGACTTTGTTGGCGGTATCCATCGAGTCGTTGCCGCCGATGTAGCAGAAGTAGCCGACGTTGTGAGCCTTAAAGACCTCGATCACGCGGTCGAAATCTTCGGTCTGCTTCTCCTTCAGCTTATACCTGCAAGTGCCGATCGATCCCGCGGCGGGAGACGTCCGCAACAGAGCGATCTCTTCGGCGTCCTGAGCCGTCAGGTCGATCAGTTCTTCCTTCAGCACCCCTTCGATCCCATGCCAGCCGCCGTACACGGTCCCAATCTCGGCCATCTGCCGAGCGGTCTCAAGGATTCCGCGCAGCGTATTGTTAATCACAGGAGAAGGCCCGCCCGACTGGGCGACTATCATATTTTTGGGGGTCGACACGGTGGAATATCATTCACGGTGTCAAGAACCAGAACAGAACGCTTCTTATCTTAACGCCGACGGTCGGGAAAAGCAAAAGTGGGAAACGGAAGGAATTGTG
>JBBECD010000203.1:0-73804 GCA_040881995.1 Planctomycetaceae bacterium
AGGCTGTTTCGTCAATCGAGAGTTGTGACATTATTAATGTGAGACTCAATAGCCGAAGAACCCCGAACCCCGCGCTTGCGCTTCGGGCTAGTATGCAGAGGGAGGGGCGGGTATCCTCTCACGTTCCCATTTCACCCTGAGGAACCGACATGGCCGAGAACAACGCGCCCCTCTCGCTGGACAACGACCATCCGCTCGATCGATCGGTCCGGCCGACGAATGTGCGGTTTCTGATTCTGTGCCTCGGCTGCGTGACTTCGTTTCTGCTTTACGCTCACCGTGCCACGTGGAACTTCGTCGGGCCCGAACTGGAACAGAGCTACGGCTTCGATCGAAAAGAGATATCCCTGCTCTATAGCTGCTTCAGCATCACGTACGGCACGCTCCCCATTCCGTTGGGCGTGCTCTGCGATTCGGTCGGCCCGTATCTGTTTTTGGCGGCGATTATTTTTCTATGGTCGCTCGCCCTGGGATTGCAAGGCTGGGTCACCAGCATCTTCGGCCTCGCCGCGGTTCGTGTCACATTCGGCGCCGCCCAGTCGGGATGTTACCCGGCATTGAGCAAAGTGACGTATTCGTGGTTTCCGCCAAGTTCGCGCACCGTGATGCAAGGATTGATCGCGTCGTTCTCCGGACGCATCGGCGGCGCGGTGTCGCCGATTCTTCTCGGCACGATTCTCATGGGCTATTGCGGGCTGTCGTGGCAAATGTCGCTGCTCATCATGGCGGTCGTGGGCTTCGCGTTCGGCGGCGTCTTCTTGTGGCTGTTTCGCGACAGCCCCGAGAGCGACTCGCGCGTGAACGACGCCGAGCGTCATCTCATCGCCGAGGGGCGAGCGCCCGCGACGCCGTCGGCGACGCGCGCCGTCTTGCCGTGGAGCAAGGCGCTCAAGAATCGCAGCATGGTTCTCTTCCTCACGCAGCAGGCGATGAACGCAGGCGTCGATACGTTCTACATGGCGTTTCTCGGCGACTATTTTCTTAACGCCAAAGGTTACGACATCAAAGCCGCCGGGCTGTTGACGAGCATTCCGCTGTGGGGCGGAGCCTTGGGCGGACTGATGGGCGGGTTCTGCAACGATTTTCTCATCCGCCGGACGGGAAGCCGACGAAGAGCCCGCAGCACCGTCGCCTTCATCGGGTTTTTCATCGGCAGCCTGATGATTTTTCTGGTCTCCGAACTCGACAACGGCGTCGCCGCGGCGTGCGCCCTGTTCGGAGCGAAACTCTTTATCGACACCACGCAGCCGACGGTCTGGGGTACGTGCACCGATCTCGGAGGCCGATTCTCGGCGACGGTTCTCGGCATCATCAACACTGCCGGCATGGTGGGCGGTCTGGCGGTGCCGGTGATCTTCGGGTTTATTCTCGATGCCAATACGATCGCCAAAGTCGTCGAGGGCGAGACGGTGAGAATTCCGAACTATCAGCCGGTGTTGATTGTGATCGCCGTCGCCTACGTTCTCAGCGCGTGCTGCTGGCTGTTCATCGATTGCTCGAAGTCGCTCGATCAGGACGACTGAGACGTTATAAGAGCAGGCTGAAGCCTGTGCTCCGAGACTCCCGGCAGATCGTTAAGCCGAGAAATAATTCAACCCCGAAACGGCGGACGCCGATCCGGGGTTGAATCGCGATGGACGGAAAAAATCAGACGGCCGCAAGATCGGCGTTCAGATCAAAAAACTCCCAGTAATCGGCCTCGACGTGGATCTCCTCTCCTTCAGGCAATTCCTGGAAGAAGAGATCGATTTGCTGAAGGTTACGAGCCGTAACGGGGGGGGGCGTACCGTCGGGCATTGTAAACAGTGACGGGTCGAACAGCGGATCGCGGGGCGAAGTGTGTAGAGTTGCAGGAGCCGCGCCCTCATTGTCCGCGTTCTTGGCTCGCACGGTCGGGACGGAGATGCCGTCGTAGTTCGCATCCGTGCTGACGGCCTCGAGTTTGAGGAAGAACACCTTGTCTCCGTCGAAATACGAATCATCGACGCCCGTGATGGTAATCGTCTGCGGAATATTCCAATTCGAGGGCGTAAAGACCAGCGCCGTTTTATCGATGACTCCTTCACCTACGTGCGTGGATCTCGCCGCGAGAGTGACATTGGACGCCGGTTTTGAATTCAACACGACCGAGAGAGAATCGGCCGCGCCCGACTCGCTGATGTAGAGCCAATTCGTGCTGACGTTGACGGCAGCCGCGGCCACCACCTCCGTGCCGACGCTGTCGAAGTTCTTCACGCGCACGGTCGGGAAGGCGATGCCGTCGTACCGCGCATCCAGACTGCTTGCCGTCGCCTTGAGGAAAAAGGTCTTGTCCCCATCGGCAATTCCATCCGCGACCCCCTTAACGGTAATGGTTTGCGGAATATTCCAATTCGAGGGCGTAAAAATCAGGCTCGTTTTATTGAGGACGCCTTCGGAAAGGGCAGTCGACCGGGGCGTGATCACGACGTTCGACGTCGGCTGAGATCCCAGCACCACCGACAGCGTATCGGTCGTGCCCGACTCGTTCACATAGAGCCAGTTCGTGCTGACATTCACCGAAGCCGGCGCGACCGGATCCGTGACGACGCTGTCGGAATTGGTCACGCGCACGATGGGGACGGCGAATCCATTGTATCGCGCATCGAGACTGGTTGCCGTCGCCCTGATGAAGAACGTTTTGTCCCCGTCGAGAGACGCATCCGCGACCCCCGTGGCGGTAATGGTTTGTGGAATGTTCCAATTCTCGGGCGTAAAGACGAGCGTCGTTTTATCGATGACGGCTTCGGAAAGGGCGGTCGATCGGGCCGTGATGACGACGTTCGAGGTGGGCCGAGATCCCAAAACCAGCGTGAACGAATCGGTCGTCCCCGACTCATTCACGTACAGCCGATTCTTGCTGACGCTCATCGAAGCCGGTTCGAGAGGAACCCCCGCGGGTTCGATGTCGGCGGTCACCGAATAAAAGCCCAGGCTGCCGTAATCGGAGTAACCCGCGGCCGCGTCGCCCACGCCGTCGATTCTCAGATAATAATCGCCGGGAGCGAGCACCGTCGCAATCGAGGCGCCGAGTCCGGACGGGTTGGCGGAGAGAACGACGTTCCCCGACGCATCGAGGATCTCGGCGAGGATATTCAGATTCGGCCCTCGCGCCGCCGGATTCACCGTGATGTTAACGGCCCCGCCGGTCGTGAAAGAAAACACATCCCGGTCGGTTCTGGTGCTGATCACGCCCGAGAGATTCGTCAACGGCGCCGCGCTCGAGAGCGTATTGCCGTAGTCGTCGGTCCGATAGCCGAATCCGTTCTGCGTGGCGATGATCTGGATGTCGTTCTCGGTGTTGCTCGCGCCCGAATATTCGCCGGAACTCCACTGGGTCACGGCCGAATAATAACCGGTCCCCATGATGGGAGCCCAGGATGAGTCGCCGCTGTAGTATTCACCGCCGCTATAGCCGTCGTGCGACAGCCCGAGTGCGTGCCCCACTTCGTGTGAAATGGCTTCGGCGGTGTATTTTTCGTGTCCGTTTCCCACCAGGTCTTCGAAGATAAAAACCGGGGTATCCGTATCCCAATTGAAGGAGCCGACAAAAGCGACGCCCCCGGCGTTTCCATACCAGGCATTGTTCCCGCCGACGACGACCCGGATGCCCCATTGGGTGTCGGAGGAACTGGTTTTCTTCAGCGCTGCCGCGCCGGGATCCTGCGTGGTGACGTTGACGTTGAAGGGAAGAAAATCTTCGGCGACTCGCGCCCAGATGGCTTCGATGCGCTGGAGTTCGGACGTACTAAAGGCATCGCTCCCATCGGTGCTGAAAGGGGGCGTGACGATATTGCCGCCCGCATTGTAAAAGACGTTCCATAACGTCTCCGACGTGGTATATCCGTCGAAGTCGAGGTAGATGGTGTGAGCGGCACCGGGTTTACTATTGAGCGAAAATGCGTCGTCCACCAAACCGCCGCTCAAAACGTCGGCGACTTGCGCCGGCAGATCGCCAGCGAGCATGGTTCGGGATTCTAAGGTTTCCACAAGAGCGGGGATATGCATGGGTTCTCCGTACGGATAGATTCTGAGCTTAAAACAAAAACATGGCGACGACGGCGGCGTGGATGTTCAACACCGTCGACATAATAAGCGGCCCGCCCTGTCCCTAGATATTCAATCTGCCTCCCTCCGCGAGCTATGATGGTTATAGTTGGCTGGCGACACGTCACTTGACCGGCAATGGCAACGACATGACTCGTAAATTAGTTTAGGATACAAAAGATTAAAACTGCCGGGACGAATTTTCGGTCGTACCGCGTTATCGCCTGGCGCGTCGTTTCAGAGCGCGCATCACGTCACCATAGACAACCGGCGCTAATGCCGGCTGTACTGCGATTGCTCTTGCAGAGCGCGCAGGGAGGGAGAGGGATCGTCCCAGGCGGAGGGAAGCGGTTCGTCCAACGATTCTTCGTTCAAATTCGGGTAGCGTGCCGACGTCGTGCGGCCAGGCTGAGAAAACTCATAACCCATCCGCGTCTGCGGCTGAGACGGCGTCGTCTGGCGATGGGTCTGATGCGAATTCCGTGATGGCGCAGGCCAGTTTTGCATCTCCGCTTCGCCGGGCATCGATCGCGCCGGCGGGGAAAACTGAGAACCGAGCCGCGTCTGGGTCGCGGGAAATTCGCCGTATTCCGACGAGAGTGACGTCATGCCCGACTGCACCGGGAAGAGTTGCGACGGACCGGCGTTCAAGCCGGCGAGCATCGCCGCCTGGCGCGACGACTCGTCCGTCCCCGCATGCACGTTCTGAGCGGCATACTGCCTCGGATTCGACGTCGACGGATTTGCGAATCCCGTCGTCGCTCCTTCCTCCATGTCGCTCTCTCTATATTCGTCGAACTGCGGCAAATGATCTTGATTTCGAACGACATAGGGATCGCGGGACGCCGTCTCTCCCCCGGCGTAAATCACCTCGTCCGCAGCGGCGTAGCTGTCGCGGTTGCCGTTAGCGCCGGTCTCACGCGGCCCTTGCGGCTGCGATCGGCTCGGATTCGAACGGCGATCGTCGGCTCCCGTTTCGAGCGAAATGTCTTCCGGCGGCCAGGCCGCATTCGGATCCATTTCTCCAGGAGCAGCGCCAGAGAGCCCGGCTGACGATGGGCGATTCCCCGTATTGGGAGTGATTTGAACTCCAAAGGCGTCGTTCGGCGACGACGCGTAACGCTCGCGGCCGTCATCGACCTCTCGATTGAACTCGCCGTCGCGAGAGCCGTACGACGCGTCTTCGGTTCCGTAGGTATCATCATATTCCATCGGCGGTTGTTCGTTGCGATTCCGTGCCGGAGGATAGGCCGCGTTCGCCTCGATATCCGCGGCGGCATAAGGATCGACGTCGACGTACGATGAACCGGGAAATTCCTGGGGGGCGTTGTATCGCGGATTGGCATCGAATCCCTCGCGGACGGGAAGCGTCGCTTGCGAGGCGGCCAGGAGTTCTTCTTCTCGCCGGCGTTTGAGCTGGTCGGCTTCGCGGGCTTGACGCATCTGTTCCACGATGCGGCGATGTTCGTCGCTCGTTTGCAGTCCGCTTGCTGAGCCGTTCTGAGCAGCGGAAAATTCGGGATCGACGGCGAGCGGCGAACCGCGAGACGGCGTCTCGGCTTCGTTTTTCGGCGACGAGGCGAACGTCGACGAAGTATTCTGATTCATGACGTACGCCAGTTTCGCTTGCGCTTCCTGTTCGGTGCCGCTGCGGCGAAACATCTCGAGCGCCTGCTGGGAATTTCCCTCTTCGGCGTAGATCGCTCCCAGATTATTCGCCGCCTGGGGATGCTCCGGGTTTTTATCGAGGGCGTCGCTCAGAAAGCGTTTGGCGTTTTCGGTGTTCCCTTGCAGCATGTACGAGTAGCCCATGTCGCTTAACAGATTCGCATCGTGCGGGTTCCCCTGCAGCGCCACCAGATAATGCTTCTCCGCCGTGCGATAATCCTTGCGATTATCGGCGATGACCGCCAGCCGATGATGGGCCGTCGCATTCAGCGGATCGTTTTTCAGAATCTCCTGAAAGCGTTCTTCCGCCTGATTCAAATCGCCCGAGCGAAGGGCCAATTGCCCTTCTTGCAGCAGCACGCTGGCCGGTTTTTGCGATGCCGGCGACGAGGGTTGCTCCAACGGGGCCGGCGCGTCAGCCGAGCCGTCGGCCTCGCGATTGCCGGCGACCTGCTCGTCAACTTCCGTCGACTTTGACATGTTACGGCCCATGCCGAATTGAGACGCGGAAGAATGACAACCGGCCAGGCCGAGGCAGACCAGTGTTCCCATGAGACGTCGCTGGAATTTCATCGATCGACCATCCTTGGCGAAAGGAGTTTCGAGTACGGCGGCAATTTCAACATGACTTCCACCGACTTACTCCCGAGCGTGATGTTCCCGCAGTTCGAGACAGGTGACGAGGTAAACCAGAGGCGACGTGCAATAGAAGTGAAAGCAATGAAAGTGGTGAAAGTTTAGGGAAATCCCCGATGCAAGTCGAGTCCTCGGACGGGTGAAAAAATCATTTTTTCCGGGTGGGGAGTTTAGGGGATCTCGTCGTTTCTGTCGAGACGAGGTCTGGCGAATCTCTTTTTACACGGCCGCATTACACTCATCGAAGATCGCCGGTGCATCGTAACCCGTTGGCCTGATGTCGCTTTTCATGCGGAAAACCCCGCTCAACCAGAAACATGGCACCGCTTTTGACACTGAACGCCATTCGATCAAATTAAAAATTCTCCATGCATTCGCTGGTGGCGACCGTCGATTCTACCGGACGTCGATTTCTTCTCGTCTTTCGGATCCGTGAGGGCGATGCCCGGCAAGATCGATAAAAACCGCAAACATTTCCCACCGTTCAAGCGCCGCCGAGCGGGCGTCGATAGCCCTCAGAAGGGGCTGCCGTTCTTCCGCATCCGCATCCGTTTCGCCGCGTCAGATATTCCACGGCTGTGATGGATCAAACGGTCTCCCGTGTGATACAACACGATCTCCACGAGCGGGATCTCCGATCCGACGTCTTCCGGCCGTCACCGGGTGATCTCGTTCTCAATCTCGAAGAGTAACTTCACCTCATCACTGAGATCGTGTAAGGATCAACCACCATGAGTATGGCGATATTTGGAGTCCACGCCCGGCAAATTCTCGATAGCCGGGGCAATCCCACCGTCGAAGTCGACGTGACGCTGGAAGACGGCACGATGGGCCGGGCCGCCGTTCCCAGCGGCGCCAGCACCGGCACCCACGAGGCCTGCGAACTCCGCGATACGGAGAACGACGAGTGGCTCGGCAAAGGGGTCACGCAGGCGGTCGATAACGTCAACGACGAAATCGCCGACGAACTCATCGGACAGGACGCGACCGATCAGGCGGCGATCGATCGGCTGATGGTCGATCTCGATGGCTCGCCGAACAAGTCGCGTCTCGGCGCCAATGCGATTCTCGCCTGTTCGCTGGCGACGGCCCACGCCGCCGCTCAGGCCAGCTTTCTGCCGTTGTTCCGCTACCTCGGCGGCGTCGGTGCGAATCGGCTCCCGGCACCGATGATGAACATCATCAACGGCGGCGCGCACGCCAACAACGGCATCGATCTGCAGGAATTCATGGTCATGCCGCTCGGGTTCGACACCTTCAGCGATGCCCTCCGTGCCGGCGTCGAAATCTTCCATCACCTGAAAAAGGTTCTTTCAAGCAAGGGGATGAGCACGGCGGTCGGCGATGAAGGAGGTTTCGCCCCGAATCTCGGAAGCTGCGAAGCGGCGCTCGACGTCATCATGATCGCCATCGAAAAAGCGGGCTACATGCCGGGCGAAGACGTCAAAATCGCTCTCGACCCCGCTGCGACCGAGTTCTTCGGCAAGAAAGTGCACGAACACGAAGTGACGCAACCAGGCTGGTACCTCATGGACGGCAAAAAACTCGACGCCGAAGGGATGGTCGCGTTGTTCGACCAATGGATTGACAAGTATCACATCTGCTCGATCGAAGACGGCTGCGCCGAAGACGACTGGGACGGCTGGAAACATCTCACCGAAACGCTGGGAGGCAAAGTCCAGCTCGTGGGCGACGACTTGTTCGTCACCAACGTCGAACGGCTGCAGCGCGGCATCGAAGAGCAGATCGCCAACAGTATTCTCGTGAAGGTGAATCAGATCGGCACGCTCAGCGAAACGATCGACGCCGTGCAGCTCGCGATGCAGAACGGCTACACCGCCGTGATGAGCCATCGCTCGGGCGAGACCGAAGACACGACGATCGCCGATCTCGCCGTCGCGCTCGGCACCGGCCAGATCAAAACGGGTTCGGCCAGCCGCACCGACCGCATCTGCAAGTACAATCAACTGCTGCGCATCGAAGAAATTCTGGGAGAAAACGCCCGCTTCGGCGGCACGATTTTTTAATCGCGACCACGGTAAATTCATTTTCGAGTACAGTGAGTGAAAGTCATCCACGAGAGCATTCTGAACGAGCACGACGAATCGCCGGCAAGCTGGCTGATTTCGTTGATCTTCTGGAGTTGCCTGATCGCGGCGGCGGCGTTGTACGCGGCCGTCGCGCTGGCCCCCAAACTGCAGAAGTATCTCGAGGTGCGCCATCAATTCCTCACGAATCAGATGCAACTCGTGCAAATCGAGCGCGAAACGGCGTATCTGAAACGGGTCCGCGACGCCCTGGAGAACGATCCCGAGTTCGCGGCCCAGATGGCACAAGTCGATTTCCACATCGGCCGCACCGATGCCGAAGTGATCCCGGTCGATTCAGAGTTGATGCGCGGAGCCCGCGATTTTGCATCCGAATCGTCGCCTGCGATCACGCGGATCGAGCCGTCGTATCCATTTTTGCAACTGCTCGCCGAGAGTCATTTCTGGCGCAGTTTTCTGATCACGATGTCCGCCGGCCTGACGCTGACGGCGTTTACGTTTATGCATCATCCGCAGTTGAAACAGCGACAGGCAAAAGCAAAAGCCCCGCGGCACGTTCCATCGCGCCCCAAACCGCACAGCGGTTTCTTCGCCAGATATCGCGTGCCCCAAGAGCGGCAGAAGATGAGCGATGTGTGACTGCGACCCCGCCAATCAATAAACGTCATCGTGGGTGCCCACGGAGAGCAGTAATATTGCTTCCCGGTCTTCGTGTTCGACTAATTCAAAAACGATTCGCAAATCGTATCCTCCACTGCATGACCGTTGGTCTTTTAGCTCTCCTTTGAGCTTATGGGTCTTGAGTGCGGGATGAAAAGCATCATCTGCCAAAGCCTGCAGCGTCGCCTCAATTGCGTCCGCCGCTGTAGGGTTCTTCTTTCCTATTCGCTTTGAGGCACGCATGAAACTACGTGAATAAAGAATCTCACGTCTCATTCCTGATCTCTCGCATGATTTCCTCAACCGAAGCAGGTTTACAAAGACCGTCGGCATAATCCTGCTTCGCCTGACGGACCTCATCGATCAGTCTTTGACGCGATGCTTCTGCCACACGCCGATTTAAGATGGCGATTAGCTCCTCTTGCTCTTCTAGAGTAAGTTGATCGGCGGCCTCAAGAACCTCACCAAATGCCAGTGTTTGACTCATGTTTTATCTCCTTCATGCGATATGAACTTACTAATATAGTACCACAACTAATTATACATCCAATACCTTTTTATTGAGATTTCGTGCACGCTCACCCCCACGGGATCTCCACCTTCAACCGCCGGGCACACTCCCTCACCTGCTCGACATGATCGCGATGTAACGGGATGCCGGTATTGCTCCATTCCTGCGACCGCTCCCACTCCCGTTCGCCCGGCAAGCGGACGCGGTCGAAACCATCGGACGGCGTCAACTGTCGAATCTCGTCGACCGTCTTTTGCACTTCATCGAAGTAGCGATCCTCCTCGGTGAAATGCCGCACGTCGATCGCGTAGAAGAAATGTTCCGACCCGCCCACGGCGATGCCGGGCGGTTTGTGCAACGGCATTCTCGACCCCGCCAGCGGACCGCAGAGAATCCCCGCTACGAACCCCAAACCGTAGCCGCGGGCCCCCGCCGTCGGCGTGAGCACTTTCGCCGCGTGCGGATCGACGGTCGGCTCCCCCGCGGCATCCAGCGCCCAGCCGTCGGGAATTTTTCCGTTGTACATCTTGAGAGCTTCAATCTTCCCCCACGACGACTCGGCACACGCCATGTCGAGCACCACCGGCGGTCCGCTCTTCACGGGCACGCCCCACGCGAACGCATGATTGGCATTCGCCGCCTGCCGGCTGCCGTACGCCGCCACGGTCGCGGCCCCGGTGCTGGTCGTCGTGTAACCGATCATGCCCGCTTCAATCGCCATCAGCACGTACACCGAACACGCCCCGTAATGTTGACCGTTGCGGATCGAGACCGTTCCCGTGCCGACCTCGCGTGCCTTGTCGATCGCCAGCTTCATCGCCTTGGTGGCGGCGACCTGCCCCATCGCCCGGCCGCCGTCGAGCACGGCCATCGCCGCGGTCTCCTTGATCGTCAGCACTTCCCCGCGCGGATCAATGTTGCCATCGTCCATTTCGTTCAAGTAGACCGGCAAGGCTTTGCTGCCATGAGAATGAATCCCCCGCAAGTCGGCTTCGATCATCCGCGCCGCGACGACTTCGGCGTCCGCGGCATACATCCCCTTTTTGACGAGCACCCGTTCGATCAGTTGCCGCAACCCCTCGGTGGAGACGACGATTTCCTGAGCCGAGTCGCGCGGATAATCGGGCGTGCGTTGCATGATGTGTTCCTGTGTTATGAATATTCTCGTTCCCATGCTCCGCTTGGGAACGCAAGGTTTTCGAAGCTCTGCTTCGGTTTTTTCTTTCTCCCTCTCCCACTGGGAGAAGGATTTTAAGAACCCTCGCTTGCGCTTTTTGAAGTTGCGCTGTTCACCCTCTCCCTGTCTTTCGCAAGAAAGACATCGGGGAGAGGGTGGCCGCAAAGCGGCCGGGTGAGGGGGGCTTTTTGAATGATGAATGTTGAATGTTGAATGATGAATGTTGAGTCAGAAAAGATTCAGTCATCAACGTCTTCTTGTTCATCATTCATTATTCTGCATTCATCGTTTCTTCAAAGCCCCCTCATCCGGCCTGACGGCCACCTTCTCCCGGACGCCTTTCGGAGAAAGGCTGGGAGAAGGCAAAAACGGCGCAACTTCAAAACTTGCGCTTCGGGCTGGTATTCATAACTCTCACGCCCGCAACGCGGGGCGGCTTAGACTCAAAAACCCGACCGGTTGCTCCGTCCTGCCATCCAGCGCGAGTTGCATCAGCGCTTCACCGATCACCGACGTGAACTTGAAACCGTGACCCGAAAAACCGCAGCCGAGCACCACCTGCGGATACTCGGGATGCCGATCGACGACGAAATGCGAATCGGGCGTGCGGGTATACAGGCAGACGCTGCTCTTCACCGGCACCGGCGAAACGTCGGGCATCGCCACAGCGAGAAACTTCGCTAATCCCTCGTAATCCCGCGGCGTCACGTTGCGATCGACCGTCAGCGGATCGGCCACGTCGTCGCCGCCGGCGTGATCGGCCATCTTCAACGTGCGGCCGTCGCGACAATGAAATCCGTAAAACTCACCCCACGGCATATCATAAAAATAACACGCCCCCAGCGTGCGCAGCGGACTGTTCTCATTGCGAATCGGAAACCAGAACAACGGTTTGCGGGCCACTTTGAGCGGAATGTTAAGCGACGAAAGAACCTGCGCGGCCCACGGACCCGCCGTAATCACCAGCCGTTCGGCCGCATACCGGCCGCGATTCGTTTCGACGACGACACCGGTTCCTTCCGATTTCCAGTCGGTGACGGTTTCATCCGCGTGCAGTTCGGCGCCAAGCGACCGTGCGGAATCGAGGTGCGCCCGTTGGCATTCGTCGACCATCAGATAGCCCGCCTCATGTTCGAGAAACGCCTCGAAACCCTCGGGAAGTTTAAACCCGGGAAAGCGTCGGCCAAAATCCTCGCGCGGCACGACTTCGTGCTTGAGATCGTGCTGCCGCGCGGCGAGTTTTGCACCGGTGATCGTCGACGAGTCGGGGGGCGCGGCGAAAAAGAGACCGGTTTCGAAGTACAACTTCTGCGACGTCCGCTCTTCAAGTTCCCGCCACAGAACATAAGCATTTTTGATCAGCGGCACGTAATCGATGTGTTCGTGATATGCTTTGCGGATCATCCGCGTCTCGCCGTGCGAACTTCCTTTGTCGTGCGGCGGCTGAAAGCGATCGATGCCGAGCACCTTCACCCCGCGCGACGCCAGATGATACAACGCCGAACTCCCAAACCCCCCGCAGCCGATGACGATGGCGTCGAACGTTGATGACATTTGCTGGATTCACTTTCATCTCGTTCCCAAGCTCTGCTTGAGAACGCAAGTCTTCGAAGCTCCGCTTCGTCTTTTAGCCCCCGGTCAATGACCGGGGGGATTACCGTATATCGTACTCCCGGCGAGTCTCGCCGGGGGCTAAAAGAAAGCGCTCCGCTACGGAAACCCTCCGCGTCGCGGCTATTGAGCCTCAGATTAATAATGCTACTCTACTGGAATGATCGAAATTCCCATGCGATAAAAACGACCGAAATAGCCCTGTTTTAAGCGATTTCTGAGTGCCTGTTGTAGCAATATTAACCTGAGACTCAATAACCGATAAAGGCAAAGGCACCCCTCGTCACTCCGCCGCCAGATTCACGCGCACGATCTCTTCGTCATTCCGGGCGAATACACTTTTCATCGCGAACGCGGGATGCGACCAGATCGTCATTCGGCGTTGCACCTGCCGCGTCGGCTTCACCAACAGCGCCCAGTCGATTTCTTCGTAACCCTCGGGCGAAAGCCGGGCGATGATCAGTTCCCCTTGCTCGTTATGAATGAAAAATCGATCCTCATGCGGAATAATGAACGCATTCCACCAGCGGCCTTCACCGGTTGCCTTCGTCGATTCCCAGACGCGAGCACCGGTCTGCGAATCGAGGCAGCGGAGTTGTCCATAACTGCACACGCCGTAGATGTAATCGTCGGTCATCCAGGGAATGCTGATGATCGGATGCAAGCCGTCTGTGTTCTGTTCGCTGTCGCTGTTTCCCGACCAGACGATCTTTGCCTCATCCGGCGCGGTGATTTCGATCATCCGCGGGCCGTTATAAAAACTCGCGACGAACAGTTTGTTGCCGACCAGCCGTGGCGTGGCGATCGACAACCCGGCCTTCACTTGATACGGCACTTCCCAGCGGACTTCGCCGTTGTCGGGGTTAAGCGACGAAATCGCCGTCGGATGCCAGATGATCAGATGCCGCACCCCCTCGAGGGTGAAAATCACCGGCGGGGCATAACCGATCTCGGCATCATCGAGCGAACGCCACAACTCTTCGCCGGTCTCTTTGTTGAAGCTGACGACCAGCGCTCCGGGTCCGCCGACGAGCGTAATCAACTGATCGCCTTCGACCAAAGGCGAAGCGACCATCCCCCACGTCGGCATCTGCGTTTTGTAGGCGTCTTTAAAGTTTTTCTGCCAGAGCACCTCGCCGGTTTTTTCCTCGAAGCAGAACATATCGCCCATGGCTCCGATGGTGTAAACGCGGCCGTCATCGACCACCGGCGTCGATCGCGGACCGGCGGGATAACCAACTTCGTACATGCAGGGATAGGCGTGCTGCCAGATGACGTCGCCCGTCTCGGCGTCGAGACAGAAGACGCGTTCCTGCTGTTTCTCCAGCACGCGATCGGTGATGAACACCCGCCCGTTGGCGACCGCCGGGCCGGAGTATCCTTCCGAAATCGGCGTCGACCACATCCGCGGCAACAAGCCGTCGGTCTTAAACTTCTTGACAATCCCCTTCTCGCGCCAGACAAGATCGCGCTGCGGCCCGCCCCACTGCGGCCAGTCGTCGGCCTGCAACGTTTGAGCGATCGAGACCAAACCCATCATCGCCGCGACGCCGAACATCGAGCGACCAACCCAGCAAAATGACATGTGAATTGTCATGAGAGATTTCCTATTGAACAGGGAGGCGAAATTCGTGAATTCGTCCGACAAAACTCGTCAGGGGCAAAAACCGCCGCGGGTTCGATTTCTGAACCGATACCGTATTCTAGTCGATCGAATTGTCGGCGAACAGATGCAGCGATCGTCGGCGTCGGTCTCGTCGGCTGTCGTGGCTTCAGCCGTCTTTGATTTCGGTGGGACTTCTGTCGCTGCCGCGATTCCCGCTTGCCGCGCCGTGATCACAGCCCACGGATCATCCGGACGCGCATCGGGGGCGACGTATCTCTCCAGATCGCGGACGGCGATAACCGTGAAACCGTTGAGATGCAGATACCGCATGTAGACTTCGAACAACTCCTCGGGGGTGTGCACCCACGGATGTTCTCCCTCGGGGACGCCGTGAAACTGCAGCACGGCGATGCGGCCGTCCTTCGCCTTGCTCACCGCCTGAATAAAGTTCCCAAGCTGCCAATCGGGCCGGGCATCTCCCGCCGAGGGAATCAGTAAAGGGTCGTCATGCATCGGCTGATACGCGACTCCCTCGCCGCGATCGTAAGGATACTCCGGCGCCCCGCCGCGGCGGGCGAAACGGATACCGTGTTCTCGCAAGATCGGTAACGCTTCGAGTGCGAGGCTGTTGCCGGGCCAGGCGAACGAGGTCGGTTTGGGGATGCCGAATTCTTCGCAGCGCTGCTCGATGCCTGCGAGTTGTTCATCCAACAGGTGATAATTCCCGGAGGTGACGCTCATATGATCGCGGGTGTGATTGCCGATTTCGAAGCCGTCATCGTGCAGTTCGCGGATTTCGTCCCACGTCATGTAATCGGTTTTGTTGGTCGTGAACGTGAACCCCTCGGTGATAAAAAACGTGGCCCCGAAGCCGTATTTCTTCAAAATCGGCCGCGCGATCGTGTAATGCGATTTGACCGAATCGTCGAACGTGAGGACGACCAGCTTGTCGGGGATCGGCTCGACGGCATGAACGCGATCGGAAGCCGTAAACGTGATCAGCACGCATGCAACGCGAATGTATTGATAAAACCATTGTTGCATGGAACTGTTTCTCCTCCGCAGCTAGCGCTCCGCTGCGCAAAGCCTCCGCGTCGCGGCTTAACCGGCTTGTCTCTCCCGCTGGCTCTTGACTCTTGTCTCTTGACTCTTGACTATAAACGACCACTGTAACAAACACTGATGAAAGGGATCACACGTCATGGCCGATATCGACACACTGTATCAGGAACTGATCGCGGAATTAAAGCAAGCGTCGCTGCTCGGCTCGTGTGCCGGCGTGTTGGGCTGGGACGAGCAAACGTATCTTCCGCCAGGAGGCGTCGAACATCGGGCCAATCAACTTTCGCTGCTCGCGGGGATGGTTCACGAACGCGCGACCTCGCCGCGCATCGGCGAACTGCTCTCATCGCTGGAGCAATCCGGAAAGGTCGCGGATGATAACGACGACCTCTCGGCGAACGTCCGCGAAGCGCGGCGGAGTTACGACCGCGCGGTGAAACTGCCCCGCCGGCTCGTCGAAGAACTGTCGCGCGTCACGAGTCTCGGTCAGCAGGCGTGGATCGAAGCGCGAAAGAAATCGAGCTTTAACGATTTCCTTCCCTGGCTCGAACAGATCGTCACGCTCAAACGCGAACAGGCCATCATACTCGCCACCGGCGACGGACCGGCGTACGACGCTTTGCTCGATGAATTCGAAACCGGCGCGACGACGGCGTCGGTGAAAGCAGTGTTCGATCCACTGCGAAAAGAACTGGTCGAGCTCGCCGCCGCCATTCGCGAATCGGGACGCAAGCCCCGCACCGACGTGTTGAAGCGAAGTTATCCCGTCGATTTGCAGAAGAAATTCGCGATCGAGGCGGCGAAGAAAATCGGTTTCAGTTTCCACGACGGACGTCTCGACGTCGCCGCCCATCCGTTTTGCAGCGGCATGGGACCGGGCGATTGCCGGTTGACCACGCGGTACGACGAACACGATTTCCCGCAGGCGTTTTTCGGCGTGATGCACGAAGTGGGTCACGGCATTTACGAACAGGGACTCGACCGCTCGGCGTACGGCACACCGCTTGGCGAGACGGTGTCGCTGGGCATTCACGAATCGCAATCGCGGATGTGGGAAAACTTCGTCGGCCGCAGCCTGCCATTCTGGGAACACTTTTACGCCCCGCTGCAGCAGACGTTCCCGCAGGCGCTCGGCGATGTCTCGCTCGACGAATTCTACGCAGCGATCAACACGGTGGGATCATCGTTTATTCGGGTCGAGTCGGATGAAGTCACGTACAACCTGCACATCATGCTCCGCTTCGAGATGGAACAGCAACTCATCTCCGGCAGCCTGAAATGCAGCGACGTCCCCAACGCGTGGAACAGCCAGTTCGAGCACGATTTCGGACTGAAGGTTCCCAACGACACGCTCGGCTGCCTGCAAGACATTCACTGGAGCGGCGGGTTGATCGGGTACTTCCCGACCTACGCCCTCGGCAACATGTACGCCGCGCAGTTCTTCGCGCATGCTCAAAAGGAACTGGGGGATCTCGCCGCGCAGTTTCGCCAGTGTGAGTTCGGGCCGTTGAAGAATTGGCTCAACGAGAAGATTCACAAGCCCGGCAAGCGCTACACGCCGCAGGAACTGCTCTTCCACGTGACCGGCGAGCGCCTCTCGCCGACGCCGTTGATTCTGCACCTGACGAAAAAGTTCTCGTCGCTGTATGGGATGTGATATCGTGAAGACGTTTTTCTTGATTTGCATTTCGATCATGATGCTTGCCGGTTGCGGGGTCGCCACGAAAACCGAACCCGCTTCCGAAACCTTGTCTGCCATCACGCTCCATTTCCTCGCCGCGTCGAGTACGGTGAATGTCGCGGAGGAACTCGCGGCAAAATTCGAGCAAGAACATGGCATTAAAGTCAAAGTCATCACCGGCCCGACGAATGCGCTGGCTCAGCAGATTTTGAGCGGAGCACCAGCGGATCTGTTTCTCGCCGCCAGCCCTAAATGGGTTGAACCGTTGACCGAACAACAACTCGTCGCCGAGACGAAACCGTTACTGGGCAACAGACTGGTGATCGCCGTCCCCGTGGGAAACCCCGCCGGCTTGAATTCGCCCGCCGATTTGCGGAAGGACGGCGTAAAACAAATCGCCCTGGCAGGCGAAAACGTCCCTGCGGGAATCTATGCGGAGGAGACGCTTCACAAGTTTAAATTGTACGACGAGTTGCTCGCGGCGGAAAAAATCGTTCGTGGGCACGACGTGCGTGTGACCCTGAATTACATCGAGCGCGGCGAAGTCGAGGCGGGGATCGTCTATGCGACCGACGTCATCGGCTCGACGCACGCCGAGGCGGTGTATACATTTCCCGACGATGTTTCGCCGACGATCGTTCTGCCGGTGACGCTGCTCAAGAATTCTCGCCACCCCGAGGAAGCGAAACAGTTCTACGACGAGCTCGGTTCACCCGCGTCGCGCGAGATGTATAAGCGGCACGGTTTCACGCCGCTCGATTGAATCTGCCGTCATGCCGGTTTTCGGCCTGCGATGGTCCAATGCCGGTCGGAGGTCATCTGCACCCATTCCTCGGGGAGCGAAAGTTCCCGCAACATGGCACGGACGTCGTCGACGGTGAGAGCCGCGTGCAGCGAATCGCGAAACATCTGCTGTTGATGGGCGTTTTCCTGCCCTGCGTAGGTGTTCACGATGTGATCGACCAGTTCGAGAGTTTCGGGCCGGCAGAGGTCGCGGACGAAATAGACGCCGCCGCGCCGCAGCACCCGTTTAATCTCGCCGAGCGCCCGCAATGGTTCGGGGATGTGATGGATAATGCTGTTCGAAACCACGGCGTCGAATTGATTCTCCGGATACGACAGCCGTTTCGCGTCTTCCTGCTGCAAGACAATGCGATCGGTGAGCCCGGCGACGTCGACGTTGCGGTGCCCGATTTTAAGCATCTCGATCGCGAGATCGACCGCACGGACGGAACAGCGGTCGAACCGCCGGCAGAGTTCGATCGGAATCTGAGCCGTCCCGGTCCCGACGTCGAGCAGATAGAGATCTTCGCTGTCGCCGAGTTGTTCGAGCCAGGGAATCAGATCGGAGACGAACACTCGATTGACGGTGGAGTGATCCATCGTGTCATAATCCCGCGCTTCGAGCGGGGTGTCCATCGCTTCGACTTCGAGAATGCGTGGGAGCATGGTGGAGGGGCGAGGGGTTAGTTAGAAAAATTCACTCTCGTTCCCAAGCTCCGCTTGGGAACGTCCTGGAAGCTCCGCTTCCCAGCGACTGCTTGACCAGCATACGATTCAATGATACCGTGGCGGTAGTATGTTTCCAACGAAGTAAATTGGTGTGCGCCTAACATGGCCGAATGCGCAGCCAAGCGTGGGAACGAGGCGCAAATTCTATTCATAAGAGTGACCCGATGAGTGATCATTCCCAAACTGTCGTCGATCAAGACGCAACTGAATCTGAGTCGCCGCGATTGGGGGCTTTCATTCACCAATGGCTCATTGACGAAGGAATCGTATCCGCTGACGCCACAGATTGCGTTCTGAGTAGCGATGCGGGATACGCGCCCGGTCCGAATTACGAAAAAGCGACTAGTGTCCCTAAAGCTAACTTACTTTCACTCATCACAAATGGATTGGACATCATCACCAAAAGAAATATATTTGACTCCGGTGAAGGTGGATTTGAACTCGTCTGTTCTGCGTGTTCGCATCGCTTCGAAGGTTCTGATGCATGGGGCGATGCCGTGGATGAATGGTATGAGAATAGAGGTTCCGCATTATTGCCTTGTCCTCGTTGCGGCAAATCCAAGCTAATCAACGAATGGGAGCACGATCCCGCTTGGGGATTTGCCAACTTGGGATTTCAATTCTGGAATTGGCCTCAACTGAGCGACGAATTCATAAAAGGAATTGGCGAGCGACTCGGTCATCGTGTTATTCTTGTCCGATGCATGGTGTAAAAGGGAACATTATTTTCGGATGCCGCGGCGGATGGCACTGGCTTCGTCAGTGTCTCTTCTTGTTTCCTTAGAATTCCGCGGCCGATAAGACGCCCGATTAACGACGATATTCGCAGGCAAAAACCGAAGAACACTGGCGAAGCCCGCGGCGTCCGGAGATTGGGGAGAAACGCTCCGCTGCGCATCGCGGCTAACCGAACGAAGAGGTCAAATTTTCCTTGTCCCCCTTATCGCACCGCCTGCTGAAACCGCTTGACGGCTTCGTTGATGTTCTCCCGGCTGTTGAACGCGCTCAGGCGGAAGTAGCCCTCGCCGCTCGCGCCAAAACCGCTGCCGGGTGTGCCGACCAGGTGAGCCTTGCCGAGCAGGCGATCGAAGAAGTCCCAACTGCTGAGGTTGTCGGGCGTCTTCAGCCAGACGTACGGGGCATCGACGCCGCCGTGCACCGTGATGCCGACGCTCTCCAGTCCCTCGCGCAGCAGCCGGGCGTTCTCGAGATAGAACGACAGTAATTGCTTGACCTGCTGCTTCCCTTCGTCCGAGTACACCGCCTCGGCTCCTTTCTGTATGACGTACGGCACACCGTTAAACTTCGTGCAATGCCGCCGATTCCACAGCCGATGCAAGTCGACGGCTTCGCCGGATAACGTCGTTCCGTTCAGCGACTTCGGCACGACGGTGAAGGCGCACCGCGTTCCGGTGAATCCCGCCGTCTTGCTGAAGCTGCGGAACTCGATCGCCACCTCGCGGGCGCCGGGAATTTCGTAGATCGAATGCGGAATTCCCGCCGTCGTGATGTACGCCTCGTAGGCCGAATCGTATAAAATCACGGCTTTTTCAGCCTTTGCATAATCGACCCACTTCTGCAACGTCTCTTTCGTTGCGACGGTTCCCGTCGGGTTATTGGGATAGCACAAGTAGATCAAATCGACGTGCCTATTGGGAAGCGCCGGCACGAAATTGTTCTCTTCGGTCACCGGGATATACACCAGCCCGCCGAACCGTCCCGCATCATCGGCTGGCCCCGTTCGACCCGCCATCACATTCGTGTCGACATACACCGGATAGACCGGGTCGGTCACCGCCACGACGTTGTCGAGTCCGAAGATATCGAGAATGTTGCCGGTGTCGCACTTCGAGCCGTCCGAGACGAAAATCTCGTCGGCATCGACTTCGCAGCCGCGCGATGTATAGTCGTTTTTCGCGATCGCCGAGCGGAGAAAATCGTACCCCTGCTCGGGGCCGTAACCCTTAAAGGTCGATCGCTCTCCCATCTCATCGACGGCGGCGTGCAGGGCGGAAATCACGGCTGCGGGCAGCGGTTCGGTGACGTCGCCAATCCCCAGTCGAATGATTTTCGCATCGGGATTCTGCTGAGCAAATTGCGTCACCCGCCGGGCAATTTCAGGAAAAAGATACCCCGCTTTGAGCTTCAAAAAGTGGTCGTTGATCTGGGCCATCGTCGTCTACTCCCCGGGTGCTGATGGGACCGCTGCAAGTTTCCCCCGTTGTAGAAAATCCAGGGGCCAGAGTCCAGCGAGCGGGGAGCGTAAGCTCCCTGAGAACGCCCGCAACCCCCGTTCCCCGAACAGAATCGCCCCGTTTCACGTGAAACAAGCCGTTTGAAAACTTTTGCGCAAAAATGCCCCATTTCAGACCTCGCCGCGCAATTCGCGCGCAAAACGCGCGCAGTTCACGTGTCGCAACTCCATTCGCCATCATGAGAACGGAAGCACGATGCGCACTAGCGCGCACAACGGCGCAAAAAGGCGAAAGTTGCGCGCAAAACCACGTAAAAACGACGAAAATCGACGCTTTTCGCGTCATCGAACGCAAAACCCCTGCCAAGAATGACGTCGTGTTTAGAATCGAACCCCTTGTCCTGTCGACGCTTGCGACCACCTCGCCGGTCTCCAAAAAAGTGCGGTTGCGCGCACGTCCCCCGCGCAGCTCAAAATTGGCCACTTTCGTCTGTGAAGCACCTCTTTTACCCTTAATTCAGGTGACTGAGGTAAACCAGGCAACCCGAAATCACGCCCCATGATTAAACACGGCGATTCGCAAACAATATCCGTGGAATATGGATAAATCAGGGGCTTAGGGAAAGTAAACAGCCGCGAAAAAAGCTGTTTAAAAAGCCAAATGCGCGCGTGAAATGCACATAAAAGTGACACTTGCGCGCTCAAAAGCATCACTCGCGCGGACGAAAGCGACACTCGCGCCTACTTTG
This sequence comes from Planctomycetaceae bacterium, assembly GCA_040881995.1. Lineage (GTDB taxonomy): Bacteria > Planctomycetota > Planctomycetia > Planctomycetales > Planctomycetaceae > JAQCEJ01. The sequence goes on from JBBECD010000203.1 coordinate 21,181, forward strand.
CGCCTATCGGCGCACAAGCCCAAACAACACTTTGGGGGGATTACTCAATCGCGGGCGATTTTGGAGATCGGGGTTCGGGGACCGGGATTCGGGGTTCGGGACGGAGTCCTGGCGATGACCTCGGACCGCCGGCAACCCGGTTGTGCGCAACCAGGCATCGGATGGGGGAATTGATATTTCGCGAGCTGTCGCAACGCTGTTTGGGAAGAGCTGCCGTGTTTGGAAATTCGGAACGCTGTTTAGAAAGGAATCGCGATCCATTGTCAATTGTCCCTTCACACAGTTTGATAAAGGCAATTGCTCTCACCCCCAACCCCTTGACTTCCACGTGCATTACTGTTGTAATACACATTTGCAGCACGAGCCGTTCGAGTTTTCGATTCACCCTTCCTCCGGCGTGCCGATCTATCGGCAGCTCATGGATCAGGTCCGCGCCTTCGTCGCCGGCGGACGATTGAAGCCCGGCGACATGCTCCCCTCCGTCCGCCAGATGGCCGCCGAACTCGAAATCAACATGATGACCGTCTCCAAAGCCTACGCCCGGTTGCAGACCGAAGGGCTCATCGAACACGAGCGTGGCCAGGGGATGCGCATCAGCGAGCAGCGTGAGACCGGCACCCTCGCCGCACGCCGCGAACAACTCAAACCCTTCATCGATCAACTCGTGGCCCGCGCACTGCAGCTCGGGCTCACCGACGAACAAATTCTCGACCAGGTCAAAAAACATTTGCGGGAGCAACGACCATGACCGACTTCGCCATTCGCACCGGCAACCTCTGGAAAAATTTCGGCAGCACGCAAGTCCTCCGGGGCATCACGCTCGACATCCCCGCCGGCACCGTCGTCGGCCTGCTCGGGGCCAACGGAGCCGGCAAGTCGACGCTCATCAAATGCCTCGTCGGTTTGCTTCGCCCGACAATGGGAAAATCGGAACTCCTCGGCGACGATTCGCTGCACCTGTCTGCCGAGGTCAAAGAACGCCTCGGCTACGTGCCGCAAGACATCCGCCTCTATTCGTGGATGACGGTCGAACAGATCATCCAATACACCTCGGCGTATTACCCGAAGTGGGACCAGAAACTGGTCGAGAAGCTCATCACTAACTGGGACATCCCCCGCACGCACCGCATCGGCCCCCTCTCCCCCGGCCAGTTACAAAAACTCGGCCTGCTGCTCGCAATGGGCCCGCGTCCCGATCTCTTAATCCTCGACGAACCGGTCGCCGCGTTAGACCCACTGGCCCGCCGCGAGTTCTTGCGGAGCCTGCTCGAATTCGCGCAGGAAGAGAGTAAGACGATCTTGTTCTCGACGCACATCACGTCGGACCTCGAACGCGTGGCATCGCATGTGGTGATGCTGAAATCCGGCGAGGTGAACCTCTACGAAGAACTCGACGCGCTGAAGGACCGCGTCAAGCGAGTCCGCATCGTCGCCGAGGGAGATTTCCCCCCAAGTTTCGAAATCCCGAACGCCGTACAGATAGAAGTGACCGGCAAGCTCGCAATCGCGACGGTCGTTGGTGCCGACGACGCATTGGTGTCGCTACTGAAACAAAAATGGACCGCCACAGTGAGCGTGGAGGATTTGAATCTGGAGGAGATTTTTGTGGAGTTGAATAGCCAAATCACGCCGCGGGCGTGAGGAACCGTGGAAGCCGCCATGAATCTAGACCATAATACGTCATTTCGGCGCCGTTTGTATTGGGTAGTCGTTTCGTACTTACGACACGATTCGCTCTGGGTGTACATGGGCCTTTATGTAATCATCATCGCATTGAATTGGTGCGTACCTTTTCTTACGGACGGTTCAAATAGGAAGGACGCCGTCGTTCCGGAAGCCGATTTGGTATGGACCAGTGACCACGAACTCTTGCACGAACACCGCGACCAAGGGTGGGACGCTGCTCGGCTTCTGAAGGAGATCTTAGCAGGCAACTTGCCCAACGAAGTCGAGGGCTTCGAAGTCGGCTACAACCTTGTTCGCAGCGGATTGGTAACTCGTCAACACGTGGCCGCCTTGGCACAGTATCGCAATCTCCGTGGCCTGCGGTTTGAGACGATCCCGCCCGACCTCGACATTTTCGCTTCCATTGCTGACGTCCGGCAACTTGAATTCCTGGAAATAGAAGTTGCCTCGATCGATTCCGACGCGATCGAGGCATTGGCCTCACTGCCGCGACTCATCCATTTACGGCTGAACGATTGCAAATTGCCACAATCGCTTCGCGGCCTCGAACGCGCTCCACGATTACAGACGCTCATAATCGACCGCGATCGTTTTCGTCCAAGAGGCGAGCCAAATCGACACGCAGTGCAAGCGGTGCATATTGAGATTCCGGTATTGCCGCATGTTCGTCGATTAGCGATCGATGGCAATGCGTTGGCGACGCAGGACGGAATGCAAGTGCGTTGGCCCGAAGAGCGAGATATCGGCACATTAAGGCAATACCCCAACCTGCGGCAACTCTTCGTCTACGACAATGGATTGTTGGGCATTCCGGTCGATGAAATTCAGCGTTCTTTGCCCGAGGTCTTCGTCTTTTCTTGCCTTGTGGCGGGCGGGCGAGGTTTCATCACCTTCCTCTTGACATTCACAATGGCATTATTGCTCTACATTCTCTGGCTTCAACTTCATGCGCAGACGGCGTCGACACAAAGCCCGCTCGTTCCGCGCTTCTGGTTGCCCCATCAGCTCGCGTTCGCCGCCGTTATCCTCGTCGCTGGTATTCAGCAAATTCTCTACTTGCTTTGGTGGGAAGTCGATGTACTCGCGGCGATCGCATTGACGACGCTCCCCTTCGGTTGCTGGGTCGTGGTGAGATACCTCTACAGAATATTTGATTCACCCGCTCGTCGGCGAAAACGAACGATCGGCTTTTCGGTGAGACACGGCCTGCAAGTTCTCGGCGTCATCGGGGTTTATTATGTCATTTTCTACTTCGCCAGAAGGATGTTCGACAGCACAGCGTATGAGATGTTTCTGTCAGGAGCGTTTCCCGCGGCCTCGGTTGGAGCAACGGCGGCGAGCTTGGTGAGCATCGCCTATCTCATCGGAGGAATGCCGCTTCAGTTTCGACGTCTGTACGAATCGACAAGCCGATTGCCTCCGATCGAGTTTTCTCAGTCGGCATGGCAGCAATGGGGCATCGAGAGTTCGGAACCGGCGACGCCACAGACCAAAAGTTCTTCCACCTTCGCCGATTTATACCCGGGTTGCGTAGCACACAACGATTCGCGACGTGCGGCACTCGTCCGCCAAGCGAATCTCATCAGCGGGTTCAAGTTCCTGTATATGGGGATTTTTCTCGTCGCCCTGATGTCATTGCAGTTTGTCCTCGCGCTGTTCGGCATGGGAGCAGTGAACGATGTCCCGAGGCTGGCTTCCAGGTCTTGGCCGATGATGTGGTTTGCCACCAGCATGATGTCGTTAATGATCGTGACGCAATGGGAGCAGCGCCGGCGTTTGATGCCGCTGGAACTGATGCGGCCCGTGACACGATCGATGATGTTCCGCGATTTTGCGCAGGCGATCGTCGGCGACTCGTTCGCCCTCTATTTGCTGCAATTTGCGGTGATCATCGTATATGCGGCGACATCGGGAGGGCTGACGGTGTCACTCTCGGCGACCATCTTACTGGTTGCGACATGGTGCCTGGTTCCATGTTTCGGTCTCGTCGTCGTCACGTTCCGACATAGCTGGCAAGTGTTCTTGTTTATTGCTGTAAACATTCCTCTCTTTGTCGCCGCACAGTACGTTCTTTTGAATACGCAAGCGGCGCGAGACCCCAACGGACTAGCGTGGTTGCTTGAGTTGGTCACCGTCATCGTCGCCTGCGGATGGGTCATCATCTTGACGAAGCTCGCCAAGTCTCGCTGGCGAAACCTCGAATGGGACGCATAACACGCATAGATAACCGAGACAAAGTCATGTCGCTGCGAACTCAACTCTACTGGGTCCTGAAAACCTACACCGAAAATCGGGGAACGCATTGGATTCGTGATTATCGCTTTCTACTCCCGATGTTTTTTTTCTCATCGTGGATCTCCATATTGCCTGGATTGGATCGATCGTTTCCTCTAGTCCCGGCTATCGGGCACAATTGGCCGTCGGCTTCGACGCTTGTCTCCGGCGGAGAATTGCGGGTCACCAATGAGACACCGATCGGTTGGGCAGACCGACTTCGGGGATTCATCGACGGTGACAACGAAACGCGACTCTCTGGTGTGACATTCGACGCGACGTTTGCCATAACGTTCCGCGATGCATGGAATCGCGACGATTTATTCGCCGGCGTGCCGAAATTGCGCGGCGTGCGTTTCAACGGGGTGATGAACGTGTCGCATGTTGTGGCTCAATTCGCAACGCTACCGCAGTTGGAATTTGTGGAGATTGTCGGTGCGAAACTCTCGGCTGCCGACGTCGCCCTGCTGGCGTCAATCCCGAATTTGCAGTATCTGCGATTAGAAAGCTGCCAGTGGGAGAATTCGCTACGTGAACTGGAACAGACACCGCGTCTGCGAAGATTGATCATTGTGACTGCGTCCGAGCGAACGGCACAAATTGTGACCGCGGATGTTGACCCGACCCAACATTTTCGCGTGCCGCATTTGCCGCAGCTCGAAGTGCTGGCGGTCGACGGTCTTGCCGTTGCATTAGTTGATGGTGAAAACCGCCGCTGGCCGACCGATGCCGATCTCGCGAGCATCGGCGCGTTGCCGAAGTTGCGACGACTGTACGTCCGCGACGACGCTCACAGTGCAAAGCCGATGCGTGAGATCGAACGTGCTCTGCCGCATGTTCTCGTGCTGCCAATTTATACCCCCGGCGGTAACCTGTTGTTTATGTCGTTGTTCTTTCACGGAATCGTGATCATGCTGCTGGCAACACAAATTAATGCCCAGTCCGTGACGACGTTAAGCCCCGTGGTGCCGCGATTTTGGCCGTCGCACCAGATTGTATTCATCGGCCTGGCGCTGGCCCTCGCGCTCCATCAGACATTGCAGTTATGGGTGGCGAACGTCGCATTCATGACGGCGATGGGCATGAGTTTATCGTATTACACCGTCTGGGCGATTACTGCTTTCGCGACGTCACGTCGCCCGATTGTTGCGGCACAAACGACGCGGGAAACGATCATCGAGTGGCTGTTGAAAAGTGTCTCGCTGCTGATGATAATTGGGTTTGCCATTTTAGTTATGACGAAAGAAACGTTGTTCCAACTCAACGAGATGCAGATCTTTCTGATAGGAAAAAATCCGCAAGCATCACTGTTGCTGTTGGGAGCAGGACTCGCAGGATTGATCGCCCTCGCTACGATGTTGCCGTCTCGATTCCGAATGCATTATGAGAACTACGACACACTGCCGCCGATGACGTTCACCTATCGGTCGCAAGTCGAATGGGCGCAGATGGTGCAAGAGAAACGCAAACGAAAGCTCTGGGGAGCGGGGCGGTTTGCGGACCTGACGCCGGGTTGTGTTTTCAATAACGCGTGGAAGCGTTCGCAGTTGTTACGTGACGGCAACAAGATGACGATGTGGCGCTGGTTGGGACACGGGTTGCTGTCGTTGTGGATAGTGATACCGGTATGGATATTGCCCGCGTTCCTGCGAAATGATGCATCCAGTGGTTTGAGTGTCGAAATGATATGGCTGTTTGTCTGGTTCATTGCCGTGTTTCCCACCATCGGACTCATGACTCAGTGGGAAGAACGTCGGCGTGCGATGGGACTCGAATTGCTGCGGCCCGTTCCCCGACTTCAGATTCGTCAAGACATTCTCTGGGCCGTGCTGCGAGATTCAGCAGTTCTCTGTGGTTTTCAAGTGTCGGCGATCGTCGCTTATTGTTACCTGAATCCGCAGACGGCGTATGTCTCGGTGCCGCTTCTCCTGGTTCTGGTCGTCTCGTGGTGTCTTCTTCCCGTGTATGTGATGATCCTGATCACGACTTCTCGCGATGAAAATCTGTTCGATACTCGCCTCTTCATTGTGATCAGTATCGTTGTATGTCACGGCATCTTGATCTTTTCGCAATCGCCGAATAAAGGTGAAGTGTCGCCGATCACCGAATGGATCGTGGCAACTTTTGCGTTCCTTTTCTTGTTCGCCTATATCCAACGGGCGTATCAGCGCTGGAAGAATCTCGAATGGGACGTGTGAGTCCGCGATTAACTCGGTGATCGGCTTTTAGGGCAGCAACTATGGGAAACCAACTCTACTGGGTCATCAAATCCTACACCACGCGTAAAACGTTGTGGTTTTTCTTTGGCTATTATGTGCTGGCGACCATTGGATTCGGCGCATTTTTTTCGGAAGCGATTCCGTCCCTGGCGTTTATCTTGCTTCTACAGGCACAACTCGGACTCATCGCCGGCCTATGGTTACAGTTTCGCGCGCAGACCGTGACGACCGTCGGCACAGTCGCACCGCGGTTTTGGTTGCCGCATCAGATCGTGTTGGCAGCGATGATCTTCTTTATGTGGGGTATCCAGTCGCTGACGATGTTCGCCATGCGAGCCGACTTGCTCGCCGCGGCGGCCGTCTGCGGTCTCTTATTCATTCCGTGGGCGACGATGCAACTGACTCACGATCGGGTGCTGGCCGGAGATCCCGCGGCGGACAAATTCAGAGCGACGGCTGTATTGGTCTTGATGGCATACGGAATACTCTTCTTTGCGGTTGCGATGTCGCTTTCGGACCAATTCATCGACCGATTTTTCGCGGGGGCCTATCCGCAACTCGCCTGGGTGCTTTTCGGTGCCGGTGTTGTCAGTGTGGCGCTGATTGTCCGGGGAATGCCGATGCGGCATCGCGTTCTCAACGAATCGTCGAACCCACTGCGCTCCTGCGAAGTGAGCTGGGGGCAATGGATCGAGTGGAGTCAGCGGAATCAGCAGCATCAACATTCGACAAAGCTGCAAGAAAAAATCCATCGGCTGTTCGCGAACGTCACGCCCGGTTGTGCCCGTCACGGCAACCGACAACGCGCCATGCACTTGAAAAAAGCGAATGACATGACCGGAAGGAATCTGCTCATTTTTTGTGTGATGTTGAGCGTCGGGATTTGGTTCGTGCAAGCTCTGATGTCGCTGGCCCTCAACGGAGATTTGTCCAGATTGTTCGACGGCCACCATGAGTCGATATTACTTATGCCGCTCATGGCGCCGTCACTCATTCTCCTCCAGCAATGGGATCTGCGGCGTCGCACGTTCGTCATAGAATTGATGCGGCCCGTCGCGCGCAGAGAGTTGTTCCGCAATCTCTTCGAAGCCATTGCTGGGGATACCGCGATTATCGCCGCCGTGCATACGATGCACATCATCGTCTACGCGGCGATCACCGGGCAGAGTATGCAATGGTCGGTACCCGTTGTCATCCTGATGTTGGCCGGCTATGGCCTGATCGCGACAACCGCTCTGACGTTGCTGACGTACTCGCAGAATCGGCGCGGCACCATCGTCGTCATTAGCTCGATTGTGGTGCTGCTTGTGGTCGAGATCGTATCGATCGATGCCCTTTTTTCGTCGAAAGTAGGGAGCCCTGCGATTGAGCTGTTCGCTGTGGCAGCGGTGGTTCTGCTGTTCGCGTTTGCCTTCACAGCGAGAAAGCGCTGGCGAAATCTCGAATGGGACGCGTGACCGGCCCCGCGCTCGCGACTTTGGGAACGGGATATGTTACGATGGATCGCGCCGCGACAGACCGCTCGGGTCTGTGCTCTCTGTTTAACGCGGGGCAAACTCTCCGCAAGCGGGCTCGTTGACGGGAATCCGCGTACATTTTGTTTTAGCATAGGGAAGAATTCGGATTCGACCCATAATATCAAGTGATCTGAAAGGCTCGATGACATGACCAATCGATTGTTACTATGGAATCTTACCGCCGTTTGCGCGATGTGTTTTACCGTCTGTTCTTTTGCTGCCGAACCGACGAACGACTCGCTGGCAACCGTCAAGAAAAACGTGGCGGCGAAGAAAGCCGTGCTGGTCGATGTTCGCGAGAAGTCTGAGTGGGACTCGGGCCACATCGCCGGGGCAGTGTTTGTGCCCCTCAGCGAATTGGAAAATGGAACGACCGCGGCCAAACTCGCCAAACGCCTTCCGAAAAAGCAGATCATTTACACGCACTGCGTCGCGGGAATTCGCTCGTGTACCGCCGCCGATGTCTTGCGAAAATTCGGTTATGAAGTGCGGCCACTGAAGCCGGGCTACGATGACCTGATCGACGCAGGATTTCCGGAGTCGGATGAGTGAGTCGTTACAAACGTCTCCCCTGCCATCTGGGCCGCTGGTGTTCGTGTTCTGACAGGAGAAACGGAGATGACCGATAGGGGACAGACCGCCGAACAGGCAGGGCCGTTCGGTTCCACGGCTTTGTGGAATTTTATCGCCCTGGTTCTGGCGCTGGCGGGGGCGGGCGGCAGCGTGTATTTGAGTCTGGGGCTCGGTCTCAAGGCGTGTCCGCTCTGCTTTTATCAGCGATCCTTCGTCATCGCCGTTGGTCTCGTCGTAGCGATGCTGCTCTGGCTGGACGGCCTTCGCTCCGCCCGTGCGGGCCTCGCCGCGCTGCCGCTTGCCACGAGTGGACTCGGTGTGGCAGCGTTCCACTTCTTTCTGATACAGACGGGAAAACTGGAGTGCCCGCCGGCGTTGTTCGGCTGGGGAGACGGTCCGCTACAGAGTCTGGCCATCTTCGCGGGGCTGACGATCGTCTGCCTGGCCGGTGCGTGGCCGTCACGCCGTTCGCTGCCGCGCGGAGGGCTGCCAGCCATCGTGGCGGCGCTGCTCGTCGGTGCGGCGTCGGCCTGGGCGTGCGTGGCCAGCGCGCCGCCGCTTCCGCCAGCGCCGGCACAGCCGTACGATCCCGTCAAGCAGTCCTTCGATATGTGCCGCCCCCCCTTTCAAGGACAATGAAACGCGGTGTCCGAACAGGTTGAAATCGCCGTGCGCCTCGGATGTTTCGGGGGCGTTCTGCTCGTCATGACGCTCTGGGAGATGTTGGCCCCCCGCCGCGCGCTTACGGTCCGCAAAGCGCCCCGCTGGGCCAGCAACCTTGGACTCGTGGTCTTGAACATTGTGCTGGCCCGACTGATCGTTCCCATCACGGCGGTGGCCGCGTCCGTTGTTGCTCAGTCGCGGGGCTGGGGGCTGCTGCACCAGGTCGACTGGCCGATCTGGATGGAGGCTGTGCTCGCCGTGCTGGCGTTCGATCTGGCGATTTACCTGCAGCACGTGATGTTTCATGCCGTGCCGATGTTTTGGCGGTTGCATATGGTGCACCACGCGGACCTCGATTTCGACGTCACCACCGGCCTGCGGTTTCACACCGTCGAGATTCTGCTGTCGGCGCTGATCAAGCTCGGCGTCGTCGTCGTCGTCGGACCCCCTGCGGTCGCCGTCGTCATCTTCGAAGTGCTGCTGAATGCGACCAGCATGTTCAATCACAGCAACGTCCGCATGCCGGCCGGCGTCGACCGAATCCTGCGCTGGTTCGTTGTCACCCCCGACATGCACCGCGTGCATCATTCGGTGATCCGCCGCGAGACGAACAGCAACTTCGGTTTCAATCTGCCCTGGTGGGACTTCTTGCTCGGCACCTATCGCGCCCAGCCGCAGGAAGGTCACACCGGAATGACGATCGGCATCACGCACCTCCGCAATGAATGTGACGTCGATCGGCTGCACCACATGCTGGCCCTGCCATTCGTTCGCCAGCTCGGAGACTACGCGATCAACGACGGCGACAAAGGCCATGACGACATCGACGTCGTCCCTCGCTGACTCACGACTTTTCGAGCCGGATATGTTACGGTATGGCATGTCTCAATGGACTGATCGTCACGTTGTTCGCATCCCCGCGTTCTTTTATTCGAGGACTGCCATGCGTACTCTGTTTCAATCTTCGTTGTCCTGTGTCGTCATGATGATGTGTGCCGCGCTTGCCGCAGGGGAACCTGTCGACGGGAATCCGCGGACGGTGTATTTCAGCACCGGGGATAATCAGGATCTCATCACCTTTCCTCCGGTCGATTCGGCCGCAACGATCGAGGCGGCGTTTACGGCGTGCCGCGAGAATTTTCATGCGAACCGCATCTGGTGGCGCGGGGGGCAGGACGAAATCTGGGGCGAGGAATTTGTGATCCGTCCCGAAAATCGCCTCTTCGCCCGGCTCTGGGACTGGTGGCGTGATTTGCAGTACCGCGTGGTGAAAACGAACCGCATCGCCGTCGCTGAGGCGAAGAAGCAGGGGATGGAAATCTGGCTGACGTACGGCCTGTTCGACAACGGCTCGCAGGCCGATGCAGGTTACGTCGATTTTCCGTACGCGATCGAAGATAAACTGCGCATCGAACATCCCGAGTGGGCGCCGGTGAATAAATGGAGAACCTGGCGACAAGGAGGGCCGATCGAATTCGCCTATCCCGCAGCGCGGCAGCGCATGGCCGATTATCTCACGAAATACGTCGTCGACGGCGGCTACGACGGGATTGCGTTTCTCACGTACGCCGAGAATTTCTCGCAGCGCTACGAGGACGAATTCGGTTACAGCGAGCCGATCGTCGAGGAGTTTCGCCAGAAGTACGGCGTGGACATTCGCCGCGAGGAATTCGATCTCGACGCCTGGCGACGGATGCGAGGCGCACATGTCGAAGCGTTTCTACGGCTGCTGAAAATGCAGTTGAACGCTCACGGCAAGAAGGTCGCGATCTGCGTGCATGGGGACGAGCCGAACCGTCCCATGGCCTGGAACGTCGACGGCGGCGTGCGCACGGCGGGGAACATGGTCTGGTCGATCGATGAATGGCTCGATGGCTCGGTCGTCGATGAGATCTGTCTGTTCAGCCCGAAAGAATCCACGCTCTTGCATTCGCTCGACAAGAAAATTAAAGAGCAAAACTCGCAAGTGGTGCTGTCGTCGTTCCGCACGCGCGGGGAGATGCCGAAAGGTTTGCCGCGGGTTATGTTTCTGGGCCGCGAACTCGAAAGTGGTTACGATTCGGAAGCGTGGATCGACTGGCCCGACGAAACGCCGCACGCCGAGCCGATTGAAAGTCTCGATAGCGACGACGTCTTCGCGCGTCGCCGTCTGTTGACGCTGGCCCTCAAGAAGAAGGTGAAACTCACGCCGGAGCAATACGAGGCCGCGGTGAACGATCCCGACGTTTACGTCCGCCGCACGGCGTTACGGGCGATCGCAGCGAACAAAGTCGGCGAAACGCATGAAGCCGTCGTCGCGGCATTGCAGGACTCTGAAAATTCAGTCTGCTGTCTGGCCGCGGTGGCATTGGGAGAAATTCCCGCGGAAGACAAGGTCGCCACGCTGCTCGATGCCGCGTTTGCGCCGGAGAGCACGTTTCAATTTCATTATCGCACGGTTCCCGAAGTGTTGACGGCGCTCAACGCGGCGGGGGAATTGACGGCGAAGGACAAACAACTTCTCGTCGCGCGATTGACCGACGACGAGTCGTTGACGCGCGAATTGGCGTTGTATTATTTCGTCCGGTTCGGTGCACCGGCCGATGCCGGCGTGCTGGCGAAACTACTGCAAATCGCGCGGCAGGATGAAAATCCCTACGCGCGGGAAATGGCGATGGTCAATCTGCAAAGCAGCTTCGGCGCCACCGTCGAGGTGTCGCAGGCGCTGCGCGAGGTGATGGAGCACGATACCGATCACGCCGTGCAGGTGCGGGCGGCGGTGTCGTACACCGCGATGCATGCCCGGCTGGAGGATGACGATCCGGCCCGGGCCGAGGCGCTTGCGCTGGCGATCGGTTTTTTCAAACAATACGGCGACGATGGTGAGCGAACCGACCGAGGATGGGGCTGGCGCATTCTGGGGAATGCGATTCTGCTTTTCGGTCCCGCCGGGAAATCGGCCCTCGAAGAGGTGATGTCCCACGTCGACGACCGCGCGCTCTCGGAGCGGGCCTGGAAGATTTTATATCTGAAGCAGGGGGACCAATTTTATCACATCACGCCCGAAGAAGACGCCGCCGCGCATGAGAAACATCCGTGGTTGAAGCCACGATAGAAGGGCCGAAACCGTCATGAATCCAACGACACCGTCGAAGATTCTCCAGGCCGGCGTCGGGCGCGTCTGCATCACGCCCCCCGTCGGGATTCGCTTGATGGGATACACCGTGCAGGAGTGCGTGTCCGACTCCGTCGAGCGCGACCTGACGGCGACGGCTCTCGTGCTCAGCGACGGAAAAATTAAAGTCGTGCTGCTCGCGTGCGATCTGCTGTTCATTCAATCGCCGCATGTCGAACGGATCCGTCAGCGCGTCGGCGATGAGCTGCACATCCCCGCCGATAACGTGCTCATCAATACCAGTCACACGCACCTGGGGCCGATGTTTCCCGGCTGGCAGGCGGACACGCCTGCACAACAGCGGATTCAAGAACGCTATCTCGCCGTACTCGAAGAATCGCTCACCGGCGTGGCGATGATGGCGGACAAACGCCTGCAGCCCGCGCGGATCGGCGCGGGTAAGGGTCATGCCCCCATCGGCATCAATCGCCGCGAACGCTTGCCCGATGGGCGGGTCGTCATCGGCGAGAATCCCGAAGGCCCGGTCGATCACGACGTCGGCGTGATTCGCATTGATGATCTCGCGGGACGACCGATCGCGACGATCATGATCGCCGCCGCGCATACGATTGTGCTCGGCCCGAAGACGTCGCAACTCTCGCCCGATTATGTGGGACCGGCTCGTGAAATCGTCGAACGGGCCACCGGGGCGGCCTCGCTGTTCTTTCAGGGAGCGGCGGGGAATGTCAGCCCGCGCTGCGGCATCGGCAGCGGCGGACCCGAGCAATTCGACGATCTTCACCGTATCGGCGCCATGCTCGGCGGCGAGACGCTGAAGGTTTGGTCGCAGATTCGCACGCACAATCGACACGGCCCCAGGCGGATCGTGCAATCGGTGGCCGCGATTTCCACGTGGGATTACGAACCTCTGCCGGAAAACATGCTCGGCCATTTTTCGGTCGGCGCGCGGCGAATCACGCTGCCGATGGCTTCGCTGCCCGAACGAAAAACCGCTGAAGAGGGGCTGGCCCATTGGCGCGAGCGAATGCAGCAAGCGAAAGCGGATGGACGCATCGGACCAATCCACGTGGCACAACGGCTGGTGCATTGGGCGGAGCTAGTGCTCAAGACGATCGATGAGGGCAAGCCGGTGACGCGCGATCTGGTCTGCTGGGGGCTGCGCGTCAACGACGTCGGCATCGTCGCGGTCAACGGCGAACCGTTCGCTGAACTCGCCCTCGAAGTCAAACGCCGTTCGCCGCTGGCTCACACGTATTTTCTCGGTTACAGCAACGGCTGCCTCGGTTATTTTCCTACGCCCCAAGCGTTCGACGAAGGGGGAATGGAAGTCAACGAATCGTATCAGAACTATATGCTCCCGGCTCAATTCACCCGCGCATGGGGCCCGGCGGTCGTCGAGAATTCGCTGTCGCTGCTCAAGGAATTGAACTGAATGGATCCCCATCCTTCGATAATTTTTTACCACAGCCGATCTGACAACGGAATGAAATATTCATCGCATTTTTGCAGCGCATTCGTGTTTTTCGTGACGTTTGTGGTTGATCATGAGTAGGACCACGAACAACACGAAAAGCACGAACAGGCCGAGATAAGGAATTTCATCAATGGAAAAACTCTTCGCGAATCGAACGGCGGTGGTAACGGGGGGAGCGCGCGGCATCGGGCGGGCGATTTGTCAGATGCTCGCGGCTCATGGTGCGCGTGTCGCCTTCAATTATGAGAAGAACGAGCAAGCCGCGCGCGAAACGCTCGATTTGATTTCCGGCAACGCCGAGAATGCGATGCTCGTGCAGGCCGACGTGTCGCGAGAAGACGAAGTTGCCCGCATGATGCAGAAGGTTCGCGATGAACTCGGGCCGATCGATTTTCTCGTGAACAATGCCGGCATCGTCCGCAACGAACCGCACAGCGAGGTGACGTTTGCGAACTGGAAGCGCATGTTCGAGGTCAACGTCGACGGCATCTTTCTGCCGACGTGGGCCGTCAAAGATGAAATGATTGCCCGCAAGTTCGGCCGCATCGTCAACATCTCGTCGCTCGCGGGGATCAAAATCAAGAAGGACATGGTGCATTACGCGACGACGAAGACGGCGGTGATTTCGTTCACGCGGCATTGTGCCGAGGCGTTCGCTCCACATGTGCGCGTCAACTGCGTCGCGCCGGGGATGACGGCGACCGACATGATCCGCAACGCCGATCAAGACCTCGTCGCGAAACTGCTGACCGAGACCCCGCTGGGCCGCGTCGCCGATCCCTCCGAAATTGCGTCGGTCGTGAAATTTCTGTTATCCGAAGATTCAAGTTTTGTCACGGGTCAAACGATCCCGGTCTGCGGCGGCCGGTGTTAGATGATGAGGGATGAGTTAAAATTTTTCCCCATCACCCTATCTCCCTATGACCCACTCTCTCCTTCATGGGGCAATGATTTCAGGGCAAGGCGAAGGACGGTTTTATGCCCGATGAGCGAATCGACTCTGAACCGATCGAGATCCCGCCGCTGACGGGGATCTATGCCGAGCCGTTCTCGCTGGGCAAGCTTGTGCGGCTGGCGGGCTTTTTCGGGCCCGCGGCGGTGATCACATCTCTCTCGCTGGGAGCGGGCGAGACGATTATGGTCACCGGACTGGGGGCGTGGTCGGAATTCGATTTGCTGTGGCTGCTGCTATTGAGCGTGATCGTAAAAGGGGTGTTCGTCACGTATCTCGTCGGACGATACACGGCGATCACGGGCGAAAAGATCGGCAACCGGCTGGCGAAACTCCGCGGTCCGCGCGGCTGGATTCTGCTCGCCGTCGTTGTCGTCGAAGTCTGTCTGCTCAGCACCGGACTCACCGCCGTCGCCAAGCCGTGCGGCAACCTTATCGCGTTTCTGTCGGCCGATCATCTCGGCGGCACGCTCGATTTCGACACGTGGCAGAATATTTTCACGTCGCTGCTGTTGGGGGCGGCGCTCTCGCTGAGCATCTTCACGTCGTTCGAAAAATTGCAGACGCAGCAGATCGTGATCTGCGGCGTGATCGTCGCCGGCACGATTGTAGCGACTCTCATGGTCCGCCCGGATTACGGTCGACTGCTGATGGGGGCGGTCAGTTTCGGTCATCTTCCCGACGTCCCGGCGTGGGGTCCGACCGCCGCCAAGACGGCGTACGTGCTCAATCTTGTGACGATCTTCGGTTACATCGGCGGCAGCCTCAGCGGTCATCTCGTCTATTCGAGCTGGATCAGCCGGAACGGCTGGGGCATCAACTCGCATCCCGACATCGCGGCGATACGCAAGCGGGCCGAACGAAGAATCGATTATCTCCCCGACGATGCCGCTCAAGCGCGGCGGTTGCATGTGCTCTTGTCGCCGCTGCGCTGGGACATCGGCATGGGAGCGATCGTGCTCGCCGTCGTCACCGCGGCGTTTCTCGCGGCGGGAGCGACGGTTTTATATCCGCGCGAACAGCCGATCGGCGATAACGCATGGGAGTTGCTCACCAAACAGGCGAGCATCTGGCGTCAGATTCACAGCGCGCTCGTCCCCGTGTATTACGTCGCAGTCGTGGCCGCGTTGTGGGGAACGCTCGCCAGTATTCCCGAAGCGATTTCGCAGATGGTGCACGATTTTTTAAGCGCGATCTGGCCGCGGTTCGAAGAGGTTTCGGTCGACCGCGTGAAGACGGCGATCGCACTGTGGTTCTTCGGCACGTCGATGGTCTGGACATGGACCGGCGTCAGTTTCACCCTGTTGACGGCGCTCGGAGCGTTTTTCTCGCTGAGTCTGCTGTTGTCGGTCGTGTTTGCGTGCGTGCTGTATTTCAACGTGACGCTGCCCAAACGGTATCGCCCGCAGTGGTGGGTGACCATCGGCGGAGTGATCTCGGCGGTTGTGTTATTCATCTGCGCCGTCGGCGGGGCGATGGGGTTGTATGATGTGTTCGTGGCGAGGTTGTGATGAGTCTTTTCTTTCACCCTCTCCCAGTGGGGAGAAGGATAAATTAAATGGGAACTGCATGATGTCACAAGCCACTCGTTTAATCGAAACCTACGCCGCAGCGCGGCCTGAAAGCCTGCGATGGTATGCTCGCGCCCAACAGGTGCTTGCGGGAGGCGTGGGGCATGATCTGCGTCACTTCGTGCCGGTGCCGTTATACATCACGCACGGCCGCGGCGGGCGGAAGTGGGACGTCGACGGCAACGAGTACATCGATTTTCTCATGGGGAACGGGTCGCTGATCCTCGGGCATGCCGATGCCCAGATCACCGAAGCGATTCGCGAGGCGGCGGCGGACGGAACGCATTTCGGTAACGATCATCCGCGGCATATCGAATGGGCCGAACTCGTACAGCGAATGGTTCCCTCCGCCGAGCGGGTGCGGTTCGTCAACTCCGGGACCGAGGCGACGCATCTGGCGCTCCGACTCGCGCGAGCCTTCACGGGAAAGTCTAAGATCCTCCGCTTCGAGGGGCATTTTCATGGTTGGCACGACGGCGTGATTCACGGGTTTCAACCGCCGTTCGACGCCGATGGTTCGCTCGGCGTCCCCGCGCACATTCGCGGCGACCACGTGGCAATCCCCGACGGCAATCTTGACCTCGTCGATGAGACATTGACAAAGAACCGCAACGTCGCCGCGGCGATTCTCGAACCGTCGGGCGCCTCGTGGGGACGCGTGCCGATCTCGACGGAGTTCTTGCAGGGACTGCGCGCGATCACGCAGCGACACGGCGTGCTCCTCATCTTCGACGAGATCGTCACCGGTTTTCGTTTCGCCCCCGGCGGCGCCCAGCAGTTGCACGGCGTGACGCCCGATCTGTCGTGCTTCGCGAAAATTCTCGCGGGAGGACTTCCCGGCGGGGCGGTCGCCGGCAGCGCCGAGGTGATGAAGTTGTTCGATCTCACGGGCGATCCGCATCACGACCGGCATCAACGGGTGACGCATCAGGGGACGTTCAACGCCTCGCCGTTGTCGGCGGCGGCCGGAATCGTCGCGCTCAACCGCATCGCCGACGGCCGGCCGATCGAAGCCGCGAATGCCGTCGCCGCGTATCTGAGAAGAGAGTGGGACAACGTGCTCGAACGACACGGCATCGCCGGTTATGTGTACGGCCCGAGTTCGACGTTTCACGTCTACTTCGAGACCGACGCCGAGCGGATCAAGAATGCATCGACGCGAAGCGATCTGCACACCAAAGCCGCCGGCCGGTTGAAAGGGATGCCGGGGCCGCTGATCCAGCAGTATCAACGCTTACTGCGCCACCACGGCGTCGACAACATGAGTTCGACCGGCGGCGTCCTCTCGGCGGCTCATACACAGGCGGATATCGATGAAGCGACGGTTGCGTTTGAGCAGACGGTGACGGCGCTGCGTGATGAAGGGTTGATCACAACGATCGGCGGTTAACTCGAAAAGGTTGTGCAATGTCTCATCACTTCGGCTCGTCTCGCTTCTCCAATTCCTTCGCCACCTCTTCGATTTCCTTAAGGCGACCGTCACGATCCCTGGCGATGGCTTTGATCTGGTCAACGTAACTCGATAGAAATTCCGTCTCAAAATGCAAGAGATATCGCAACGCTGCTTTTCTGACGGCGGTGTTGTGCGACGTCAACCAGCAGAGTTGAATTTCGTTATAGGCAGATTGCGTGATCGCGAATTCGAGTTCCTTCAGGGCGATATTCGAGTCAAAATGCGTCAATTTATCCATATCGATTCGCCGTGAGGGTTCTGATGTTTCATCGTCAGACGGCTTTCTGCTTTTGAGTTTTGGCACTCGTTCTTTCACGGGGTGTTCCTTGCGAAAATTATGGTACGCTTCGCGTTGCGACTCGAACCAATATTCGCCGGACAACATGCTGAATATTTTCTCGTCGAAAGACGCTTTGGCATGTTCGCGCAGATGGTCGTCCACAATCTTGGCTAAAAGCCAATTGTAAAACATTTGATGAGAGGTTCCGTTGCGCGTGCCGTAATAGAAGCTGCAGCCGGTGATGCCAATGAGGACTTTCGTATCTTCCATGTTGAGCACGATCACGCCGAGCGAACGGCCGCAAAGCAATCCGCCTCGATCGTTGCTGAAATCGGAATGCGCCGGCCGGCGAAAGGTTCCGATTGCTTGATCGACGAGTTCCAGGAATTGAGGATCATCAATGACGTTATCGACGGGTTCCCCGTCGTTGTACATTTCGAAGCCGGCGATGCGCACAGATTTGAGGACGCCCGTTTCGCCGTAGGTCCACGCGGCAAGTCCCGAGTCGTTCAGGCGCATCTCTTCGGACATCTCAAGCGTTCGGGGTGGAACGAAATCGTGCTCAAGGCGTTTGAGGTCATCGGTTTCGGGTGCATCGGCCGAGTAAAATCCCCAACAGGCGGTGCCAGCGAGCAAACAGAGAGTCGCGCAGACGGCCTGAATCCGGTGTTGCATCGTTATTCCCCCACAAAGTCGGATCTTTCGCCAGCACTTTATTCGAGTAACGTCAGTTGCCTCGCATCAATCGTTTCAATCGTTTTCCTCGTGCTCGAACTTTCCCTCTTCCAAAAACGTCAGCACCTGCTGCTGCACGTCCTCGCGCCACATCAGGAACGAATGAAACGCCGGGACGACGATGTGGTCGTCCTCTTCTTTCAGGTGCGATTCTTCGATGCTGACTTTGTCGTCATACTTGCCGGCGATCACGCCGATCGTCGCGTTTTCGATTTCGGGAAGCGACTTCGCCGTGCTCTCGGCGTCGGTTTGCAGCTCGGCGATCGGCTTGATGATCTCTCCCAGATACGGCGTCAAAACGTCGGCCATGCTGGAACCTTGATTGGGCGGGGCGAGCATCACCACCTGGCCGACGTCGTCGGGGGGCGTTCCCTGCGTCAACGCCCAGCGGATGATGATATTCCCGAGACTGTGGCCGACGAAGTGCACCGTGCCGGGCCGCGACTTGCGGAACTCGGCGAGATCTTTTTGCAATTGCTCACCCAGTTCGGCGATGCTGCAACAGGTGCTCGAATAGCCCCAGTTGTAAACGTCGTAGCCTTCCTCTGCCAGAAACGATTCGAGATGTTTCATGCTCAGAGGGCTGCGCATCATGCCGTGGATGAGGACGACCACCTCGCCGCGCAATTGCGGTTCGGCGGTGGCTTCCGCTTCGTCGTCGCTCGGTGACGCCGGTTTGTCGGCGGAGGGGCCTGGAGTTTCACGTTCGTCAACGCCGGCCAGCGTGAAGGTAGCACAGCCGGTGAGCAGCGCGGTTGCCAGCGCGAGTCCCATAGTGAAGAAGAGGCGAATTTTCATGGCCAGACTTTCGGTCATGCCGCAAGATCGACAAGGATGTGAAGGCGAAGTTTCACGCTGACATCATACGCACGGTGGGCCGAAGGGAAAAGAGGAATCGGCGTTCAACGCGGGGCGATGATCTCAACCGCTCGTGTTACGGCAACGGGGCGTTGAGCGGGTTTTCGGGGCGGACGAGCCAGCCGACGAGAGCGGCGAAAAGTCCCACCGCCAGGCAGGCGGCGAGAAAAATCTGCCATTGCGGGATATTCCACGCGCCGGCGGCATCGATTTCGGCGTCGTCCGCGACGTCAAACGCATCGTCTTCGGTGATGGTGAATGCCGGAAACGCCGGGGCCGAGATTTCGCCGGTCGCCGCTCCGGGGTTCAGTTGCCGCGTGACGAGTTTCAATTCGTTGATCAGGGCTTTCGCATCGGCGTATCGCTGTTCGCGGTCCTTCGCCATTAACTTCCGCACGACGTCGCAGAGCGCGGGGGGCAGATCGGGACGGATCGCCGCGAGAGACTCCGGTTCGGCCTGCAAATGTTGCACGGCGATGCTGAGGGGGGTTTCGCCGCGAAACGGCGGCCGGCCGGCAAGCATGTGGTAACAGGTCACGCCGAGCGAATAGAGATCGCTGCGCGGGTCGAGTTTCCGGCCGTTGACCTGCTCGGGGCTCATGTACAACGGCGTGCCCATTGTCGTCCCCTCTTGCGTGAGGTTCATCCCTTCGGTGCGCTCCATGATCTGAGCGAGACCGAAGTCGGCGACTTTCACTTCACCGCGGCGGGTGAGCATGATGTTCTCGGGCTTGATGTCGCGATGCACGACTCCCGCTTCGTGAGCCGACTGCAACGCCTGGGCGACTTGCCGAATAATGTGCACGGCGAGAGCGGTCTCCGGCGGGCCTTTTTTCGCGATAAAATCGCGAAGGTTCATCCCCTGAACGTATTCCTGCGCGATGAACTGCACCCCGTCGGCCTCGCCGACCGTGTAGACCTGCACGATCTTCGGGTGATTGAGTCCCGCCGCGGCAAGGGCCTCGCGCTTGAAGCGGGCGAGCGATTTTTCGTCGGAGAGAAGTTCGGGACGCATCACCTTGACGGCGACCTGCCGCTTGAGCGACGTCTGTTCGGCGAGATAAACCTCGGCCATCCCCCCGCGCCCGAGCCGGCGGAGGAGTCGAAAGTCGCCCAGGATTCGCTCGCCGGGCGCGATCGCTTCGCTCCCGGGAACAGGCTGCGTAGATTCAGGGGAACTCATGCGCGGGGCGGACTCCAGTAGCATCGGTCGATTTGTTGATGACCCGCATGCAGGATATCGCCATTGTCCGCGTTTACACAATTGATTTGCTACTGTACTTTGGATTTTTACGCCCGGTCGAAGGGGAACGCAATCACCTCGGCAATCGACTCGCACCCCATCCCCAGCATGAACAGCCGATCGAAACCCAGCGCGACGCCGCTGCACTCGGGGAAACCGGACTCCATCGCCGCGAGCAATCGGCTTTCCTGCGGCAGCGGCGGGTGTCCTTCGCGCCGGCGAATTCCCGCTTGAATGACGTTCCGCCGGCGGAGTTCGTCCGCGTCGGTCAACTCCTGATATCCGTTGCAGATCTCTACGCCGTGCAGATACAGCTCAAATCGCTCGGCGACGGGAGCGGCGGCGTCATTCCGCACGCGCGCCAGTGCCGCTTGACTCGCGGGGAAATCGTACACGAACACGGCCTGTTCGCGGGCCAGCATCGGTTCGACGAGTTCCGCCAGCAGCCAGTTGAGCCAGCCGTCGCGATCGTCGTTACTTAAACCGGGCGGCGGCACGACATCATGCCGATGGGCGACGTCCTTTAACTCGTCAACCGTGGCATTGAGAACTCGCGATCCGACTGCGCGCTCGAATGCTTCGTCGTATGTCATGCGATCCATCGGCGGGGAGACCGACGGCAACTGTGGTTTCGTTGCCGCCAGCGGTTCAGAGTGACACGCACCGAGTACCTTCATCACAAAGTCTTCGACGAACTGCATTTGTTCGATGTACGTCGTCCCCAGCCGATACCATTCGATCATCGTGAATTCGGGATTGTGATTCCGTCCCGCTTCGCCCCGGCGAAAGACCTTTGAAATCTGATACATCGCATCGGCCCCCGCGGCGAGCAGACGTTTCATCGCGAACTCGGGCGACGTCTGTAAGTACATCAGCGAATCGGTCGCCGTCACGCTTTCGTTCGGGCTGGTCGCAAAGGGATTAAGATGGGCATCGACGACGACGTCGTGCGACACAATCGGCGTCTCGACTTCCCAGTAACCGCGCGACTCGAAAAAGTCGCGCACGACTCGCAGAATCCGCGCGCGGGCTTGCAGAGTTTCGATGCGGGCCGTCGGTAGATAATCGCGCTCTGCCATCATCCGTGTCCGCCAGTTATCGGCTTGTCATCGCGTCCGCTCTGATACCGTCCCATCAGTAAGAAGAACGCGGCGAACAGCAGATACCCTATCGCAATACCATTCGCCCGGTACGCCGTCCCCCCTTCCATCGGTTCTTGAAACGCGAACAGGTAATCGAATCTGTTCCCCGACAGTTGATAGGCATGGGTCAGTCCGATCGCCGCACACGCCGCCGCCACAAGCGACCAGATCGCCGCGACGTTAAACCGGCGATCGATGAGAAACGCGCAGATCGCCGCCAGCATCATACACGAGAAAATGTAACCGCGTTCCATCAACAACAGGCCGTGCAGCAAGAATCCGTTGACGGCGAACGCCGGATCGGCGTCCAGCAGGGATTGCATCGTCGGCGCCGCCGGCGTGCTCATGCCGATGGCGATAAACGCCCCATGCGTCACGGTCGCCCCCCATGCGGCAATCGCCGGGAACAAGCCGACGGCCACCGCGGGGGCATGATTGTTCGGCGTGGTTTGAAACGCCTGAGCCGTGATAATGATGCCGATCCAAAGCACGATCGCGATTCCGGCTTCAAGAGGGATCAGTTTGCTGATGAACCCGACCGTTCCCGTGAGGCAGATCAGCACGATCACGACGCCGTTGAGCGTCGAGTATCCCGCGCGGGCGCCAAGTTGCTTCCAGCCGGGATGACCGATGTAAATCGTCGTGGGAAAACAACTCCCGAAACAGGCGGCGAGAATCGTCCCCGCGCCGTTCACCGCCAGCGACGACTGCGTGTGATAACGATCCCCCGCCGCTTCCGCCGATTCGATGTTCTGCAAACTGCCGATGACGTTGAACAACCCCATCGGCACAATGACCGACAAAAAGCCAATCCATTCGCTCGGCTGCTTCAGGATCTCGAACAGCTCCGCGACCGCGAGGCGAGGAACGTACCAGCCGCGCGACTCCCAACTGAGCGACAATGCGTCGACGCTCATCGGCGGACCGCCGAGCGACGCCGGTAGAACCAGCGGCAACAGCCACGCGAGCAGCGTTCCCATCAGCACGGCGACCAGTCCGCCGGGCAGACCTCCCGGAAACGGCACGTGAGAAAAATACGTCACGAGCACAATCGCCATCGGCAGCATGGCAATCAGCGGCCGCTGAAAAATCTGCAGCGCGAACGTCATCGAGATAAACCCAATCGCGATCCCGGCGAGCGTTGAGAGCAACGCCGCCCGCGGCGTCCGCCGGCGAATGCCCTCGGCGACAAATGAGCCGACGAATTCAATAAACCCGCTCCCCAGGCAGGCAAGGAGTCCCATTTTCCACGCCATCTCGGGACTGTTCGTCCGGTGATAGACGGGAACCATCACGAAGAAGACGTACACCAACAGCGAGGGCGTATTGATGCCGTAAGGAAGAGCCGTGACGTCGCTTCGTCGTTCCCGCCGGGCCAGCCGCAGCGCCTGCCATGCATAAAACAAGTTACCGATGACGATGCTGAGGGCCGCTCCGGGAAGGATCGACCGCACCATGAGATCGGAATCGGCGGTGATGCCGCAGAGGCCGCACAGGTTGACGATCAGCAGCAACTGCACGAGGTTGTCGACGAAGAGTCCGAAAAACCCGTCCCAGTCCCGTTTCACGAAGTAGGAAAGCGAAGGAGAATTCATGCCCCGGAGCGTATCGGAGCGACGGCTGAGAGTCCAGAGTCGAGGGTCCAGGGCCAGACATGAAGAAGAGCGGGGGAGGAGGAGAGAGGGAGAAGGATTCACCAGCCGTTATGTACACGGACGCGATCTGTTATGCTCCAACTTTCTGGCTCTGGACCCTCGACCCTCGACTCTGGACCTTCTCCATGATCGATCTCCCCGACGATGAATTGTTAACGCCCGAAATTCCCGCGCGGCATGAGGCGTGGATGCAGCAGGCTTTTTTGCAGGCGCAGGAGGCGTTCGCCGAGGGGGAAGTTCCCGTCGGGGCGGTGATCGTGCATCAGGGGCGGTTGATCGCGGCAGCTCATAATCAGCGAGAGACACTCAAAGACCCGACGGCGCACGCCGAGATGATTGCCATCACGCAGGCAGCGCAGACGATGGAATCGTGGCGGCTGACGGAATGCGTGCTGTACGTCACGCTCGAACCCTGTCCGATGTGTGCCGGCGCGATCGTGCAGGCCCGCATTTCCCGCGTCGTCTACGGCACGACCGACCCCAAAGCGGGAGCCTGCCATTCGCTCTACACTATCACCAACGACAGCCGCTTGAATCATCGGGCCGAAGTCATCGGGGGCGTGATGCAGCACGAATGTGCGGAAATCCTGCAAATGTTCTTCGCCCAGCAACGGGCGCTGGGGAAGAAGTAGCTCTTCGCAGGAGTACAGGCTTCAGCCTGCCTCCTTGAATCACCGCCGGATGAAGAGAAGAACAGGCTGAAGCCTGTACTCCTGCTTTTTGATGCCGGACGGATAAAATCTTACCAACGTCCGCCGATCTTTGTTACAATGAACGGCGTGTGGCTCCGCACGAAAACAGACATTCCTTCGCAAGGCCCCGGTCACCGACGATGCGATTTGCCATCGATTCACTGGTAAAACCCGCCGAGCCGATCTCCGAGAGTTCGAACGATCTCTCCGTGGAGAATGTTCGTTCCGCCGACGGTGACCCGCCGATGACCGATGCGACGTCGCCGGCCGTCGAACCCGCCGTCGAATCTGCCGATGTCCCGCCGCCGGATGTGCTTCCACTCCCCAACTTTGCTCCTCTTGCTACGATTTCAACCGCCGAACCGGTGCTGCTCCGACTCGCCGGCGAGGACGATCTCGCCGAAGAGCCGCGCAGTTGGAAGCAAAGTCTGCCGGGGACGGCGATCAGCATTTTGCTGCATATCTGGGTTTTAATCGCGCTCGCCAATTATATTCGCTTGCAGCCCGAACTCGAAGCGAATCACGAATTGATCTCGACGCAGATTGAGGAAACGGTGAAAGAGCCCGTCACCGAAGAACGAATCGAGTATCAGCTCGCTCCGCCGGTCGACGACCGCGAACACGAAATCACCGAAGTCGTTGCGGCGCAAAGCCTGGCCCTCAGCCGGACCGACAAACCCAAGCCGCTCGATTCGCCCTTCATTCCCGAAGAAACGAACCCGGACGAATTCAAGAACGAGGTCTACGACATTCCCGAAGGTCTCGAACTCGACGAACAGATCGTCGTGAAGGGGATGACCGGCAACGAGATGATCGAACTCGAGGCGGCCCTCGATCGTGTCACTTGGGAAATCGCCCAGAACATGAAAGAGGATAAAGTCCTCGTCGTCTGGCTGCTCGACGCTTCGGGCAGTCTGAGCGGACAGCGCGAAATCATCGCCAAACGCATGCGGCGCATTTACGGCGAACTCGACGCCCTTAAAGAATCGGGACAAATTCCCAAGAGGGACCGGCCGCTGCTCAGCGGCGTCGTCGCCTTCGGCGAAGCGGCGATCTTCGCCCATAAAGAGCCGACCGACGACGTCGACGAAGTCGTCTCCGCCATCGGCAGCGTTCAGAACGATCCCTCGGGAAAAGAAAACGTCTTCGGAGCCGTGCGGCAGGTGATCGATCGCTGGGCCAAATACCGATCTCAGTCGGGCCGGCGCGTGATGTTAATCGTCGTCACCGACGAAGCGGGAGATGATTACGCAGACCATCTCGAAGCCTCGATCGCGCGCTGCCGCGGGCTGGGCGTCAAATCATACGTCATCGGTCCGCCCGCGGTGTTCGGTCGGCGGCAGGGTTTTGTCCCGTATGTCGCTCCCGAAAACGGCCGCACGTACCAGTTGCCCGTCGACCTCGGACCCGAATCCGCCGTCATCTCGCAGTTGTGGATGCCGTTCTGGTATGGCGGGCCGCAGCACGAATATATGACGTCGGGGTTCGGACCGTACGCCCTCACCCGGCTGGTTCACGAAACCGGCGGGGTGTACTTCATGACGAACATGACGACCGCCAAAGGATTGGCGGCCACCGGCAGCTTCGACTCCGCTTCGCTCAAATCGTTCGAACCCGAATACAAATATGCGAACCCGCAGCAGTTTATGAACGATCTGCGGAAACGGCCGATTCGCCGGGCCGTCGTCAAGGCGGCCATGCTTCGCGAAGAGCCGCATGTCCGCGACAATCTCCGCGGCACGCCGGCGATGGAATTCCGCGTCAACGCCGATAATTACAAGCAGGTGCTCAGCGACGCCCAGAAACCGGTGGCGATCAGCACGGCGGCGCTCGAAGCGATCCTCGATGCTTTCCCGAAAAACATCGACGACGAATACAACAAAGAATCGTCGCTGCGCTGGCGGATGGAATACAATCTCGCCTACGGCCGGCTTTTGGCTCAAAAAGTCCGTTACTACGAATTCAACTATGCCTGCGCCGCGCTGAAAAACGACAAGGCCTCCGAAGACGTCGCGCAGCGGTCGAATCATTGGATCTTCCAGCCCGATCGCCAATTGAACTACGCGGCGAATTACACGAAGTCGGCCCGCCTGGCGGAAAAACTGCTGACCCGCGTGATCGACGAAGCCCCGGGAACGCCATGGGCGGTGCACGCGGCCCGCGAACTCCGCGACCCGTTCGGCATCAAGATCATCGAGCACTACATCCCGCCCCCTCCCCCGCCGAAACCGGAAGAGCCGGGGAAAATGCCTCCGCAATTCGCCCCGCCCCCGACGCCGCAACCCGCAGCGACAAGGTCGGCGCCCCCGACGCTGCCGAAGCTGTGATGCACATTATGTCGTAACGTCGCGCTGCCCCACCATGCATGCTACATGCGATCGTCACTCATGCTCGGCGTTGGCGACGTCCGCTTGTGCGGCATCTTCTCGGAAGAGACGCCGGCCGGCGTCCGAATACACGATTGCCAGCAACACACCCGAAAGAATGTCAGTGAGTTGACCCATCATCGAAACCCATTGATTTGGAGCTCGATAGACGCCCAATTCGATCATCGTCGAAACGGAGTTGGCATCGTCGAACCGAGGTATGAGAGGAACTGTGACGACGGACGGAAACAAAGCCGCGGCGAATAAAGTCCGGCCCGGGCAACTGCCTCGCTTGAGTTAAGCAGGGCTGCGGGACTCGTAACGGGCGATCTCTTCTTTCAACTGATTGATCAGTCGTTTGAGCGATCGGGTGCTCAATTCCCGCACGTGTTCGTCGCCACGGTCTTCACGCTTGTTCGCCTCGTAACGTTCTTCGAGCAGACGCAGCTTTTCACGGGTCGCTTCAAGCTCGCGCTGGCTTTGCAAACTCATTGAATAACCTCGACTCTCCGTACTTTGACGCCAATTCAATGGAACTCACCCCAATTACCCCTCCTCCCCCCGCACCCAACATCCGTCAAGTCGAAGCTGGTATCGGCATGGCGGCCCTCGCCGGCTCCGCCGACGCCAACCGCCGCAACCCATCAAAATTTCTCTCGGCGAGGTCGCACCATTCCTCCAGCCGGCCCGTCCCCTCCCGGCGGGAATCGCTTAACCCGCTGTCGACGCGCTCGGACAGGATGCGAGCAAAATCGGCGTTCGCATAATCCACGGGGGAAGCGAGATCGAGCATCTCGGCGAGCGCCTGGTTCTTCAGCGTGTTCGATTCGCACATCACCACAGGGACGCCCAGACAGCTTGCGGCGATCGTGTGATGGAACCGGCCCGAGATCAGCAAACTCGCCCGTTGAAACGTGTCGAGCCATTCCTGCAGCGATTGGGCTTGGATCAGATTCCAGGCAACTCCGTTGACGGTGTGAGCCCGCAACCGTTCGACGAACTGCACATCGTCCCCGGCGAGATTCGACTTGGCGCCGATCAGCACGTTGACGTTGTAGCCGCGCTTCGCCACCTGCTCCATGATCTGGCAGAGATCGGAAATTCGCTCGTCGGGAAACGACACCGAACCGGCGATAACGACTTGCGGTTTCGTCAGATCCACGCGGCTCGGCTGATAGTAATTCCGCACGATCAACGGCAGCGAATCGAAACTCCGCGCGACGGGCAGACCGATTTGCTGCATCAGCCGAAAACTGACCGGCTCGCGAATGGCGATGTAATCGAGGGCCTGATACACGCCGCGATAGATGTCGAAGGCGACGCTCTGCCGCGGAGACGTCACCACTTCGGGATAGACCGAATGATTGATGATCTGCACCGGCTTGCCGAGAAATTTTTTCGAGGCGTATGCGAGATACAGCAGCGACAACGACGCCTGAGAGACGCGATGCAGCGTTCCCTCGCCGTTGATGACGACGACGTCCGCTTCGGAGAGGGCGTTGATCACCGCGGGATAACGTCGATAATAGTCGCGGAAGAATTCGACACTGTCGAAATCGCCCAGCGTTTGCGGCAGTTGTTGAAGTTGATGCACGGTCTGAATCGGAATCGACATCAGATGAAACCCAAGCTGTTTGATGCGAATCCGCAGCGCCTGACTGGTGGCGTTGCAGCCCCAGTGATACCACGAAAACGTATCGTTGACTAAGACGGCTTTCGGCATGTTTTTCTTTCTCCCTCGTTCCCATGCTCTGCCTGGGAACGCAAGTCTTCGAAGCTCCGCTTCGTCGATGACGTATGAAGCGCTCCGCTGCGCAAAGCCTTCGCGTCGCGGCTAAACCTAAGATCCTTCGCTTGCGCTTCGGGCTGGTAAATTCGAACCCAGCCGCGATGCAGCGGTTCGCAGCGGGCTTGTCCAGTCATTCCATTCATTTTGTCGGATCAATTCCACGCTCTGATACCAGTGACTTCGTTCGCCCTCGAGTCCCCAACGCCAATCGGGGACGACGGGGATCAATACCAGCGTCGGCACCCCCAGCGCTCCGGCGAGATGGACCGTCGAATTATCGACGGAAATCACGAGATCGAGTTCCGACAACAACGCCGCGAACTGTTCGAGGCCGCGGGTCGGGTCGGTTTCGTCCCATTGATGCAGTTGATGTCCTTCACCGCGATGCAGACCGTATTGCAGGTTGACGAAGGCGGCGTCGGCGACCGACAACAACTCGCTCCATTGCGCCAGCGGGATCGACCGCTTGCGGCGGGTGAGGGGCGTGCCGCCGCCGAACCAGGAAATGCCGATGCAGCGGTTTGCCGGGAGTCGATCGAGCCGTTCGCGCCATTTCGTTCTCAACACCGGATCGGCTTGAATATACGGAGCGGAATATCCGGCCGCACGAAAATCGTCACCAAGCACGAGCGGCAGGCTCGCCATGGCGATGTGCCGTTCGGGAGTTGTTGAATCGATCGACGTCGTTCCGTTGACGAATTCGATCTGCGGAAACGATCGCTGCAACAACGGTCTCAAGCGGGAATCGCACTCGATGCGAATCTGCCGCACGCGCGATTGCACTTCGGAGAAATAGCGGACGAACATCACTTCGTCGCCGAGCCCCTGTTCGGTGCGGATGACGAGGCGTTCGTTCGTCAGCGGTTCGCCGGTCCACGGCTGTTGCAAGCGGCCGGACCGCTGCAATTCAATGCGCGGGCCGCGGAATTCGTGTTCGGGGAGTCCCTGTTCGACATCCCCTCGCAGCAGCCAGAGCAACGCGCGGTTATGGCGTGCCGCGGCGTCATCGGGTTTGAGGATGAGGATCTTTTCGTAGCAGAATTCGGACTCGTCGAAGCGCTGCAGATCCTGCAAGATCGCCGCGCGGTTCGTCCATGCGGAAGATTCATTCGGCTGCAAGGCAACCGCTTGATCGAGCGTCTTAAGCGCGCCGTTCAAATCCCCCTGCAATTGCAGCGCGGCTCCCCAGTTGCTCCAGTGCGACGCCATTTGCGGCTGCAACATCGTTGCCTTGTGAAACAATTGCACCGCTTCGACCGCGCGGTCTTGCCGATAACAGATCGAGCCGAGCAGAAGGCGGGCGCCGACATGTTCCGGTACGTCGCTGAGCAGCGTGAGCAGATGGCCTTCGGCGGCGACGTCGTCGCTCTTTTGATACAGTGATTCCGCCAAGCGAAACCTCGCGGATATTTTCGCCGGGTCGAGCGTCACCGCCTGCGCGAAGCTGTGGCGGGCTTCGTTTTGATGATCCTGCGCCGCATGCACGCAGCCGAGAAGTTCCCACGCGAAGGGATCGCCCGGCGTCTGCTTCACGACGAATTCGAGGGCCGTCTGTGCCTCGGGATAATTCTGCAAATGGAACCAGATTTCTCCCAATCGCTTTTCGATCTCGATGCGCTGTTCGTGGTTGAGCGATTCGCCGGACTCGTTGCGCAGCCGGACGAGAATCTCACATGCGTCGGCGAACCGTTTCTGCAACTGCAACGCCGTAGCGAGGTGCAAGTTGCAGGCGATGCGGCGCGGCTCCTCGGCGATCAGTTGGCGATAAATCGCTTCGGCGTCGCTCGGCCGGTTGGTCGCGAGCAGAATTCCCGCGAGATGATTTCTCGCCTGCGGATGACCGGGGTCGATACGCAGCAGCATAAGATACGCTTGTTCGGCGCGGTCGAGTTCACCCTTCCGTTGATGGACGATCCCCTGCGACAGCAACTCGGCTGAGGTCGCAGAAAATGAGGCAGATTGTGTTTCGGCGGATGTCATGATTGTTATTGCCTCTCGTTCCCAAGCTCCGCTTGGGAACGCACGTCTTCGAAGCTCCGCTTCGCCTTCTTTCTCCTTCTCCCTTTGGGAGAGGATTGGGGGGAGGGTGCCTTTGCTTGAAAGGCTCGGCTACGGAAGCCCTGCGCGTCGCGGCTAATCTTCGATTTCTAATTTCGTTCGGAGTGCATTATGGATTTCGGCCAACGGTTCGTCCCACACGCCCGGTTTCTGTTGACGGAACAGTTGCACGCTCGGATACCAGGGGCTCGTTCGGCGGTCGATCATCCAGCGCCAATCGGTCGAATACGGCAGCATCGCCCACGTGGGAACGTCGAGCGCCCCGGCGAGATGCACGGTCGAGTTGTCGATCGAAATCACCAGATCGAGCGACGCCAGCATCGCCGCGAATTCATCGAGGTCTCGCAGCGGATCGATCTCGGGAAAGTGATGCAGATGGAGTTGATGCCGATCGCGAAGTTGTCTGCGGTCGTCATCGGTCGGTCCATATTGCACGTCGATGAACGTCGCACCTTCGAGCGAGAGAACCTGATTCCACCGTTCGAGCGGAGCCGAACGCCTTAGCTGTTTGCGGAACGCCTTTCCTCCCCGCCAGGAGACGCCGATTTTCATTCCGTCAGACAGCGGCGCCAGACGCGAACGCCAGTGGGCGACGCGCCGTTCGTCGGCCCGCAAATAACCGCGCTGCGGAGGAACCGTCTCGGGAGTCCACTGGCAGACCCGCGGCAAACTCCCCAGCGGGATGTGACGGTCGGCGCGCTCGATCACCGGGTTCGGCTCGTGCGCGAGATCGACGGGGCGAGAAATGAGCTCCAAGAAAGGAAACGAACGCCGAAACAGCGGAATCAATCGCCGATCGCATTCGAGCACGACCGACTTCACCAGGGGGGCGACGTGCGGCAGGCACGAGGCGAACATGACTTCGTCCCCGACCCCCTGCTCCGTCGAGACGAATAACCGCGTCTGGGGATGGCGTCGTCCGTCCCACTCGGGAACGGGAAACTCGCGGAGCTGCGCACTGTCCTGACACCAGCGATGTTCGTATCCCTCCCAACCGGCGAGCCAGTTGCCGGTGAGCAGATCGATCAGCCCGCGGTCGAACCGGGCCGCATTGTGCGACGGGTCGCGTTCCAGCAACACGCGGTTGCAGGCGCCGGCTTCGTCGAGACGCAACAGATCGATGAGCACGTTGCCGCGGTTGTAGAGGGCTTGCGTGTGCTCGGGATGCGAGGCGAGCACCGCTTCGTACGTCGCCAAGGCTTCGTCGAGTCGATCTCCCATTTGTAACACCGTCCCCAGATTATTTTGGGCGTCGGCGTAATCGGGTTTCATCGCCAGACAGCGTCGATAGAAATCGGCGGCCTGGGCGAGATCTCCGTTTTCCTTATAAACGGCGGCGAGATTGTACAACGCCTCGACATAGTGCGGATCGATCTTCATCGCTTCGAGAAAACAATTCGTGGCATCGGCGAAACGCTCTTGCGAAAAATGAACGTTGCCGAGATTGTTCCACGCGCGGGAATGCCGCGGGTGAATTGAGATGCAGCGCTCGTACAACCGCTGCGCCTCGGCCGCGTCGCCGACGTCGTGATACACGCTCGCGAGATTGTTGATCGCCTCGACGAAATTCGGGTCGATGCTTAACGCCTGCTCGTACTCGGCGATCGCGTCGTCGTACTGTAGCAGTTCTTTCCACGTGTTGCCGAGATTGTATCGCGCTTGCAGATGCCGAGGGTCGTGACGCAGCGCCGTCTGATACGAATCGACCGCGCGGCGCCATTCACCCTGTTGCCTGAGTGCATTCCCCAAATTGAAATGGGCGTCGACCGAGCGCGGGTCGAGTGAAATCGACCGGCGATAGCTGTCGACCGCGGCGGCGACGTCGCCCGCCGCGCGATACGCCGCTCCGAGATGACAGTGATACCGTCCGACCGAACCGTTCGCCTTAATCGCCCGTTTTAAGAGATCGATCGCTTCGACGGGCCGCGATTCTTGATACGCCACCAGTCCCAGCAGATGCAGGGCATCGGCATGCCGAGGATCGACGCGCAGAATGTGGCGGTAAAGGTTCTCCGCCTGCTTCAATTCGCCACCCCGATGGTGGTGAATCGCAGCCTGCAAGGCCTGCGGCACCGTCTGCATAGAGCGATACTCCCGCACGTCGACGTTCGTCATATCAAAGCCACGTTCAAATCGCCGGGCGCAGAGCGTCTCCGTCCGATTCTGCGTCCCGTGCACGAAATATCGGCCATACCGGTTGTCGTGATTGAACGCGCCCGAATGCAACATTTGCCTCCGGCCGGAATCGGACGGAGCAACCGCAATAGTCTTCCCAATCGGCAAGGTCGCACCTATGCACGCCGGATAATCGGCAAAGTCACCCGTTCTCCCCATCTTCAACCACAAGATCGCTCCAGCCGACCGCATTCATAGGCCGATACCTCTGAGTGAAGATATGTGATATCGGGCGCGCAACGTGCGCACGGGGCGGGCGTTGACGTTCGAATCCAAGCACTTGAGTTGATTCATGTCGTCTCTCAACATCGGTACGGGGCTGATCAGCGGCCTCGACTTTACCTCGATCGTTTCGGCACTCACGGCGTCGTCGCAAGCGGCGATCGCCCGATTGCAGCAGCGCGCGCAGACGTTTAATACGAAGAACACCGCTCTCGGTCTGGTGGAAACGAGCCTGTTGACGCTGAAATCGTCGACGCAGACGCTGAATACCAAATCCAGCTTCTCGCAATTCACGGTCAACAATAGTTCTCCCGCTCAGATGGCGGTGACCGCGGGCACGAGTTCGATCGCCGGAAGTTATTCGCTGCGTTCGTTGCGATTGGCTTCGACGCACGCCATGCAGTCGACCGGTTTCGCGCATACCGGGCAAACGCTGGGAACCGGCACGATCACCATCGCCCGCGGCGGACGACTCGATCCCGATACGCTGCTCGGTGCCCTTAACGGCGGCAACGGTGCACAACGCGGAAAAATCCGCATCACCGACCGCTCCGGCGCCTCGGCCGACGTCGATCTCTCGAATGCGTTTACGGTGACCGACGTCCTCGATGCGATCAATGGTTCCGACGCCGTCGCCGTCACGGCCAGCGTCGAGGAAGGCCGCTTCGTGCTGACCGATACGAGCGGCAGCACGACGTCGAATCTGATCGTCGCGGAGCTCGCGGGGGGAAAAACGGCGGGCGACCTCGGAATTCTGCAATCGGTCGCCGCGAACACGTTGACCGGCGACGACGTGTTCGAGTTGACGAGCAACTTCAAGCTCTCGTTGCTGAACGACGGCAACGGCATGCATCTGATCGACACCGTTGCCGACTTGCGGATTACCGCCAAAGATGGCGCCGAAATCGACGTCGATCTCGACGACGCCGTCACCATCGGCGAAGTGGTCGATGCCGTCAACAACAACGACGCGAACGGCGGAAAAGTGACGGCGGCACTCGTCGACGGCCGCCTGACGCTCACCGACACCACCGGCGGCGGCGGAACGCTCACCGTCGAAAACCTCAACACGGCGTCGGCCGTCGAAGAACTCGGATTGGACAACGCCGAAGCCGGGGGCGTCATCACCGGCGATCGACTCCTCGCCGGCATGAATTCGGTGCTGCTGAAAAATCTCCGCGGCGGACAAGGCATCGACCAGCTCGGCGATGTGACGCTCACCGACCGCACCGGCACCACCGCGACCATCGATCTCTCGAACGCCGAAAGTCTCGACGAAGTGCTGACGGCGATCAACAATGCCACCAGCGGCGGATCCGTCAAACTGCAACTGGCCGCACGGGTCAACAGCACCGGCACGGGAATCGAAATCGTCGACACCTCCGGAAGCACCGCCGGCAATCTGATCATCGCCGACGTCGGAGGCGGCACGCTCGCCGAACAACTCGGCATCGAAATCAACGCGGCGGCGACGTCCGTCAAGTCCGGCTCACTGGAATTGCGGACCGTCAATCACGCCACCTCTTTGAGCGCCTACGGACCGGGCGAATCGGACGTCGGCACGGGCACGATTCTCATTACCGATACCGCGGGCAATACCGCATCGGTCGTCTTCACCTCCGGCGCGAAGACGGTTGGGGACGTCATTCAGCGAATCAACGCCGCCGACGGCGTGCAGGTGCGGGCCGAACTCAACGAGACGGGAGACGGCATCGTCCTGATCGACGAAGCGGGGGGCGCCGGAAGTCTCAGCGTGCAGGACGTCATCGGCACGACGGCCGAAAAGCTGCGACTCGCCGGAACCGGCGCCGCGGGGGGGGACGGATTCCAACGCATCAGCGGCCGGCAGGCCAGCGTGATCGCCGTCGAAGCGGAAGACACTCTCGAAGACATCGTCGAAAAAATCAACGCGCTGAGCGACCATGCCAACGCCGCGTTGATCGACGACGGCTCGGCCTTCAACTCGGTTCATCTGCGCATCGATTCCCGGTACAGCGGCAAGGCGGGCGCGCTGATTGTCGAAGTCGACGGCTTCACGCTCGATTTCAACGAACTCACGGCGGGGCGGGACGCGTTGCTGCAAGTGGGACAAAGCGCGGGGGGCAGTTATATCGTCTCCTCCGAAACCAACGAGTTTCAGAACGTCGCGTCCGATCTGGACGTCACGCTGCTCGACGTGGGGACGACGGCCGCACAAGTCACGCTCGCCAAAGATATCGGGTCGGTCAAAACCAGCATCGAAAATTTCGTCACCAACTACAACAAGCTCATCGATCAGACGAAGACGTTAACGAAATTCGATTCCACGACCAATCAGCGCGGCGTGCTTCAGGGGGACGGAGCCATTCTCCGCGTGCTGGCGCGATTGAGTTCGGCCGTCACCAAAAATTATTTCGGATCGACGTCCGACATCCGCTCGTTTTCGGACCTCGGGGTTCGCGTCACCACCGACGGGAAGTTGAGTTTCGACACGGAACAATTCGATGTACTCGCCGCCGACGATCCGGACGCGATCGCGAATTTTTTCCTCGATGAAAACAACGGCGCGGGGCAAGCGTTGAGCGACACGCTGGATTCGCTGACGGATAAAGACAAGGGGACATTCCATTATCAGACCGCCGCGAACACCGATTCCATCGAGGATCTGTCGACGCGCATCGTGCAGTTGCAGAATTTGCTCGAAAACCGGAAAAACCGTCTCATGCAACAGTTCTACAACATGGAAACGGCCATCAGCGCGCTGCAATCGCAACAGCAATCGCTCGGGTCGCTCTCGGTGATCAAGTCGTCAAAGTAAAAAGGGCTCCACGATGATCGTTGATGAATACCGGGAAACGCAGGTGTTGACCGCCTCGCCCCAACAGTTGCACCTGATGGTCGTCGAAGCGGCGTTGCTGTATGCCCGTCGGGCCGTTCACGCCCTGGAAGCGGGAAATCGAGAAGACGCCTACTTCACCCTCAATCGCAGCCGCGAATTCGTCAGCGAACTGCTGGTCGGCTTGCGCTCGGATCACGACCCCGAATTGTGCGGCAACCTCAAGCAACTCTTCTCGTTCGTCTTTCATCGCCTGGCGGTGGCCGATCTGGAGCAGAATCCGAAGCGGGTGAATGAGGCGATTCTCATTCTCGAAAAACATCGCGACACCTGGATCGAACTGATGAGCGTCATTCAAAGCGACAACTCCCCGCATTCGTTTCCCGCATACGAAGATGGGAATCCCGCAGGCGATGATTCGCCGCACAGCCGGTCGTGGTCCGTTTGAAGCATATGTTTAGATACACGTCAAGATTGGTCCGCAGTAGACACCGCCGGACCATCTTGACGGCGAAACCACCCCGGAGTAGGATAAACATATAAATAATAATCCACGCGTTTTGCGGGCAGAGGTTTGCTGCGCGGACGATTGATGTTATCATCCATTCGTTCTTGCCGGACGACCAGCCAGCCACACGCCGAAATCTCCACTGCTGAGTTAAGAGACTCTGACACAACCGGTCGTGCTTGTTAAAAACGATGACGCACGGAGGTTGTGTTGGAACATCAAGGACAAAGGAGCTCCTCATGCTGACGATCTTAGGTGCACCACAGCGGTTTTGCGACGGCGTCTCTCGTCGTAGCTTTCTTAAAATCGGCGGGTTGTCGATGGGTGCGGTCGGAGGAATAGGGCTCTCCAGCCTGCTCCGCGCCGAAGATGCCTCGGGCGTGAAGAACAATCACAAGTCGGTCATCAACATTTTCCTCGGCGGGGGTCCGCCTCATCAGGACATGTGGGAAATCAAGACCGAGGCTCCAGCGGAAATCCGCGGACCGTTCGTCCCCATCTCCACGAAAGTTCCCGGAGTGCAGATCGGCGAATGCTTTCCCAAAATCGCCGCGATGATGGATAAATTCGTCGCCATTCGCTCGGTCGTCGGCTGCGAAGGAGGACACGATTCGTTTCAGTGTTTCTCGGGCTGGGGCCGCGCATCGCTCGCCTCGATGGGAGGTCGCCCCAGCATCGGTTCGGTCGTCTCGAAATTGAAGGGGCCGGTCGATCGCGGCGTTCCGCCGACGGTCGCTCTGGCGGCTAAGACGCAGCACGGACCCTGGTCCTATCCGGGCGGACCCGGCTTTCTCGGCGCGGCGTATTCGGCGTTTCGACCCGACGGTGAAGGTCTCGCAAATCTGTCGCTCAACGGCGTCACGCTCGATCGACTCGAAGACCGCAAACTGCTGCTCAATTCGCTCGACGGCCTGAAACGCAATGTCGATGCCACCGGAGTTCTCGACGGCATGGATGCATTCAACGAAGCCGCGTTCGGGGTGTTGACATCCAGCAAGCTGCTCAAAGCCCTCGATTTGAATCATGAATCCCCCGAAGTTCGCGCCCGATACGGTGACGGAAAACCTTATCAATTCCAGTATGACGGCGCACCGACCGTCAACGAGCACATCCTGATGGCCCGACGGCTCGTCGAAGCCGGCGTCCGCTCCGTCACGCTTTCGTACGGCCGCTGGGACAGCCACGGCGATAACTTCGGCTTGGTCCGCGACCACGGGTCGAAGCTCGATCAAGCCGTCACCGCTCTGGTGCAGGATCTCGAAGAACGAAACATGCTCGACGACGTTACGGTTGTGGTGTGGGGTGAATTCGGCCGCACGCCGCGAATTAACTCGGGTGCGGGCCGCGATCACTGGCCGCAGGTCAGTTGCGCCTTATTGGCCGGCGGCGGCATGCGAACCGGTCAGGCGATTGGTGCGACGAACCGGTTAGGCGAATACGCCGTCGAACGCCCGGTCCACATGCAGGAAATCGCGTCGACGATCTACCACAACATGGGCATCGACCCCTCGGTGACGCGCCTGATGGACCCCGCCGGCCGCCCGCAACAACTCGTCGACCACACCGACCCGATCCGGGAAATCGTGTGAGGGTCGAGGCTTTTAGCCCCCGGTCAATGACCGGGGGGATTTCATGCGCGTTATACCCCCGGCGACTCGCCGGGGGCTAAAAGACGAGCGCTATGAAAGCCCTGCGCATCGCGGCCAATCTTTCACTCACGAATCGCCGCCGCTTTGTCGCCTGCGGCTTGTTCCATTTCGGTGAGATATTCCCGATATTGCCGATCCAGCGTGCCGTAGTCGACGCCGGTTAATTCTTCCAATGTGCGGTGACCGACCCTCCGCGAGCCGTTGTACAAATCCCGGAGGTGCTCGATGAGCGCGTCGCGGTACGCGCCCCGGTCGTAATTCATGAAGAAATGCGCCAGCCCCGACGCCTGGCTGTAGTTCATCTGAATGTTGCTATCCGTCTGGAACGCCTTCATCCCCATCGAACTGAACTGGGCCAACGGCACGTAGTAATCGTTTTGCAGCAGCCGAATCCGGGCGGCGCGAAAGCGTTCGAAGTTCGGGTCGCCGATCGAGATGTGACCGCTTTCTTCCGCACGAAACGATTCGAGATAACAGGCGATTCCTTCGA
Organism: Planctomycetaceae bacterium; assembly: GCA_040881995.1. Taxonomy (GTDB): domain Bacteria; phylum Planctomycetota; class Planctomycetia; order Planctomycetales; family Planctomycetaceae; genus JAQCEJ01. Next base: position 59,355 of record JBBECD010000203.1, read on the forward strand.
TGATCCAAAAGTGGGCCGCATCGGCGATCGCGCGGTCTTTCTTCTGACTTTCATAAAACAACTGGTGCGACGCCTCGTGGTACAGTGTGGCAAATCCGTTGGCGTTGGGATCGTCGAAGAAATACGCGATGCGGTCGCTAGTGTAATACAGGCCGTTGGTCATGGCGATCTGAGGAATTTTCGCCTTCAGCGCGTCGTTATATTCGTCGCGCGTGCGGTAGTAATGCACAACATAGGGACGAAACTCGGCGGACCGCGCCGGAAAATCCTCGCCCGCGTTGAAAAACCCGTTAAACGCCTGCATGAAATAACGATAGAACTCTTCCAATGCCAGGCCGAGTTCGACCCCCCGCTCGAGGCTGTGATTCGTCTTGATCAGATAATGGTCGGTTCGGATTTCCCATGCCTTGCGGAAATCCCGGCGAAGCTCTCCTTCTTTCGCGGCGGACATCCATTGTCCATCCACGTTGCGATCCCCTTTTTCGTAGCGATCGACGTGGTCTTTGGGAATCCAGCCGAACGATGCATGCCAGACTTTCTTTTGCTTTAACAGCGATTGAGCCACCGGCGTCACCCATCGATCGTCGTGACGCACGTAACCCAGCAGTTTCCGCACGTGCGGATGATCGGAGTTATGAATCGCCGCCTCGCGGATCAAATCGTAGGCCAGGCTGAGGTAGCCGACTCGCTTGCACTTCGCCGCCAGAGTATATAGATCGGCGGCGTACCGCTTGCGCAGATTCAAGAGCGCGGTGCGGCGATCGTGTTCATCCTGGGGGAGATCGCTCGAAATCGGAGGTTGGATCTCCGCGGGCAGACTGTCGATTCCGGCGGGGGGTGTTTGCAGATTCTCGATCAGTTGCTCGATCTCGGCCGCTTCCTCGCGCACCGCTTCGTCGAGACAACGCCGGTGCAGGTCGCCGAGATCCTTCAGAAATTCACCCGCCAATTTTTGATGCTGTTCCTGAAACGGCCTGACGCCGTTACGCGGCTCGGCGCGGCGGCGCGTTCCTTGTCCCCACGCGGCGGAAGTCGTCGCGAAGATCTCGATCGAAACGAGCCCTGCCAGGGTTATCAAAGCCGACAAACTCAGTATTCCGCGAAGAAAAGGAGGGCCTTTGCGAAGCCGACTCGAACCGGTCGCCGGGCGGGGGAATTGCGGACGATACATATGGTTTATTCCCGTATCGGCCTGTGGAGTCGCGACCGATATTGCTGAGAGGAGGCGGTAGTCGGCGAAGAGCGCGGCTGAGATCGCGACGGTGAGTCACGGTCTCCCTTATTTTAGAGCACTCGCCCAGTTGAGAGAAGCGGAAATTCCCCGCACCCGCGACGGAAACGCCTCCAATCCCGCAGATCCAAGTGTCGAGGCGACACAACGATGGATCTCGCCTTTCGTTGCGCGACGTGTCATATGCCCAAAATGTAAAACCTCACTCGCCCAAAAACGGCAAGGAAAACGGCATTTTGCCTGAAACATCCGATTTTCGTTGCCATAATTTTTTTCCCGGATCGGCGATATTCGGTCTCATGAGACAACATTGATATTGCCCAATTTCGTCAAGTTGAGATAATTTCTGTGGCATCAACAACCCTCTTTCACAACGAAAGAACTCAGTACGCCTCGAACTGAGGCCGGGTCGGAAGCAACCGGACAACACCGGCCAGACAAAAGTTGACGACGGGCATCGTCAAGAGAATGTTGATCGCCGACGCGGGATCTTCCTAACGTGCGGCCTCGATAACGAGCCGCACGGCAAGACGCACCTGAACGCCGAACCTGTCGGCTTCAGGCATGTCGAATATATTTCCAATCCTTACAACACGGGGTCGACCATGGATGGTCATCACACTACTCGCGGCGAATAATTTTTCCCGCCAGGAGTCGTTTACTGCTGCGCCAACGTACAAAACCGAAGACGGATAAGAGTTCGATAGCACTTGAGCCGTGTGACGGTGAGCCATACGGCGAATAGCCTCAACCAAAAGCAGAAAACAGAAGCAGAAAAGGGAATTCAAAGATCGAAACGCAGAGGGCGCAGAGGCTTTCAGAAATCGCCTTGATCTCTCCGCGATCTCTGAATCATTAAGGAGTAGTTCCATGGGAAACGGCCGCACAATACTGGAACAGATCTCACGCCAAATGAATCCCGCTTCCTATCAACAGGAGCACTGGCGGGGCACGTTTGACGAATACCTCGACATCGTTCGGGAACATCCCGAAGTCGCTCGGACCGCCTATCAAAGGCTGTACGATATGGTGCTCTCCCACGGCACGTATGTCGAAGAAGGCTCGAAAGAAAATCTCGTCCGCTACCGGTTCTTCGACGACCCCGACAACGGCGGACAAGACGCCATCTTCGGCCTGACCAAACCGCTCATCGAACTCGTCAACGTCTTCAAAAGCGCCGCCCTCAAATACGGCAGCGAACGGCGCGTTCTGCTGCTGCACGGCCCCGTCGGCAGTTCGAAAAGCACGATCGCCCGCTTGCTCAAACGGGGACTCGAACGCTACAGCCGCACCGACGCCGGCGCGGTCTATTCGTACGGCTGGAAGCAGGATGACGGCACCGTGATGTGGTGCCCGATGCTCGAAGATCCGCTGCATCTCGTCCCCGACGAACATCGCGCCACCATGATGCAACTGCTCAACGTCGAGAACGATCAGACGAAAGAACATTCGTCGTTCGTCGAAATCGCCGGCGATTTGTGTCCGCTCTGCCGGTTCATGTATGCAGAACGGCTGCAGGCATCATCGGGTGATTGGGCGAAAGTCACCGAATCGATCGTCGTCCGCCGCATTATTCTCTCCGAGCAAGACCGTCTCGGCATCGGCACGTTCCAGCCCAAGGACGAAAAAAATCAGGACTCCACTGAACTAACCGGCGACATCAATTACCGCAAAATCGCCGAGTATGGCAGCGAAAGCGATCCCCGCGCATTCAACTTCGACGGCGAGTTCAACGTCGCCAACCGCGGGATGATCGAATTCATCGAAGTCCTTAAACTCGACGTCGCGTTTCTCTACGACTTGCTCGGGGCGTCGCAGGAACACAAAATCAAGCCGAAGAAATTCGCGCAGACCGACATCGATACCGTGATCGTCGGGCACACCAACGAGCCCGAATATCGCAAGCTGCAATCCAACGAATTCATGGAAGCCTTGCGCGACCGTACCGTCAAAATCGACATGCCGTACGTCACCAAGCTCTCCGACGAAGTGCGGATCTACGAAAAAGATTACAACTCCCGCCGCGTCCGCGGCAAGCACATCGCTCCGCACACGCTCGAAATGGCGGCGATGTGGGCCGTGCTCACCCGGCTCGAAGAACCCAAGCATCACGGCTTGTCGCTCCTGCAAAAGTTAAAGCTCTACAACGGCAAGACGCTGCCCGGCTTCACCGCCGACAACGTGTTGCAGTTGCGGAAAGAAGCCAAGCAGGAAGGGATGCTCGGCATCTCGCCCCGTTTCGTGCAGGATAAAATATCCAACGCCCTCGTCGCCAATACGAATGCGACCTGTCTCAATCCGTTCATGGTCCTCAACGAGATGGAGAACGGCCTCAAGCATCACTCGCTCATCCCGAACGAAGAGACGCGGGAACATTACCGCCGGCTGATCGCCGTGGTGAAAGAGGAATACACCGACGTCGTGAAAAACGAAGTGCAGCGCGCCATCGCCGCCGACGAGGAAGCCCTCACCCGGCTGTGTTCCAACTACATCGACAACGTGAAGGCGTACACGCAGCGCGAGCGCGTGAAAAACCGCTTCACCGGCGAAGCCGAAGATCCGGATGAACGCCTGATGCGCTCGATCGAAGAACGGATCGACATCCCCGACACGCGCAAAGACGATTTCCGCCGGGAAATCATGAATTACATCGGCGCCCTCTCGCTGGATGGAAAATCGTTCAACTACAAGACCAACGAGCGGCTGCAGAAGGCGCTCGAGATGAAACTCTTCGAAGACCAGAAAGACACGATCAAGCTGACCAGCCTGGTCTCGAACGTGATCGACAAAGACACGCAGGAGAAGATCGACATCGTCAAGGCGCGGCTGATCCGCAACTTCGGCTACAACGAAGAATCGGCCACCGACGTCCTGCAATACGTCGCCAGCATCTTCGCCAGAGGAGACACGAAGAAGGAATGACGGAAGAAAGGATGAGGGATGAAGGATGAGTCAGAATGATGCAGAGTTCAGCAGTAGCGCGACAAACGAAATAGATCGTGCTTCTGCATTCGTCATTCGGTCATTGGGATTTCCTTAACATTCGTCATTCGGATTTAGTCATTAACCCAGCCGCATATGTAACCAACAACCAAAGGCCATTACCCTCACAACGCGCAACCAACTCCCGAAGAGGCCACCCCGTGTCACGCAGCATCGACCAGGATCTGTCGCGGTTCAAAAATATCATCCGCGGCCAGGTTCGGGACAATCTGAGGAAGTACATTACGCACAGCGAAATGCTGGGGCGGAAAGGGCGCGAAATCGTCAGCATCCCCGTCCCCAACCTCAATGTGCCGCACTTCCGTCACGGCAACAAAGGGAGCGGCGGCGTCGGGCAGGGTGAAGGGGACGTCGGCCAGCCGATCGGCAAGTCGCCTCAGGAAGGCGACGGCAAAGGCCAGGCCGGCAACGAACCCGGCGCTCATATCCGCGAAGTCGAACTCAGTCTCGAAGAGCTCGCCGACCTCATCGGCGAAGCGCTCCAACTTCCGAACATCGTTCCCAAAGGGGACGACACGATCCGCAGCGTTAAAGACCGCTACACGTCGATCCGCCAAACCGGTCCCGATTCGTTGCGGCATTTTCGCAGAACGTACAAGCGGGCTTTGCGCCGGCAGATCGCCTCGAACGATTACAATCCGCTCAACCCGATCGTCGTACCGATGCGGGAAGACGAACGGTTTCGCTCGTGGAAATCGATTCCCGAACCGCACGCCAACGCCGCGATCATTTACATGATGGACGTCTCGGGCTCGATGACCGACGATCAAAAATCGATCGTGCGCACCGAAGCATTCTGGATCGACGTCTGGATCAAGAAACACTATCAGGGCGTCGAACGCCGCTACATCGTCCACGACGCCGTCGCTCACGAAGTAGACGAAGAAACGTTTTACAGCACGCGCGAAAGCGGCGGGACGCGGATTTCGTCGGCGTATCACGCGATGAAAGCGATCATCGACCGCGATTTTCCCCCCGCCGATTGGAACATTTACGGCTTTCAATTTTCCGACGGCGACAACTGGGGCGAAGACAATCAGGACTGCCTTTCGCTGTTGCTCGAAAACCTGCTGCCGGTCTGCAACTTATTCTGCTACGGCCAGGTCGACAGCCCCTACGGCTCGGGGGACTACATCCGCGAATTGAAAAAAATCAACAGCGACTGGGAGAATCTGATTCTCTCCGAAATCGAAAGCCGCGACGCAATTTACGATTCGATCAAGGAGTTTCTCGGCACCGGGAAGTGAAGAAGACATGGAGACGGGGAGACCTGGAGACAAGGAGCGAAAGAGTATCAAAGTTTAGCCGCGACGCGAAGGGTTTCCGTAGCGGAGCGCTTCTCTGGGTGCACTGGCGCTTGCCCGCCAGTGTGATTGAGAGTCGAGTCACATTCCGCGAAGCGGGAGCTTCGAAGACGTGCGTTCCCAAGCGGAGCATGGGAACGAGAAGAATAATAAGAAGAAAAAACGAGAAAAAAACATGTCGACGCTCTTCCAACGCACATTGCCCGACGAACTTCGCGCCCAGCAGCAGGAGATCGAGGGTTATGCGCGCGATTACGGGCTCGACTTCTTTGAGACCATCTTCGAGGTGCTCGACTACGAAGAACTGCACATGGTCGCCGCCTACGGCGGCTTTCCCATTCGTTACCCTCACTGGCGGTTCGGAGCCGAGTACGACGAACTGATGAAGGGTTTTTCGTACGGGCTGCAGCGCATTTACGAGATGGTGATCAATACCGACCCGTGTTACGCCTATTTGCTCGAAGCCAACTCGCTCACCGATCAAAAACTCGTGATGGCCCACGTCTACGGCCACTGCGACTTCTTCAAGAACAACGCCTGGTTCTCGCACACCAACCGCCGCATGCTCGACCAGATGGCGAATCATTCCTCGCGCGTGCATCGTTACATCAGCCGCTACGGCTACGAAGCGGTCGAAGAGTTCATCGACGCCTGCCTGTCGATCGAAGATTTAATCGATTTGCATGCGCCGCATATCCGCCGCGCCGATAACAGCCGGCTCGTGCAGACCAACACCTTTCAGGATGAACTGAATCCCGGCAACGCGCCGTCGCTGCAGCCGACGCGGTTCGCCTCCAAGAATTACATGGACCCGTATATCAATCCCCCCGAGGTGTTGCAGGCGGAAGCCGATCGCAAGGCGAAAGATGCGCAGACGAAGGAAGACCGCCGGTCGTTTCCCGAATCGCCGCAGCGCGACGTGCTGTTGTTCTTGTTGCAGCATGCGCCGCTGAAGGACTGGCAGCACGACGTGCTTTCGATCATCCGCGACGAAGCGTATTACTTCGCGCCGCAGGGTCAGACGAAAATCATGAACGAAGGCTGGGCGAGTTACTGGCATTCGACGATGATGACGCGGAATATCTTGAAGGACGCCGACCTCATCGAATATGCCGACCATCACAGCGGCACGATGGCGACGAGTCCGCAACGGCTCAATCCGTACAAACTCGGCATCGAACTCTTCCGCGACATCGAAGAACGCTGGAATAAAGGCCAGTTCGGCCCCGAGTACGACGAATGCCACGACACGTACACGAAGGAGCGCTGGGACAAACAGCTCGGCTTGGGGCGGCGGAAGATTTTCGACGTCCGCCGCATTTACAACGACATCACCTTCATCGATACGTTTCTCACGCCGGAGTTTTGTGCGAAGCACCGCATGTTTTCGTTCGCGTACAACGACGAGGAAATGACCTACGAAATCGCCTCGCGAGAATTCGACGCGATCAAGCAGCAACTGCTCAATAACCTCACCAATCACGGCCGGCCGTTTATCTACGTGACCGACGGGAATTATCACAACCGCGGCGAGTTGTATCTCACGCATCAATACGCGGGGATCGAACTCAAGCAGGACGAAGCCCGCGACACGCTGACCAACCTGTGCAAACTGTGGGGCCGCCCGGTGAGCATTGAAACCGTCATCGACGACACTTCCGCCGTCGTTACATTCGACGGCAAACAGCACGACGTGAAAATGAAGACGAAGTAATTCCGAAGCGCACGCGAGGGGGCATTGATGTTTCTTTAGGTTTAGCCGCGACGCGAAGGGTTTCCGTAGCGGAGCGCTTCGTGTGCGCTCGACGAAGCGGAGCTTTCAAAGACGTGCGTTCCCAAGCGGAGCTTGGGAACGAGGAAAGGGATACAACGAGTCTCATGGATATCATCGTACAATTGACGTCGGAACTGACTCGGCTGCAGGGGCTCTCGTCGGCGAACCCGGTGCCGGTGACGTTCGCCGAGCCGCAGGGACGCACGCTGGAACTGATGTTTCACGCGGTCGACCGCATCGGTTGTTCGCTGAATCAGATTCGGCTGACCGCTCCTCAACTGGCAGGCAAGGATATCGACGAACTCCGCGAATGGGCCGAAGCCTTGTGCCGCAAGATCACGTATCTGACCGAGCAACTCGGTCCGCTGGAGGTCGATGCCCTCGACCGCAAAGTTCTCATCCGCTCGACCCCGCCCGACCGCAGCGGCGACGAAACGCGATTTTACGAAATCCTGTTGCAGACGCTCGGCGGCGGACAGTTCAGCCTTAAGCGCTACGCCACCGAAAAAAATCCCCCCAGCCGCGACCAGGTCGAGATCGCGCTGACGCACGAGACGCTGAAAAAACTCGTGCAGGACTTGTGGGATTTGGCGGCCCCGGCGTGAGTGGTTATATTTTCCGCCACTACAAAATCGCCAACGGATCCCGCTTCGTCTCCAGCGTGCCGCGCGTGACGCCGATTCGATTCAATGCTTTCAATTGCGTCCACACATCTGTGCCGTTGATTTTTCCGGCGAGCAGCGATCGATACAGTTCGATCACTCGCGGAATTTCATCGGCGGCATCGTGCAGTAACTCAATCCGATAATCACCGATGCCGCGCTGCATTAACGTCGGCACCATCTCGGCCCCGCTTTGCGGCGTGGCGTTGAACAGCGTGTTGCGGCAGCCGACATCGGCGGTCAGCGGGTGTTCCATGCCGATCTGATCGCGGAGTTTGACTTCGTGCACGTCGCACGGCCGGCCGCAGTTGGTTTTGTTCGTACCGGGTGAAAGGACAGCGCAGAAGACGCAATGCTCCATGTGAAACATCGGCATGTGCTGGTGAATCACGACCTCCCACCACGCCGGCGGAACCGCGTCGACGACGTCGAGCAGTTGATCGCGATTCATGTCGTACGACGCCGTCACCCGCAGCGCGCCGCGGTCGCGCAGGTATTGCACCGTCAATTCATTGGTCGCGTTCAGCGAAAAATCGGCGACGAACGGCACCTGCTGCGACGCGTAATACGACGTCGCTCCCAGATTGCGCGCGAGAATCCCATCGGCACCGTGTTTTGCCAGCGCCAGAAAAATTCCCCGCTCACCCGGCTTTTGAATCCGCGGCGTCGCCAGAAAAATCTCGGCCTTGTATTGATGAGCGATCCGCACCGCTTCGCGGTATTCGCGGATATCCTGATAATCAACATACAGACGCCGTACGCCCGCATCGAGCACCGCCGGCAGTTGCGAGAGTTTGCGGCATAAAACCCACAACCGAGATGACGAAACCGTCTCGTCCGTTGTAATCGTCGCGGGAATCGCCGCGCGGAAATCCGCAAGAACCGGGGCATCCGCAATTCGCCGCGGCGCGAATTCGGTAGAGAGCATATCGAGTCGTTCAATCAACTGCTTGCGCTGTTGAGATAACACGCTCAACGGCAGCATCGGTTCGCCGACAATCTCGGCGGTCAATTCGCGAAGCTCGTAGGCCGTTTTGCCCAATCGGCTCATCTGTTCCCGCAGCATGTCGATCGTCAGCGGATGTTTCTCCGCCCGGGACAGAGGCCGATCGGTGGTGACGGTGCATGTCACACCCGTAGCGGTCGACGCGGTAAGGACGATCGGCTCGCCGGTCACGGCGCGAATGGTGACATCGATCGGCATGCGACGCTGCCTCTGCGAACCGGTAAACGTTTTTCGCAGCCGCTTCGTCAGTTGCGGGTCGTCGGTCTTCCACAGCGACTGGCCGACGCGCAGCTTTGAAACGTCGATTGCGCCATGACCGAATTCGATTTCGACCACGCCAGAGGAAATCGGTGCATCGATTCGGCGACCACGATGGGTCACTTCATACACGCGGCCTCCCTGTTCTTCTTTTGCGAAGCGATCTCCCTCGAAGACGACGCCGTCGCCACGCGACAGCGGAGCGGCGAGCGCAACCCTGATCATTCTTCCGCGTGTCGATTCGACCGTTCCCAAAAAGATGCCGCGTTTTGCGGAACTGACGGCGGGAACCAGCATCTTGTGATCACAGCCCTCCAGCCAGCCATGCGAGAAGCCTCGCGAAAACGAGAGTTCCATCTCGCGGATGTCGTCGCCGGTGAACTGTATCGGTCGGCCTTCAACCGCCGCATCGATCGCCCGGCGATAATGGCTCGTGATATTCGCGACGTACTCCGGCGTCTTCAACCGGCCTTCAATCTTGAAACTCACAACGCCGGCGTCGATGAGGTCGGGGATCAGATCATACGCGGCGAGATCCTGCGGACTGAGCAAGTATCGCTGGCTTCCTAAATCGACGTCGTCACCGTCGCAAATCAATTCGTACGGCATGCGGCAAGCTTGCGCACATTGGCCGCGGTTGGCGCTGCGGCCCCCGAGCGATTCGCTCGTCAGACATTGTCCCGAATAAGCGACGCACAAGGCGCCGTGGACGAAGACTTCGAGGGGGACGGACGACGCCGCGCGAATCTTACGGATTTCTATGAGCGACAATTCGCGGGCGAGAACCACGCGCTCGATGCCGAGTTCTTCCACCGCCGCGATGCATTCGGCGCTGGTGAGCGTCATTTGCGTCGAGGCGTGAATCGGCAAGTCGGGGCAGACCGCTCGAATCAATCGCGCCGCTCCCAGATCCTGCACTAACACGGCGTCGACGCCCGCAGACGCAATGGCGCGCACGGTGATTTCGAGATCGTCGAGTTCGCGAGAAAAAATCAGCGTGTTGAGCGTGACATAGCCTTTCACGCCTCGGCGATGCAGTTCTCGCATCACATCAGCGACGTCTTCCAGCGAAATGTTCGTTGCGCGGGCGCGGGCGTTGAAACCGCTCATCAGGCCGAAGTAAACGGCGTCGGCGCCGTTTTCGATCGCCGCACGAATGCAGTCCTTATCCCCCGCCGGCGCGAGCAATTCGGGTTTGACGGCGAGGGCGCGTTGTCTATTGGGGGAATTCATGTCCGTGCGATCGTATCTGTCTGCTTCAGCCCACGTTTTTCATCGACAACATCAAACCGTAAACCACGACCGCTCCGACAATCAGGTTTCCAACGATCAGCACGCCTCGGGATAAATGCTCATGCCGCCGGGCGATGATTTTCACCATCACCATCACAAATGCCACGATGCCGAATTTGAACCACAACATGCCCGTCAGGCCCCAGTGGTCGATGAAGAAATCGGCGATCGGGTTGACTTCCGTCAGATGCCCCGCGGCCATGCCCATGTAAGTGATCACCACGTCGACGCCGTTCAAAATGACAAACGCCGCCGACAGGAAGAGATGCGGAAACGGGCGAATCAGCAGCTCGTCCAGCCAGCGCTGCACGATCCACGGTTGTTCCGGCGGCGTCGACACTTTGGCGTCTTTCTGCTGTTTTCGGACTTCGTACCCCATCATTCTCGGCACGCTGTCGATCGCCGACGCGCCGAATTCAGCTCGCGATGATGTCCCGCAGTTCATCCAGATAACGCGGAATCGCTTCGTGCGGCTCTTCCTGCGCCTCGTATTCCAGCACCAGGTAGCCGCGATAACCGGCGTCCTTGAGGATGGCGACCATCCGCTTCAAGTCGGCCGGCTGCTTCGGTTGTCCTTCGGGAGTGACCTCGACCTTGAGCTGCGCGTTGACGGTATACGGCGCAATCTGTTCGAGCGCTGCATACGGATCGGCCGTGTGGAAATTGCCGCCGTCGAAGTTAACGCCGAACCACGGCGACGGTTTGACCGCGGTGATAATCTTCAGAATCTGCTCGGGGGTTCCGGTGACACCGCCATGATTTTCGAGGGCGAGAACCACGCCCTTGGTCGCCGCGTAGGCGACCGCTTCGTCGATCGCCGAGATGCACCGTTCGAGGGCGGCCTCTTCGGTATCACCCGGCGGAATGGTCCCGGCGAAGATGCGGATGACCGGAGCCCCCATCACGGCGGCATGGTCGATCCACGTCCGCGTATAGGCCAGCTCCTGTTCCCGCGCTTCGGAACCGGCGACGCAGAAGTCGTTGCCGATCGCCGTCCCCGAGACGTCGAGCCCCAGCCGAAACGTCAGTTCCTTGAGATGCAGCAGATAATCGGCCGTGGTTTCGTGCGGAAAGTAGTAGCTCGTCAGCTCGACGCCGTCGAGATTCATCTCGGCGCAAAAGTGCACGAAGTCGTCGAGGCTCATTTTCGTTTCCGCTTCGACCTGTTGGTCTTTGTTGTAAGGGAGATAGCGATGAAACGAATACGCCGCGAGGCTCAGTTTGAAGTTCGGTTTGCCCGTCCGCTTGATCGGTTCGGCGGCGGAGACCGGACTCGGACCGGAGACCAGAGACGACAGGTAGCCTCCGCCGGCAAGGGTGGCGGCGGACGAAAGAAAACCGCGACGGGAAAAACCAGTGTTGGACATGGCAGTGGCTCACTTGGGGGCTGAGATTCCGTTTACGTGATACGGCAAAAGTAACCGATCTATGCGGGATATTCGATCCCAAAAGTCTACAGAAATCCCACCCGCCGCGATACACTACCGGAGTGCCGATCGCGGCCCGGCAGAGAGATCCCGGATAAAAAATAACAGAATTCATCGGCGGGGCCGAGTGATTCCACCGGATGACATCAGAATTGCACTCATTCCATCGGAAAGACGAACTTATGAAATTCGCGGGTAAAAATGCACTGGTGACGGGAGCCTCGCGCGGCATCGGACGCGCCATCGCGATTGCCTTGGCGCGCGAAGGGGCCAACTTGGCGATCAATTATCGTTCGCATCCCGAAGAAGCGCAGGAAGTCGCCAAAGAGGTCGAGGGCTTCGGTCGAAAAGCACTACTGCTGCAGGCCGACGTCAGCGAACAGGCGGCGGTCGAGAACATGATCGCGGAAACCGTGAAGACGTTCGGCAGCCTCGATTTATTCGTGTCCAACGCGGCGTACAGCGATCGCCAGCTCATGGTCGATGCCGACGTCGAAGGTTTCAAGCGGACGGTGAACGTGACCATGTGGGGTGCGTTCTGGGGCGTACGGGCCTCGGCCTTGCAGATGATCAAACAGGGGACCGGCGGCGCGATGGCGCTCATCAGTTCGCCGCACGCCGTGATGGCCGTCCCCACCTCGATGGCCTACAACATGTCGAAAGCGGCGATCGATCACATGGCCCGCACCGCGGCGATCGAACTCGCCCCGCATAAAATTCGCGTGAACATCGTGCATCCCGGCTGGATCGACACGCCCGGCGAGCGAAAGTATTTCACCGACGAGCAGATCGCCGAAAGCCAGAAAGCCCTGCCGCTGGGCCGCATCGGCCGGCCCGAGGAAATCGCCGCGGGGGTGGTCTACATCCTCAGCGACGACGCCGCGTACATGACCGGCAGCACCCTCACGATCGACGGCGGCGTGCTGCTCCCGTGGTGGTCAAACCGCGACGGCGGCGAGCTGTGAGGGAAGACAAGGAGACGAGGAGCAAATAAATCTTCGTTTAGCCGCGACGCGGAGGGTTTCCGTAGCGGAGCGCTCTCTTTTTTAGCCCCCGGCGAGTCGCCGGGGGTATTGTGCGCGAGAAATCCCCCCGGTCATTGACCGGGGGCTAAAAGAACGAAGCAGGAGCTTCGAAGACCTTGTGTTCCCAAGCGGAGCATGGGAACGAGAAGAAAAAAACGCACGAACGATGAAAGACACACTGGCGGACAAGCCGCCAGTGCCACCCGGCGCAACGACTACATTTCTGCTTCCCCTTCATCCTCCGGTTCATCGAACGGGATCTCCACGTCGCCGGTGATGCGTTTGATGACGACGGTGGCGTACGACCCCTTGGCAAGCGTGAAACCGAGCTTGAGCTTCTTCCCTTTCGCCTCTTCGTCGGGCTCGATGGCTGACGTCGCTTCACCCGGCCAGCTGAGCGCGGCTCGCCTGCCTTTCGAGAAAAAACTGTCGCGCGGATATTTAACGCGAATTTCGCGGAGCGATAATCCCATCTCGCTCAAGACGCGTTCGATGAAATCGGCTTCGGGGCCTTCCGGTAAATGTTGCCGGGCCGAAGGAAGCGCGATCGTCAGTTCCGCGAGTTTCGTCATCACGTCGGGCGACAGCCGCGAAAAATAGGGAACCGTTCCCAAGTTCATTTTAACGGGAAAGAGATCGTCGGCGGGGCAGTTTTCCGTCAACCAGCTCGCGAGCAGCACGTTCCACAAGTAACTCTGAAACGCCGAGAGATACATTCCCCGCAAGTCGACGCGGATGCGGGCGAAGGCGCCGCGAAAATTCGCCGGGTGATCGCACAAGTACGTGACGATGCTCCGCCGGTGCGACCGCGGCAACTCTTGTTTGCACAGCACCCAGTCGCCCCAGTGGTCGCGAAGAAACTGCTTTGCCGATTTTTCCTGCGAACGGTCGAACGGATGCGGGTCGGCGAGCGCCAGCCAGAGAGCCCGCTCGTAGTCTCCCTTGCACCACGCCTGGCCGACGAATTCACCCGAGTAACCGACCGAACCGAACCGTTGATCGTCAAAATAATTCGGCACGCCGAACGCGGCGACGTCTTGCAAGTGCCGTTGCGCCGTCGCCGCCGTTTCGGCGGTGAGGTCGCGGATGACGATCTCGAAACGGTTGCCGCTGATTTCTCCCGCGGTGAAGGGACGCGACGTCTGGCCGAGGTATGCCAGAGCGACGTTGGCGTGCTCGAAGTCGCGATGCGGTCCCTGCTGCACGGTGATGAACTGCCGCGTGACGGCGTGCTTGTCTTTGAGGCCGCCGTACGAAATTCGCCGGCGGTGAATCTGCCAGCGGCGGGCGATGAGGTCGATCGCTTCCATCGTGCCGATGGAGGTTTTCGTCAGCCGATACAGCGCGAACGGCCCCTTGGCGGGTACGACGTTCGTGAGTTCCTCGACCTGAAAGTCTTGAGGGAAACGTTTGACCTTCATGGAGGAGAGAGTTCACAGCGAAAGAGGGATCTGTAAGGTGGGTGCG